>JACQES010000078.1 GCA_016200495.1 Gemmatimonadota bacterium
AGTCCCACCGAGTGCCGAATCTCAAGTCGTCCAAGAAGGACATGCGCAAGTCGCGCGCCGCCCAGGCGCGCAACCGGGCCCAGCGGTCGGCGCTGCGCTCCGCGCTCAAGAAGGCCGAGGCGACGGGGGCGACGCCCGCGCAGAAGAAGGCCGCCGTGCAGCTGCTCGATCGCGCCGCCCGCAAGGGCCTCGTGCACGCCAACAACGCCGCGCGTCGCAAGAGCCGCATCGCCAAGGCCAAGTAACCCGCGTCCCACGACGCGTCCGAGGGCCGCGCTCCGAGTGGAGCGCGGCCCTCGTCGCGTTCGCCCGCCTCGCGCTCAGCGCGACGCCCGGCGAATCACCTGCCCCGCCGTCGCCCCGGTCGGGCGCGCGCCATCGAACACCAGCGCGCCGTTCACCCAGACGCCGCGGATCCCCTCCGCCTGCGCCATCGGCTGCTGCGGCGTCGCGCGGTCGCGCACGGCGGTGGCGTCGAACAGCACCAGGTCGGCCGCCATGCCGGGCGTGATCGTGCCGCGCCCCGGGATCCCCGCGTTCCGAGCGGCCAGCCCCGTCATCTTGTGCACGACCTGCTCGAGCGACGGCGATCCCGCGGCGCGGGTCATCGCCAGCACCTTGGGGAAGCTCCCCCAGCCGCGTGGATGCCGCCCCACGAGCGAGCCGTCGGAGCACACGTTGGCCCATGGCCACGCGATGAGCCGCGCCACGTCGGCCTCCGCCATGCTCGTCGCGATGATCCCCTCGTCCAGCTCGCCGTCCTTCGTGAGCCGGATCAGGTCCATCAGCGTCTGCGGCCCGTCGGTGCCGCGCAGCCGCGCGATCTCGGCCAGCGTCTTGCCCTCGTACGCGGGCTCGGGGGCGAAGCGCGAGATGAGCACCCCTTCGGGGCTCGTCACTTCGGTGAGCGCGTACTCGGCGCTCGGCCGGTTCTGGAAGTCGCGATCCGGGAACAGCACCGTGATCGTGCTGTGCCAGAACGTGTACGGGTAGACGTCGGCCGTGAGGTCGATGCCGCTCGCGCGGGCCTGGTCGAGGATGCGGAGCAGCGTGTCCGTTTTGCCCCAGAGCGAACGCTGCGCGAGCTTGATGTGCGAGATGTTCACCGGAATCCGCGCCACGCGCCCGATCGTGAGCACCTCGTCGAGCGCCCCCCAGAACGCGCGGTCCTCGCTCCGGATGTGGCTCGTGTACCGCCCGCCCACCGCGGCCGCGTCGCGCGCGAGCGCCACCACCTCGGCCGTCGTCGAGTAGATGCCGGGATCGTACTCGAGTCCCGTCGAGAGCCCGAGCGCGCCGGCAGCGAGGTCGTCCTTGAGGAGGGCGCGCATCTTCGCGATCTCGGGATCGGACGCCATGCGCTTGAAGTCCTTGCCCATCACCTCGGCGCGCACGCTGCCGTGCCCGGCGAACGAGGCCACGTTCACCGCCGCCGGCGCGGCTTCGAGGTGCGCGAAGAAGTCGCGCAGCGGCCGGTGCGAACTCCCATCCACGCCCACGACGATCGTGGTCACCCCCTGGCCCACGACCGCCGGCCCCGCGCGCAGCGAGTCGAGCCCCCAGTCGTGGTGCTGCGTCCGCCGGCGATGCGCACGTCCGCGGTGCGCGCGGGGCGTCCAGTGCCATCGACCACTCGCGCCCCGCGGAAGAGCACGGCGCGCGCGCTCCCCTGCGCGAGCGAGGCGGTGCCCGAAACGAGAACGGCGGTGCTGGTGAGCACCGCCGCCGTCAGCGCGCGCGTGCGCCGGATCGTCACAGCGCGGAGAGCTCCGCGCCACACTTCTCGCAGTACCATTCGGTGGGCAGGTTGAGGGTCCCGCACTCGACGCACTTGAGCGACTTCACGTGATCGGTCTGCGCGCGGCGGAGGATCGAGGCCGAGTCGCGCGAGTTGACGCGCGGCGACGTCTGGCGCCGCGCGGGCACCGAGGGCGGCGTGAAGTGATGCGAGCCGCGCGGCACGTTCACGTCGGCGTCGGTGAGCGCCGCGTGCTCGGGCGGCACTCCCGTGTCCACGGGCTCGGCGGGCACGGGCGCGGGAATCGTCGTGCGGCGCTGGTCCACCACCGGCGCTGCTTCGGCGGCCACCGGCCGTGACGGGCGCGCCGGTGCCGCAGTCTCGGCAGCCGTCACCGGACGCGACGGACGCGGTGCGGGCGCAACGGGCGCCGGTGCGCTCGGCGCCGAAGCGAGCGGGGCTGAAGCGGGCGCCGGCGCCGCAGCGGGCGCCGCGTCGGTCACGGCCTTCGCGGTGCCGCTGCGGCGCGCGACATCGGCGGCCAGCGAACTGAGGAACGCCAACTCGTCGCTTGCCGGCGTCTTGATGCTCGCGCCGGCGTCATGCGGCGTGATCGCCGCGGCCGGCTTGGGCGGCGTCGCAGGCGGCATGACCGGTACGCCGGCCGCGGGAGTCGCGGCGCGCGGCGGCGTCGAGGCGACGGGCCGAGCGGGCGGGATGGCGGCGCTCGGGGCGGGCGTCAGGCGCGGCTGGGCGGCGGGCGCCGGGACCGCCGGCGTCGCCGGACGGCGCACCGACGCGAGCAGCGCCAGCGCGGCCTGGTGATCGCGCGCGCACTCGGCCCGGCGGGCCTCGATCGCCGTGAGCTCCGTGTCGGACTCCCTGGCCACGGTCGCCCACTGCGCCTCGGTGTATTCCCCCACGGCGTGGCGCAGCTCGGCCTCGGCGCGCGCCTCCTGCTTGGCCTGCTGCTCCTGCTCCACCGCCGTGAGGGCGGCGGCCAGCGCGGTCACGCGCTGCTCGAGTTCGCGGTCGCGTTCCTTGAGCTGCGCCGTGAGTCCCTCGAGGCGCGCGCCGTAATCGCGCTGCACCTTCTCGAAGACGGCCGGCGGCGTGGTTTCGCGGCGGCCGTCAAGCGCGGCGAGCCACGCTTCGACGCGGTCGCGCTCCGCGAGCAGGGCTGCCAGGTCGGTGGCGGGCGTTGGTGCGGTCACGGGGATTTCCGGGGGGAAGGTCCGGACACCCGGACCCGTCGAACTTTCCAATCTACCGAATCAGCCCCCCGGGAGGGTGTGAGTTCCGTCACCGGCCGTCACCCCGTCGCCGCCGGGGACATGCCCTGACACGTGTGCGCGCGACGGGGCCGGCTGGCGTGCCCGGCCGGCGCGACGCGGACCGACTCAGCCGCCCAGCTGCCAGGCCACCCGCCCGCCGACCAAGGTCGCATGCACGCGGCCCGTGAGCTGGCGCCCCGTCCAGGGCGAGTTGCGGCCCTTCGTGCGGAAACGGGTCGCGTCCACGGTCCACGTCTCGGCGGGATCGAACACCGTCACGTCGGCCACGCTCCCAGCGCGCAGCGTGCCGCCCGGCAGGTGGAACACCTTGGCCGGCATCACCGACATCCGGTTCACGAGGTCCGGCAGTCCGATCACGCCCGACGACACGAGCGCGGTGTGCACCACGGCGAGCGCCGTCTCGAGCCCGACGATGCCGTTGGGCGCGTCGGAGAACTCGCGCTCCTTCTCGTCGTAGTGGTGCGGTGCGTGGTCGGTCGCGACGCAGTCGATCGTGCCGTCCTTCACCGCCGCGCGCAGCGCCTCGACGTCGGCCCAGGTGCGGAGCGGCGGGTTCATCTTGGCGTGCGTGTTGTACCCCTCGACCGCGTCCTCCGTGAGGTGGAGGTGATGCGGGCAGACCTCGGCGGTCACGTTGATGCCGCGATCCTTGCCCCAGCGGATCAGCTCCACCGAGCCCTTGGTGCTCATGTGGCACAGGTGGACGTGGCCGCCCGTGCGCCGCGCGAGGAGGATGTCGCGGATGACCATGATCTCCTCCGCCTCGTCGGGAATCCCCTTGAGGCCGAGGCGCGCGGACACCACCCCCTCGTTCATCGCGCCGCCGTGCGCGAGCGTGGGCTCCTCGCAGTGGTCGGCCACGGGAATGCCGAACGAGCGGGCATACTCGAGCGTGGTGCGCATGAGCTGCGCCGACACCACCGGCTTCCCGTCGTCGCTCACGGCGACGGCGCCCGCGCCGACCATCTCGCCCATCTCCGCCATCGCCTGCCCGAGCTGGCCCACGGAGATCGCGCCGATGGGATAGACGCGCGCCGCGTTCGCGCGCTGCGCCTGGCGGATGATGAAGCCGACGGCCGCCTGGTTGTCGGTGACCGGGTTGGTGTTGGGCATGGCGCAGACGGCCGTGAAGCCGCCCGCCACCGCCGACTCGGCGCCGGACTGGATCGTCTCCACGTCCTCGCGCCCGGGCTCCCGCAGGTGGCAGTGCACGTCGATGAAGCCGGGGCTCACCACCTTGCCCTTCGCGTCGATGACGATGGCGCCGTCGGGACCGGCGATCTTGCCGCCCGCCTTGACGACCTTGCCGTCCTGCACCAGCAGGTCGCCGACGGCGTCGAGGTTCTGCGACGGGTCGACGAGGCGCCCGCCCTTGAGGAGGACCGGTTGCGTGCTCATCGGGCGGTGTCGTCGCGCTGGAAGTGGAACGCCGACCACGTGCTCATCGGACGGACTCGTCGTGCTGGAGGTGGAAGGCCGGCCGGGGGCTCATCGGGCGTCGCCCCCGCGCGAGGGCTCGGCGCGCGCACCGGCGAGGAGGTAGAGCACCGCCATGCGCACGGCGACGCCGTTCGTCACCTGGTCGAGGATCACGGAGTGGGGGCCGTCGGCCACGTTGGAGTCGATTTCCACCCCGCGGTTCATCGGCCCGGGGTGGAGGATGAGGAGGTCGCGCGGCGCGCGGTCGAGCCGCTCGCGCGTGACGCCGAAGACGCGGTTGTACTCGCGCAGCGAGGGGATGTAGCCCGCGCTCATGCGCTCGAGCTGGAGGCGCAGCACGTTGAGCGCGTCGGCCCACTCGATCGCCGCCTCGATGCGGTCGAAGACGGTGACGCCGAGCTGCCCGACGTCGCCCGGCAGGAGCGAGCGCGGACCGCAGATCGCGACTTCGGCACCCATCGTGCGCAAACCGAAGATGTTCGAGCGCGCCACGCGCGAGTGCAGGACGTCGCCGCACAGGCACACCTTGAGGCCGTCGAGCTTCCCGAACTTGTCGCGCAGGGTGAGCATGTCGAGCAGCCCCTGCGTCGGGTGCTCGTGCGTGCCGTCGCCCGCGTTGATCACGTTCGACTTGATCCGCTCCGCGAGGAAGCGCGCGGCCCCGCTCGACGGGTGGCGGATCACCACCATGTCGATGCGCATCGCCTCGAGGTTGCGCGCGGTGTCCACGAGGGTCTCGCCCTTGGACACGCTGGAGCCCGACGAGGCGACGTTGACCGTGTCGGCCGAGAGCCGCTTTTCGGCGAACTCGAAGCTCACGCGCGTGCGCGTGGAGGCCTCGAAGAACAGGTTGACGATCGTCTGGCCGCGGAGCGTCGGCACCTTCTTGATCGCGCGTTCCGAGACCTCCTTGAACCCCTCCGCCGCGTCCAGCACGAGCTGGAGTTGCTCCCGGGACAGCCCCTCGAGACCGACGAGGTCCTTCCCGAGCGGGGCGCTCATGCCGCGTCCCGCCGCACGATCGTCACCGCGTCCTTCTGGTCGAGCTCGCTCACGTGCACGTCCACGCGGTCGCTGGCCGCGATGTCCACCTTCTTGCCGATGATGTCGGCGTGGATCGGCAGCTCGCGCCCGCCGCGGTCCACCAGTACCGCCAGCGCGATGCGCGCGGGACGGCCGAAGTCGGCGAGCTCGTCGAGGGCGGCGCGCACGGTGCGGCCCGTGTAGAGCACGTCGTCGACGATCACGATCAGCTTCCCCTCGAGGTCGAACGGCAGGTCCGTCTTGCCGACCACGGGGCGCGGACCGACCGTCTGCAGGTCGTCGCGATAGAGCGTGATGTCGAGGGCGCCGCGCGGGATCTCGAGGCCGTCGCGCGACTTGATGAGGGCAACCAGCCGGTCGGCAAGCTGCACGCCGCGGCGCTGGATCCCCACGATGACCAGGTTGTCCGAGCCCGAGGCGAGCTCCAGGATCTCGTCGGCCATGCGGCGGAGCGTGCGCTCCATCGCCTTGGCGTCGAGGACGGTGGTGGTGGCAGGTGGCATCTCGGGCAGGAAATATGGTCGGGGGACACGCGCGCGGCAAAAGCGTGCGCCGCGCGCGTCGGCCATTCGCCCGTCAGGCGCCGCGCGCCCATGGCGCACGTGCCCGCAACCGGTAGCTTCTCGGCCATGCCACTCCTGAGCGTGAACGGCACCCGGCTCCACGTCGAGGATGCGGGGGGAACCGGGATACCGGTCGTCTTCAGCCACGGGCTCTTGTGGAGCGGGCGGATGTTCCGCGCCCAGGTCGCGGCGCTCACGGCGGCCGGGTACCGCGCGATCACGTACGACCACCGCGGCCAGGGGAGCAGCGCCGACGACGCGGCACGCTCGATCTCGATCGAGACGGTCTACGAGGACGCCGTCGCCCTCATCACGCAGCTGGGCGTCGCCCCGTGCCATTTCGTCGGGCTCTCGATGGGCGGCTTCGTCGGCATGCGGCTCGCGGCGCGCCGCCAGGAACTGCTGCGCAGCCTCGTGCTGCTCGAAACGTCGGCCGATGCGGAGCCCGCCGAGAACGTGCCCAAGTACCGGCGCCTCAACTGGACGTGGCGCTGGCTGGGGCCGGGCCTCGTGGCCAAGCCCGTCATGCAGGTGATGTTCGGGGGGCCGTTCCTCACTGACCCCGCTCGCGCTGCGCAACGCGCCGAGTGGGAGGGCCAGCTCCGTGCCAACCGCCGGACGATCTGGCGCGCCGTCAACGGCGTGATCGAGCGCGCACCCATCGCGGCCGAGCTGGGCCGGATCCGCTGCCCGACCACCGTGATGGTCGGCGAGGAGGATCGGGCCACGGTACCGGCCAAGGCCGAGCGCATCCATGCGGCGATCGCCGGGTCGAGGCTGGTCCGCATCCCGCGCGCGGGGCATTCCTCGTCGATCGAGGAGCCAGCGCTCGTGAACGCCGAGATCCTCGCGCACCTCGACCGCGCGCCCTGAAGCCAGCGCGCCTCGCGCCGCCGCCGGTGCGGCGCGTGCACGCGCCGCGGGCGCCGCGGGCGCCGAACGGCGATGCGCGGCTCAGCCGCCGGACCGCGAGGGGAACCAGCGGTCGCGGAGCGCCAGCGCGGGCAGCTCCACCAGGCGGGCCATGGCCACGCCAAGTCCGATGCTCAAGACCATGTAGAGGAGGGCCTCGACGAGCCACCCCGCCGCTCCCCCCGGCGCGCCGGGCGCCAGCGCGTCCGCACCGCTGCGCGCGACAAGGTGCCAGACGTAGATCGAGTACGACTGGGCGCCGATGGCGGCGAGCGGGCGTTCCCACGCGCGTGCCCCGGTGGACGCGCCGTGCGGGCCAAGGGTGGCCACCTCGAGCCGGAAGTGGGTCTGCGAGAACTGCGCGGGCCGCGCGACGGCGAGTGCGCCGGACGCCCGCACCAAGGGCTCCGCGGCCATCAGGCGCAGGACGAGCGTCAGCGCCGCGAGCGCCGCCCACGTCCACCCCGCCTCGCGGAGGGTCGGGCGGGCGCGACCGGGCCGGAAACGCCAGGCGAAGGCTGCCGCGAGCAGCAGATAGAAGTGCTCCTCGACCGCGACCGACCAGAGGTGTACCCAAGGCGACGGTTGCCACGTCGCGTAGTTCTGCACGAAGGCCAGGTACTGCGCGAGCTGCAGGCCCCCCGGCGGCTTCGGAAACGGGAGCCATGCCCAGGTGCCGAGCACGAACAGATAGTACGTCGGATAGATCTTGAAGCCGCGTCGCACGAGAAACCGCCAGGCATCGACCTCGCCATGGCGCTGCGCCTCGCGGAAGAGGAGTCCCGAGACGAGGAAGCCGCTCAGGACGAAGAACAGGTCGACGCCCAGCCACGCGGGCAGCCGGGCGAACTCGACCGCGCCCGCGAGGCGTGGGTGATCCGCGCCGACTGGGGCCACGTGGCGCAGCATCACCAGGAGGACGGCGATGGCGCGCAGCACGTCGAGCCGGGCGATGCGCGCCGGCCGCACAGGCACGGCGGTCGGCGCCGGCGGCTCCGCCGGCGCGCGATCCCCGGCGCTCACCCTAGTACCGGTAGTGATCCGGCTTGTACGGCCCCTCGAGCGGCACGCCGATGTACTCCGCCTGGTCCTTGCGCAGCTGCGTGAGCTTGACGCCGAGCTTCGCGAGGTGGAGGCGCGCCACCTTCTCGTCGAGGTGCTTGGGCAGCGTGTACACCTTCTTCTCGTAGCGATCGGCGCGGAGGTGCAGCTCGACCTGCGCCATCACCTGGTTGGTGAACGACGCCGACATGACGAAGCTCGGGTGGCCCGTCGCGCAGCCCAGGTTGAGCAGGCGCCCCTCGGCCAGGATCAGGATCGAGCGGCCGTTCGGCAGCTGCCACTCGTCGTACTGCGGCTTGATCTCGATGCGGCGCGCCCCCTCGGTCTTCTTGAGGCCGGCCATGTCGATCTCGTTGTCGAAGTGGCCGATGTTGCCGATGATCGCCCACGTCGCCGTAGCCGCAGATCACGACGAGCTTGCCCGCGAGCATCACGTCCGTCGCGCGGTTGAGCCCGTCCACGATCGAGTGCCGGCAGCCGTAGAGGTTGTCGAACTTGGACTTGGTCACCGCGTCGTTCACGTTGATCGCCTGGAAGGCGAGGGTGCCCGCCTTCTGCATCTCGTACAGGCGGTGCACGCCGGTGGTCGTCTCCTCGGAGACGCCGCGGATGCCGGCCAGGACCTTGGTCCAGCGCCCCGGGTTCTTCTTCGCCTCGGCGCGGAGCAGGTCGAGAATGACCCCCCACTCCTCGGGCTCGTTGTCCGAATCGAACGCGGGGATCTTCCCCGCCTTCTCGAACTCGGCCCCCTTGTGCACCAGCAGCGTCGCGTCGCCGCCGTCATCCAGCAGCAGGTTCGGGCCGGTGCCGTCGGGCCACATGAGCGCCTGCTCCGTGCACCACCAGTACTCCTCGAGCGTCTCGCCCTTCCAGGCGAAGACCGGGATGCCGGCCGGCTTGGCCACGGTACCCGTCGGGCCCACCGCCACGGCGGCGGCCGCGTGATCCTGCGTCGAGAAGATGTTGCACGAGACCCAGCGCACGTCGGCGCCGAGTTCCACGAGCGTCTCGATCAGGACCGCCGTCTGCACGGTCATGTGGAGCGAGCCCATGACCTTGGCCCCCTTGAGCGGGTGCTGGCCCTTGTACTCGGCGCGGAGCGCCATGAGCCCGGGCATCTCGTGCTCGGCGAGCCGGATCTCCTTGCGGCCCCACTCGGCGAGGGCGAGGTCCTTCACCTTGAACGGCGGACGGTCAGTGGCGCTCCCGGCGGGAGCGGCCTTCACGGCAGTGGCCATGGTCTGGGTTCCTGGGTAAGTGTCGAGAAGCGCGTGTCGTTGGTGCGGCAATGCGAACGTGCGTGGTGCGTCGTGCGTGGTGCGTCGTGCGTCGTGCGTCGTGCGTGGTGCGTGGTGCGTCGTGCGTGGTGCGTGGTGCGTCGTGCGTGGTGCGTGGTGCGTCGTGCCTCGTGC
>JACQES010000087.1 GCA_016200495.1 Gemmatimonadota bacterium
GGGCACGAGGCCCGCGAAGGTCCGGTTCGCCGCGACGAGCGGGTTGGTCGGCACGAACGCCTGATAGTCGTACGTGATGTTGTCGTTGCGGAGGCCCAGCGTCACCCCCCACCGGCCGAACTCGAGCTGCTCCTGCACGTAGAGTCCGATGTTGTTCGCCCCCTCGCGCTTGTTCTGCTGGAGCGTGGTGCCGCGCCCGAGGCTCGGGCTCAGCGAGTAGAAGAGGATCGCCCCGTCCTGGAACGCGTAGTCGAAGCCGCTGCTGAACGTCGACGCCACGCCGTCGAACAGGGTGCCGCGCACGGCGTAGAGGGCGCTCGCGCCGGCATGGATGCGCGTGAAGTCGCGGAAGGTGCCGCGCTCCGAGCGCTGCAGCACCTTGGGGTTCAGGTACACCATGGCCGAGACGTCCTGCGACTCGTCGATCCGGTGCGCCACCGTGGCGCCGAGCCGCGCGACCCGGTTGTAGCGGCGCTCGCCGCGCGCGGCGTACGTCGCATTGGGCTGCGACGGGTCGAGCGCGAACTGCGCCGCCGACAGCGGGCCGGGGATCGAGAGCTGGTTGCTCGCGCCCACCAGGTACACGCCGAGGTCGGTGCCGCTGCCGATCGGCGCGGCGAACCCGGCGGAGAGCACCTGCCGCTCGTTCTGTGCGTTGCCGCGGTAGCCGTCGTAGCGCGTGGTGACGACCGTGCCGAAGATGCGCCCCGCGCCCGCGGTGCCCACCGCCTGCAGGAGGTTGCGCTGGTAGCCGTACGAACCGAACAGCGTGCGCACCGTGGTGCCCGGTGCGTCCGCGACGGGCATCGTCGTCACGTTCACCAGGCCCCCCGACGCGTTCCCCCAGAGCGCCGAGGCGTTCGAGCGCACCACCTCGACCGATGAGGCGGCCCAGAGATCGAAGTCGTCGAGCGAGGTGCGGCCGTCGGGCTCCGTCTCCGGGATGCCGTCGATGAGGAAGCGCACGCCCCGCGTGGTCCCGGAATTCGAGCGGTCGCCGGCGCCGCGCGCACCATAGCCGCGAATCGCGATCCGGTTGTCCATGCTGCCGCTGCGCGACTGCGCGAGCACGCCGGGCACGAGACTGAGCGCGTCACTGACTCCCAGGCCGAGCCGGGCGCTCCAGGCCTCGGGTCGGATGGTGCTCGTGGCCAGCGGGACGCGCCCCGGATCGGCGCCCGTGCGGTTCGCCGTGACGGTGACTTCGGGTAGGCGGTGGCCCGAATCGGGCTGCTGGGCGGCGACGGGCGCGACGAGCGCGACCGTCAGCACCACGGCGATGAGCCGGGGCATCTCGATGTGCGGCAAGCGGTTGGGGGACTCGCAATCAACGTGCCAAATCTGCGGAGCCCCCCACGGTGCCGCCAGCCACGTCGATCGAGCGCGTTACGACGTCGGGCCCGCCAGCACCTCGCGCACGCGCCGCGCCAGCTCGGCCGGCGAGAACGGCTTCGCCAGGAACGGCACGCCCGCCGTCCGCATGCCGCCCATCGTCGCGTCGTCGTCGGCGTAGCCCGAGGTGAACAGCACGCGCACGTCCGGGCGACGGAGGCGCAGCTCCGCCGCGAGCGCCGGACCCGGCATTCCCGGCATCACCACATCGGTGACGAGCAGGTCGATGCGCCCCTGGTGCCGCTCCGCCGCCTCGAGCGCCGACGGACCGTCGGATGCGACGAGCACCACGTAGCCGAGCCGTCCCAGCGCCTCCGCCGCCACCGCGCGCACGGTGGGTTCATCTTCGGCGAGCAGGATGACGCCGCCCGTCACCGGCGGCGCTCCCGTGCGCGTGGCCTGCGTGACGACCGGCTCCGTGTCGGCGCTGCGGGGCAGGTACACGTGCAGCGTGGATCCCACGCCGCTCACGCTCTCGACGCGCATCCGGCCGAGGGACTGCTCGACGATGCCGTACGCCGTCGCGAGCCCGAGGCCTGTGCCCTTGCCGCGCGGCTTCGTGGTGAAGAACGGTTCGAAGATCCGGGCCTGCACCTCGGGCGACATCCCCGCGCCGGTGTCGCGCACGGACAGGAGCACCCACTCGCCGGGGGGAATGCCGGGATGCGCGGGGTCGTTGGTGCCGATGACCACGTTGCGCGTCGTGATCGAGAGCGTGCCGCCCCCCTCCATCGCGTCACGCGCGTTCAGCGCGAGGTTCATCACCACCTGCTCGAGCTGCGAGGGATCGGCGGTCACCGGCCACAGGTCGCCCGCCCCCGTGACCTCGACGCGGATGTGGTCCCCGATCACGCGCTGGAGCAGGCCGCCCATCCCGGCGATCACCTGCGTGAGGTCGAGCACCTGCGGCTGCATTACCTGCCGCCGGCTGAAGGCGAGGATCTGCTGCGTCAGCGCGGCGGCGCGCCCCGCGGCCTGCCGGATCTGCTCGACGTCGTGCCGCGTCTCGGATCCGGCCGGCAGGTCGGGCAGGAGGAGGTCGGCGTACCCGATGATGCCGGTGAGGAGGTTGTTGAAGTCGTGCGCGATCCCCCCGGCGAAGCGGCCGAGCGCCTCCATCTTCTGCGTCTGCCGGAGCTCCTCGCGCGAGCGCTCGAGCGCCGCGGCGGCGGCCACGGCTTCCGTGACGTCCACCAGCACCGACAGGCGCGCCGACCGGCCGTCGAGCACGACATCCCGGATCGAGACGTCCACGACGATCCGCGAGCCGTCCTTGCGCCAGTGCATCCACCGCCCGCGGTACGAGTCCGACTCGGGCTCGCGCCCCACCACCTGGCGGAACTCGTCGCGCGCCTCGGGGGGCCGCACGTCCATGAGCGTCATGCCGAGGAACTCGTCCCGCGTCCAGCCGTACTGCCGCGTGGCGGCGTCGTTGACCGCCACGAAGCGCAGCGTCGTGCGGTCGGTCATCCACATGGGCAGCGGCGACAGGTCGAACAGGGCGCGGTAGCGCTGCTCGCCCGCCGCGAGTTCATCGCGCCCGTGCGCCACCGACGCCGCCATCTGGTTGAGGGCGCGCGCGAGGTCGCCGGCCTCCCACGACGCGCGCACCGTCGAGCGATGGGCGAAGTCGCCCTCGGCCAGCGCGCGCGCGTCGAGCGCGAGGCGCTGCACCGGCCCCGTGATGCGGCGGCCAATCACGAGCGCCAGCGCGAGGGCGGCGATGATCGTCGCCGCGAACACGGCGAGCTCGCGCAGCAGGAGCCGGCGCCCGGCCTCCTCCGCGACGGCCGGGGTGGTGCCCACGAGGACGTGCCACGGCGCCTCCTCGAGCGCGGCGGCGGCGTACGCCCGGCGCTGCCCGTCGAGGCCCTCGATCACGCCAAGCGAGTCGCGGCCCGACTGGAGCTCGCGCACCAGCGGATGCTCGGCGAAAGAGCGGCCGACGAAGCCGTCGGCGGTGGGCGCCCGCGCGATCACGTGGCCGTCGCGGTCGATCACGCTGATGATGCCGCCGTCGGCGAGCGCCGCCCCGCCGCGCGTGCCGCGCTGGAGCGGGCTCGCGAGCGCGTCCGCCAGCATCACCGCGACCGCCGAGCCCACCTGGGTGCCGTTCGCCGCGGTGATCGGGATCCCGACGGCGATGCCCCACGGGCCCGTGACCGGATCGAGCGTCTCGGGCTCGCCGACCGCGAAGCGCCGCGTGCGGGCGATCTCGCGGAGGAGGGCGCGCCGCAGGTCGTCGATCTGGCGCTTGGGCGGGATCGGGCGCAGCGACGTGCCGACGTTGCGCCACGACAGGTCGTACACGTTGATGACGACGCCCAGCGGCGAGAGCAGCTGCGAGACTTCGAGCAGGACCGAATCGTTGACCGCCGTCGCCGCGGCGCTGGGCCGCACCGCGCGGCCGACGGCCGCGAGCGCGGCGTGCACCTCGCGCAGCCGGCCGTCCACCCGGTCGGCCGCGTCGTTGGCGCGGGCCGCCGTGGCGCGCCAGGTGTCGCGCGCGGCCTCGTCGCGGCGCTCGCCGGCGCGGAGCGCGAAGAGCAGCAGGAAGGGAAGCGTCGCGGCGAGCACGAGCAGCACGAGTCGTGCGGCGATGCCGAGCCGGATGCCGGTCGTGCGTGCCTCGCCGGCCATGCCGCTACTCCGTCAGCACGCGATGGCGCAGGTGCTCGGCCACCGTGAAGCCGAGCGCCTCCCATGCGCGCGCGGCGTCGTCGCTGGTCGCGTCGGCGTGGAGGCGGACCTCGACCAGCCCGCGCGCGCGGCACCAGGCGAGCGCATGCGCCACGAGCATCCGCAGCACGCCCTGGCGCCGCGCCTCGGGCACCACGTACGCCGACGCGAGGTAGCCGTAGCGCGCCGGCAGCAGCAGAGGTGACCCGCGCGTGTCGCTCACGCGCAGGCAGCCGATCGGCGCCCCGCCGCGCTCGGCGATCAGGCACGCCTCGTCGTCCGCCTCGAGCTGTTGCGCGAACAGCGCGCGCGCCCGCTCCTCGACGTCGCGGCGGAGCCGTCCGTAGATCGGGCTCGCCGGGTGCTCACGAAGGAGCGCCACGCGCAGCACGACGAGCGCGTCGACGTCGGCCGGGGTGGCGGCGCGCACCGTGACCGGGCCCTCGTCGGTCGTGATGCGACGCATGACGCCGCTCTTCCGGACGCCCAGGCTGCGACGCGGCCCGGGGCCCACGAGCCGTGGGACGTCGCGCGGGAAGGGCAGGGGGACGTCGGCATGCTGCGCAAAGTGACAGCCCCCCGTCCCATGCGCCAGCGGCGCCGGAACGGGGGGCGTGTCGACCGAGGGCGGCCGCGGCCTCAGGCGCTCAGGCCGCCGCCGAACAGGTCCTCGTTCGGGCGGCGTCGCTTCTCCTTCTCGGACCGGCCGTACGTGCCCGCCTCGTTGCGCGAGATCCGGCGGCGCGCGACCAGCGACTCGAGCACGAGTTCGCATGCGCCCACCGCCGCGCCCGGGTCCTTCGGCATCGCGAGCCCGACGCGCTCGACGAGCGACACGAGGCCCGGCACGACCGAGAGCCCCTCGAGCGCGGCCACGGCCGTGGCGTCGTCACCCACGGAGAGCGCCGAGCCCGCGTCGAACCACATCACGATGTCGTCCGTGTTGACCCCTTCGGCCCGGTCGCGGAAGGTCGCGTCGCTCGCGCGGCGGATCAGCTCCGACGCGATCGCGTGCGCGCCGACGAGCTCCCCCTCGTACTCGAGCTCGATCTTGCCCGTGATCGCGGGCAGCGCGGCGTAGAGGTCCGACAGGCGCGGCACCACCTCGCGCTCGCCGGTCACCAGCGCGCGGCGCTCGGCGTTCGAGATCACGTTCTCGAGCAGCGTGATCGGCAGGCGCTGCGAGACCCCCGAGCGGCGGTCGATGCGCTTGTCGGTGCGCGCCTCGAACGCGACGCGCTCGACGACCTCGCTTATGAAGTCCGGCACGCGCACGGGCACGCCGCCCCGCTGCATCCACGCCTCCTGCCGCGTGATCTGCATGCCCAGGTCCACCGTCTCCGGGTAGTGCGTCTGGATCTCGGAACCGATGCGGTCCTTGAGCGGCGTGCTGATCTTGCCGCGCGCGGTGTAGTCCTCTGGGTTCGCCGTGAAGCAGAGCAGGACGTCGAGCGGCAGGCGCACGGGGTAGCCTTTGATCTGGACGTCCCCTTCCTGCATGATGTTGAACAGGCCGACCTGCACCTTGCCCGCGAGGTCGGGGAGCTCGTTGAGCGCGAAGATGCCGCGGTTGGCGCGCGGCAGCATGCCGTAGTTGATCGTGAGCTCGTCGGAGAGCAGGTGCCCGCCGCGCGCCGCCTTGATCGGGTCCACGTCGCCGATGATGTCGGCCACCGTCACGTCGGGGGTCGCGAGCTTCTCGACGTAGCGCTGGTCGCGGTGCACCCACGCGATCGGGGCGTCGTCGCCGGCCTCGGCGATCAGCTGCCGCCCGTACTTGGAGATCGGGCCGAACGGCGAGTCGTTGATCTCGCTGCCGGCGAGCACCGGCATCTCGGGGTCGAGGAGCGTCACCAGCGCGCGCACGAGTCGCGACTTGGCCTGTCCGCGCAGCCCGAGCAGGATGAAGTTGTGGCGCGAGAGCAGGGCGTTGACGACCTGCGGCATCACCGTGTCCTCGTAGCCGAGGACGCCCTCGAACAGCGGGCCGCCCGCGGCGAGCTTCGCGAGCAGGTTGGCGCGCAGTTCGTCCTTCACGCGGCGATGGGCGCGATCCTTCGCGCCCCACGGGGAGGCCTTCAGGGCGCCGAGGGTCTCGGGCAGGCGGGTCGTCATCGGACAGTCTCCAGGTGCACGGCGCCGCCACCACGCGGCGTCCGAGGGCAAGCTAATGCGGGGAGGCGGGCGCCCGCGTCGCGGGTCGGCCTGCACGGCAAGCGGTGAAGCGCGGGTGGCGCGTCGCGGTTCCCGCGCGTCGCGCGGCGGGGCGCGCCGTCCGTTGCCGGGCGTGTCGCGGCGCGCCCTGCAGGACGCGCTCAGTCGGCCGGCTGCACGTCCACGAGGTTGTCGTAGAACACCGCGCCGCGCCCGAGGTCGGTCTCGCCCTGCGACGTCGTGTCGTTGGCGTTGTGTCCGTCGGGAGCGAGCTTGGTCCAGAACACCGACGGCGCCCACGCGACGCCCGGCCGCACCCCCGTGCCGACGCGCGCGAGGGCGCGGAAGTGGCCGCGGTCGTTGTGCACCACCACCGCCATGCCGTCGGTGATGCCGCGCGCCGCGGCATCCTGCTCGTGGAGGACGCACTCCGGCTGCGCATCGCCGCGCAGCGAGCGGATGTTCACGAAGGTCGAGTTGAGGAACTTGTGCCGCGGGCTCGAGATCAGCACGAGCGGGAAGCGCTTCGCGAGTTCGGGGGCCGTCTCCGGCAGCTCCTTGGGTGGCGTGTACGTCGGCAGTGGATCCATGCCCAGCGCCGCGAGCCGCTCCGAGTAGAACTCGCACTTGCCCGACGGCGTCGGGAAGTTGCCCTCGGCGTACGGCAGGAACGGGCGCGGCACGTTGAGGCGCACCCAGCCGCGCTCGAGGAGCCGCTCGAACGTCACCCCCTGCATCCGTTCGTGCGGCGTGTCGAGCGCCTGGCGGATCAAGGTGATGTCGTCGTCCTGGAAGCAGGGATCGGTGAGCCCCATGCGCGCGGCCAGCAGCCGGAAGATCTCGCTGTTGGGCTTGGCCTGGCCCACCGGCGCGATGCTCGGCCGGTTGAGCGTGGACTGGTAGTGCCCGTACGCGAAGTGGACGTCCCAGTGCTCGAGCTGCGTCGTGGCCGGCAGCACGATGTCCGCCCAGTCGGCGGTGTCGGTCATGAAGTGCTCGAGCACCACGGTGAACAGGTCCTCGCGCGCGAGGCCGCGCCGCACCGCGCCGAGGTCGGGCGCGACGGCGGCGGGATTGCTGTTGTACACGACGAGCGCCTGCACCGGCGGGCCGCCCACGCCCGCATCGGGGAGCGTGAGCGCGTCGCCCAGGCGGATCATGTTGATCGTGCGCACCGGCGGCGAGAGGTCGGCCCGCTGGAGCGCTGCGGTGTTGTAGCGGAAGCCGAACGAGGTCGAGAGCTGCACGCCGCCCCCCGGCCGCCGCCAATGGCCGGCCACGGCGGGGAGGCACGCGATCGTGCGCATGGCCATGCCGCCGCCGTAGTGCCGCTGCAGCCCGTAGTTGGCGCGCAGGAAGGCGGCCTTCGCCGTGCCGTACTGGCGGCCAAGGCGCGCGATTCGCTCGGCGGGAATCCCGGTGATCGTGCTGGCGCGCTCGGGCGTCCATTCCGCCACGCGCGCGCGCAGCTGGTCGGCGCCCAGCGTGTAGCGGGCGATGTAGTCCTCGTCGGCCAGCCCCTCGGCGAACATGACGTGCATCATCGCGAGCGCGAGCGCCGCGTCGGTGCCGGGGCGGATCCCGATCCATTCGTCGCACTGCTCCGCCGTGCGGGTGCGGATCGGGTCGATCGCGATCACCGGCGCGCCCTTGGCGCGCGCCTCGAGCACGAACGGCCAGAAGTGCGGGTTCGACGTGAGCGTGTTGGTGCCCCAGAGGAGGATCAGGTCGCTCTGCGAGGCCCCCTCGCCATCGGCGCCCATATTGGCGCCGACGGTCATGCGCATGCCTTCCATGCCCGCGGTCGAGCAGATGGTGCGATCCAGCTTCGACGCGCCGAGCGTGTGGAAGAAGCGCCGGTCCATGGACTCCGCCTGGACCAACCCCATCGTGCCCGCGTAGGAGTACGGCAGGATCGCCTGGCCACCGTGCGGCCCGCGCACGATCGCACCCAGCCGGGCGGCGATCTCGTCGAGCGCCTCGTCCCACGTGACGGGCGCGAACTTCCCGCTCCCCTTGGGGCCGACGCGCTTCATCGGCTGGGTCAGGCGGTCGGCGTGGTACGTGCGCTCGAGGTAGCGATTGACCTTCGCGCAGAGGAAGCCTTGCGTGAAGGGATGATCCGGGTCGCCCGCGACGCGCGTCGCGCGTCCATTCTCGACCGTCACGAGCATCGCGCACGTGTCGGGGCAGTCGTGCGGGCAGGCGCCGCGCACGATGCCATTCGTCGGCGGGGCGAGATATGGTCGAACGGCGGCGCTCATGGAATCCTCACGGGCCAGACCCAAGAACATACCCAGCGTGCGGAAGGTCAGGGAGTGATCTAGCGCACCAGTTAAGTGCTTATCACGACGGAAGTTGCGGGGCCCTCCCGAGGGAGGGTGGCGGCGCGGGGCGGTTGGGGGCGGGGTCGCGGAGGCGAATTCCCGGCAGTGAAAAACGCACGAACCCATTGCGCCCATTGCACTTGGACGCTTGACACTCGGACCCGTGCGGCTAACATACAGCGGCCTTCCGGGCATCGCGATCGCGTGCACGGACTCTGGCACCCACTCGATCGTCCCCGACCCTCAAGGAGATACTGCAATGAAGCGCCTGGCCCTGGTCGCCACCGTGCTCGTGCTCGCCGCGTGCGAGAAGAAGGAGGCCGCTCCGGCCGATAACGCTGCTGCCGCGACCCCGGCGATGGCTCCTGCTGCGATGGACTCGTCGAAGAAGGCCGATTCGCTGGCCTCCAAGGTCGACACCGCCGTGAAGAAGGTTGACTCGGCCGCGACGAAGGCGATGGACGCCGGCAAGAAGGCGATGGACGCCGGCAAGGGCGCGATGGATGCGGGCAAGGCTGCCGTTGACGCCGGCAAGAAGGCCGCCGACGCCGTCAAGAAGCCGTAACTCGCTTCTCTCCTGATGCACGAAGGGGCGCGACCGCGAGGTCGCGCCCCTTCTGCGTTGGCCCCCGCGCGGTTCAGTGCGCGCCGAACGGCAGGGCGTGCACGAGCACCGGGCACTGCGCGCCGTCGGCCGCGTGCGCCACGAGCACGGCGCCCACCGCGACCTCGCGCCGCACCATGCCGGGCGCGATCGGGCCGAGCCGCGGCGACAGCACGGAGCTGCGCACGTCGCCGACGTCGTTGCCTTCGGCGTCGCGGAGGACCGTCCCCGGCGGCATGGGACTCGCCGCGTCGAACCGGAGCCCGCGCACGTGCCGGTTGACGTGCCCGCGGAAATGCACGCGCGCGACGGTCTCCTGTCCCGTGTAGCACCCCTTCGTGTACGAGATCGCGTGCCACTCGTCGAGGTTCGCTTCCTGCGGGATGGTCGTGTCGTCCATGTCGAGGCCGAACTCGGGGCGCCCGTGCTCGACGCGCGCGATCTCCCACGCGACGAGGCCGCCCCCCTGCGCGCCCGCGGCGATCGCCCGGGTGCGCAGGTCGGCCGCATCGGCGGCGGGGACCCAGAGGTCCCACGCCTCGACGCCGATCTCGCTCGAGCGCGCGACGCGCAGGGCGCGCGGCACCGCGACTTCCCGGATCCCCTCCGCCGGCACCGCCTCGAGCACCTCGAGCGCGAGCCCCGTGACCTTCGCCACCACGGCGCGCGACTCGGGGCCCGCGATGGTGAGGTGGCGCCACGCCTCCGCCTCGCTCCGCACCTTCGCGAGGCGCGGGTTCACGTACTTGCGGATCATGTCCCACCACGCTTGCGCACAGCGCGGCGCGATGTCGATCCAGATCCGGTCGGGCGCCAGGGAGAAGAGGCGCACGTCCGCGATGACCTTGCCCTTGGCGGTGAGCGCGACCGCGTGCTGCCCGTCGCCCGGGTTGAGCCCGAGCACGTCGTTGGTGACGAGCCCGGTGAGCGTCTCGCGCGCCTTCGCCCCCTCGGCCATGCCGCGCCCGCGCTCGCTGCGATCGAGCAGCAGCGCGCCATGTCGCAGCGCGTGGTACTCCAGTCCGGCATCGCCGTAGTGGAGCACCACGTCATGACCCGCCACGGCCGTGGTCTGTGCGCCGCGCGGCACGAGGGCCATCGTCACCAGGAACGCTCCACCGATCGAGGGTTCACGCCCGCGGGCGCTCGCCCGCCGCGGACGCGGGGGGCAATGGTGCGAAGGTGAAGCAGGGACCGGGGGTTGTAAACACCCCCGGCATTAAGCCGCCTTGGACTGGCGCGTCCGCGTGCGCGCGCTCCTCAGTCGGCCGCGCCGCGCGCGTAACTCGCCGCGAGCAGTTCCACCGGATGCACGACGCGCGCGGTGCTGCCGCTGCGCACGAGCCCCGCGCCGATGTGCATGTGACATCCGGGGTTCCCCGACGCGACGAGCGGCGCCCCCGTGGCGGCGATCGCGGCGAGCTTGGGCGCAAGCACGCGCGCGGCCACGTCGGGCTCGACGAGGTTGTAGATCCCCGCCGAGCCGCAGCACTGGTCGGCGTCCGCCAGCGTGCGCACCGCGAGTCCGGGCACCGCATCGATCACGCGCGCCGGCTCCGCCACGAGGCGCTGCGCGTGCTGGAGGTGGCAGGGCTGGTCGCACGTGACGGTGAGCGGGAGCGCCCCGCCCCGCGCCGGGCCCGCGGACGCGAGCAGCTCGCTCACGTCGCGCACGCGGGCGCCGAACGCGCGGGCGCGCGCGGCCCACGCGGCGTCGTCGGCGAGGAGGTGCCCGTACTCCTTGCACATCGCGCCGCAGCCGGCCGAGTTGACGGCCACGAACGCCGCGCCGCTCGCCTCGAAGGCGGCGATGTTGGTGCGCGCGAGCGCCTGCGCGCCCGCGTGGTCGCCCGCGTGCGCGTGGAGCGCGCCGCAGCATCCCTGTCCCGGCGCGGCGCGCAGGGCGTACCCGTTGGCCGCGAGCACCGTGCGCGTCGCGTCGTGCACGTGCGCGAACAGGCCGTCCATCACGCACCCGTGCAGCAGCGCCACGTCGCCGGGCGCGCCGGCCACCTGCACGCGCGACGCGCCCGGTCGCGGCAGCGCCGGCGCCGTGCTCGCGAGCATCGCGCTGGCCTGGCCGACACGGCCCGGCAATCGCGCCCCGAGTGCGGCGAGCCCGCTGGCGCGCAGCAACCGCGCGACCGCCATCGCCGGCACGCGGAGCCACGCGTGCGCGAACACCGCGAGCAGGAGCCGCGCGACCAGCGGCAGCGGTCGGGCGTGCGCGATCGTGGCGCGCGTCGCCTCGAGCAGCGCGCCGTAGGGCACGCCGCTCGGGCAGGCCGTCTCGCACCCGCGGCAGCCAAGGCACCGGTCGAGGTGCGTGCCGATGCCGGCGTCGTCGAGCGCCACCGTGCCCTCGGCGAGCGCGCGCATCATCACGAGGCGCCCACGCGGCGAGTCGTTCTCGTCCTCGAGCGCGAGGTACGTGGGGCAGGCGGTGAGGCAGAAGCAGCAGTGCACGCACCGGTCGAGACCATCGAGCTCGCGCGCGAGCGGCGAGCCCTCGAGCGCGACC
>JACQES010000088.1 GCA_016200495.1 Gemmatimonadota bacterium
CGCCACAAAGGTCACGCCGCGCCGAGCCGGCACGTCGAGCCAGAGCCACTCGATGACGGCGCGCTCGAGTCCCGATGGCCAGGTCTCGTGCACGGTGTCGAGCACCGTGACGATCGTGCGCGCGGGCGCCGTGCGCGCGGCGGCGAAGGTGATGTCGCCGAGGACGTGCACGAGGTCGCCCGGTTGCCGCGCGGCGTCGGCCACGATCGCGAGCCGGTCGCGGATGCCGCGACTCTCGTGGGGCGCCACGGCGAGCGTGACGTCCACGCGCCCCACGAGCGCCTCGCGCACGAGCGCGAAGCTCTGCTCGATGGAGTGGTTGAGCACGGCGCGCGGACGGCGCTGGTAGTGGACCACGCGCACGGCGCGCTACGGCGGGAGGGAGGGCGCGGGCGCCCCCCGCCGTTCGAGCGCGGCGACGGCGACGAGCAGGCGGTCGAGCAGGAGCGCGGCGCCGCCGATGAAGAGCAGCGTGGTGAGGCCGACGCCGAGCGTCCGGTCCCACGAGCGCTCGTACAGGTAGATCGCCAGCCAGAAGCTGATCGCGGTCGCGCCGGTGGCGATGTCTACGTGCACGAACAGCCGCCACATCCGCCGGAAGAGCCATCCCACCGCGAAGCCGAGGCCGAAGATGGGCACGAACATGAGCGGACTGCCGAAGTCCACGTACGACTCGGCCACGTACCCGAAGGCGATGGACGTGTTGCTCTCGCTCCCCGCGACGTTGAGCCCGGCGTACTTGCGGACCTTGTCCGAGTCGGAGAGCAGTTCGCCCTTGTCGGAGAAGAAGAAGCGCGGCGTGATGACGTGGATGATCGCGTTCGCGAGGAAGGTGCCCCCCGTGTGGTCCACGTGCGCCGGCACGCGCTTGAGGACGAACGACGGGTAGTACACCTGCCACAGCCGGTCCACGGTCTTCCGCACCGAGGCCTGCACCGCGGGCGCCCCGCGGTCGAACCACTCGCCGGCCAGCTGCTCCATGAGGCGCACCTTCTCGTCACGCGACCCGGCGAGCTGGGCGTCCTGGTCCTGCGCCTCGCGGAACTCGCCCTTGATGCCGGTCCAGACGAGGCTGGTGACGCCGAGCGAGAGCGCGATGCCGGCGGCGATCAGCCAGTGCGCCGCTCGGCGACGGTCGAACGCCTCCATGAGGGAGAGCGCGGCGATGATGATCACTTCGCGGAAGCTCGCGAAGTAGGAGGTGAGCCCCAGCGTCACCTCGAAGGCGAGCACGAGCGCGAACCAGCCGCCCCGGAGTCGCGGCCGCAGCAACCGGCGGAAGAGCAGGTAGAGCACCGCGAGCCGTCCGTACGCGAGGAACACGGCGCCCTGGTAGAGGCCGGCGAACGCCGCGAAGTTGACGGTCAGCTCGAGGAAGAGCGCCGCCAGCGCGGTCGCGATCACGTACAGGATGATCAGCTGCTTCCAGGTGAGCGCCGACTCGATCGCCCCGTCGCGCGGCTTCACGCCACGCATGCCCAGATGCATGCCGGCCGCGAGCGCGAGGATCGCGAGCAGGCCGAGCTCCACCATCGGGCGCCAGTCGGAGCCGAGCGTCGTGTCGAGCTGGTCGCCGGTCGCGGCCACATAGAGCAGCCCCGACGCCACTTGCGCGAACTGGTAGGTCCAGGCGACGGCGAGCACGGGGGTGCCGGGCCCCTCGCGCAGCAGCCGCCAGCCGAGGAGGAGCGTGCCCAGCGCCGCGGGCACGAGCCAGTCGCTCGTGAGCACCCACGACCCGAGCAGCAGGCCGAACACGATCGCCCCGGGCGGAATCCGCGAGGGGACGGGAAGCGGCGGGGCGGGGGCGCGCGCGATCATGTCGTCGAGGGACGCAGCGCGAGCCACCGCAGCAACACGGGGCCGCCCTTGAGGCGCCCGACGATGTTGCGCAGCACCCCGGGGAAGCCCACGCGGAGCGTGCCGAGTGCGGCCAGGAGGAAGGCCGGCGCGCCGACGGCGAGCTGCACGCCCGCCGGGCGCGCCACGAGCGTGCCCTTGAGCGCGAGCACCGCCGCGGCACCGCCCGCGGCCGCGGCGAGACCGGGCGCGAACACGTCCCATGCCCAGCTCGCGCGCAGGTGCCGCGAGGCGACTCCGATCGCGAGCACGCCGGCCACGAGTTCGCCGCCGGCCACGAGCCAGGCGTAGGAGGTGAGCGGCGTGCGGCTGATGGTGACCAGCGCCAGCGGGGCGACGAGCACCGCCTCGATCAGAGCGAGCACGATCGTCGCCCGGAGGCGCGAGGCCGCCTGCACCACGAGCATCCCGACGCCGAACGCCCCGAGCCCGAGCCCCGCGAGCGCGACGGGCCAGATGAGCGGGTCGGCCGCGATCCACTTGCGCCCGTAGAGCACGCGCGAGAGTTCGGGCCCGAGCAACCCGAGCGCGATCGCGCCCGGGATGGCAGCGAGAAGCGTCGCCTGCACGAAGAGCGTGGTGTGGCGCGCGAATGTCGGTGGGTCGCCCGCGCTCCGCGGCAGGAGCGGATAGACGGTGTCGCGCAGGATGTTGGACAGGCGGCCGACCGTCTGGCCGTGGAGGCCGTTGGCGCGGCCGAGGAGCCCGATGGCGGCGAAGCCCACCGTGCCGGGGAGCACGGCCGCTTCCACCGTGCCGCGCGCCGTGGCCAGGAAGGCCATCACCATCTGCTGCCCGCCGAAGCGCAGCGACGGGGCATGGCGCCGCCACTCGGGCCACGCGAACCACGGCCCGTGCGGCCGCCACCGGCGAATCACCAGCAGGTACACCGGCAGCGGAAGGAGCCCCACCACCTGCGCGCCGATCACGATCGCGTACGCGCCGAACCCGCTCACGCCGAGCGCGACCGTGGCCACGGTGTTGGCGAGGCTCGAGAGGATGATCCCGAGGCGCGAGCGCCGGAAGTCGAGCTCGCGCTGCAACAGCTGGTACGCGAACAGGTGCGGCAGGTTGAGCAGGCACCCGAGTGAGCCCACGTGCAGCAGCGGCGCCGCCGGGCGATAGGCCGGCAGGAACCAGTACACGCCCGCGATGACGTTGGCCGCGAGGAAGAGCCCGCCCTGCAGCACGGCCGCGGCGTGCCAGTGGAGCGTCCAGTCGGGATCCTCTCCCTCGTGCAACTGCAGCACGTGGCCCAGCAGGCCCGCCGCGCTGAATGACGTCAGCAGCACGAGCACGCTCGTGGCCGCCGTCGCCTTGCCGTACTCGGCCGGCGGGATGATGCGCACGAGCACGAGCATGGCCGCGAAGTTGAACGCGACCTGCGCGACCTCGGAGACGGCGTTCCACGCGACGCCGTGCGTGAGGACCGTGCGTCGGTGCGTGCGCGGGGTGGGGCGCATGCCGCCGGCCGGCGTGGTCATGCGGCCCCCCCGCGCGCGGCGGGCGCGTAGCGGATGCGCGATGACAGCCGCTGCGACGGCCCCTCGACCAGCCGGTACATGACCCACGCCGCCGCGATCGACACCGCGAGGCTCACGAGCACCACGACCGCGTTGGTCCACGCCGTCCGCCCCGCATAGTGCACCGCGAGGTTGACCACGCGCCCGCCGATCGGCTCGTGCACGAGGTAGAGCGAGTACGAGAGCGTACCGAGCAGCGCCAGCACCGGCCGCTCGAGGTCCACGAACGCGATGACGAGCGCCGTGGCGGCCGCCACGAGGCCCTGCACCGGCAGGTGGTGCACCGCGATGATCGCGCCGCACGCGATGGCCGCCGCCAGGAACGGCGCGCGCGCGATCCGCCCGGCCCGATACGTGTGCGCGAGGATGCCGAGCGCGAACCACGCGCCCCACGCGGGCACGAACGGCCGCGCCTCGACAACGAGCGAGAGCCCCGCGATGGCCGCGATCACGAGCGCGCGCACCAGGTTCCGCCGGTGGTGCACCAGCGGGTAGAGCAGCGCCATCGCCAGGTAGAACTGGAACTCGAGCGCGAGCGTCCAGAAGGCCGGCAGCACCCAGGCGCGGCCGAACAGCTCGGTGAGGTACCCGGCGTGGAGCAGCACCGCGATGCCGTCCACGCGGAACGGCTGGCCGCGATACGATGGCAGCTGCGCGCTCACCCACCCGAGCGCGAGCGTGAGCACGATCGTGGCGAAGTACGGCGGGTCGATGCGCACGATGCGCTTGGCGAGGAACCGCCCGGCGTCGCGCAGGTGGTAGCCGCCGCGCTCGAGCGCGTAGGGGATCACGAACCCCGAGATCACGAAGAACACGTCCACGCCGAGCCAGCCGTACTCGCCCAGGCGCGCGAGCGGCTCGCCGGCCATGAGCGACGGGTTGCCGTTGGTGGTGTGGAAGAACGCCACCGCGAAGGCGGCGAGCCCGCGCAGCATGTCGACGGTGTGCAGGCGCACGGGCGCCGGGCGCGGGGCCTCGACGTTCACGCGGGCCACTCCGCCTCGGCGCGCACGGGCGCCGCCGCGCGCGCCGCGCCCAGGAAGGCACCCAGCGTGCGGTGGTAGTGCTCGAAGACCACGAGGGCGCCAATGACCTGCGCCGGCGCCGCGGCCGCGCGCTCCCATGCGTCGAGCACGCGGGCCACGGCACCCGGGGCGAACGCCGCGTGGTGCCGAGCGTCGCGCGCGCGCAGCAGCGCACCGATCGCCTCGCGCACGCCATCAGCGCGCCAGAAGGTGGAGTCGTCGGTGAAGCCGCGCGGACGCTCGCGCAACCGGATGCCGGTGGTCGCCAGCGCGCGGCGCGCCGAGCGCGCGGCCACGCGCCCGATCCGCGCCGTCTGCCGCCGCAGCGAGCTGCTCCCCACCGGCACGCCGGTCTTCTGGTTGGGAATGCGCCGGAAGAGCAGGGGATACGCCGCGGCCAGCCAGTGCGCCTGCACGTCGCGCGCACCGCGCCAGTCGGCCGGCAGCCCCTGCGCGTAGTCGAAGAAGGCGTGGGTGAGGTACGGCCGACGCACGCGCAGCCACGGGCGCCAGAGCGCGCCGTGCGCGTGGTTGGTGCTCTGCGGCAACTTGTCGTCGAACAGCGCGAACCGGGCCGGTGCGCCGCCGAGCGCGGCGATCATGCCGGCCGCGCGCGCGCGCGCGGCGTCGTGCGGTTCGCCGAGTTCATCCCCGTAGTAGGGCAGCGCGGCGAGCACGTCGTCCGGCGTCGCGATGCCGTTGAACGTCGGGCCGATCACCGCGTCGCCGATGTAGCCGTTCACGAGACCGTCGGACTCGCGCACGAGCCACGGCAGCGCTTCGGCGTGCATCAGGTCGCCCAGCTCGATCAGGCCGTCGGTGGCCATTACGTGCGAGAGGCGCTCGGCGAACCACGCGGGGTCGCCGCCCCGGTAGAGTGGTTGGAAGCTCCACGGCACCTTCGCCAGCCGCGCGGCCCGCTCGGCGTAGTGCGCGTCGTCGCAGGCGGGAATGCCGTAGGTGAGCGCCTGCCAGCCAGGCGCGAGCGGCGCCGCTTCGCCAAGGATGGCGCGGCTGTCGAGCCCGCCCGAGAGCGTCTGCGCGGGTCGCTCGAGCGCGTCGAGGCGCGAGGCCACCGCGTGGCGCCAGCGCGCGCGCAATTCATCCACCGCCTCGGGCATCGAGCGCGGGGTGACCGATGGGAGGTCGCGCCAGTGCCACCAGCGCGAGGCGCCCCGGCGCGCGCCCGGCCCCGCCTCGAGCGCCGTGGCGGAACCGAGCAGCGAGACGCCGCGCACGTTGGTGCGCGCGCCGAGCCGATAGCCGCCGTAGCTCACCGCGTCGCGCAGGGCGTCGAGGTCCGGCTCGGCCGTGGCGCCTGGCGCGCTGAGCACGGCGCGCACGCCGCTCGCGAAGGTGAGCGCGTCGCCGTCGGCGCCCGAGTAGACGGGCAGCGAACCGAACCGGTCGGTGTACAGCGTGAGCGTCCGCGTGACGGCCTGCCAGCGCAGGAGGACGAATTCGCCGTCGAGGTCGCGCACCGTGCCGATCGGATCGCGGTCCATCGCTTCGGCGATCGCCTCGCGGACGGCGCGCGTGCGCGAAACGCCGGCGCGGATGCCCGTGAGCCGCGACGAGGCGTACACCTCGCCGATGAGCCAGGTGCGCGTGGTGCCGTCGGCACTGAACGCCGGGGCGTACTGCGCGGCCACGGCGGCGGCGTCACGGGGCGTGGTGCGCGGCGACGCGTGCGATCATGCCGCGCTCGCGGTGAGCGGCCGCCGCGCGACGACGCTCGTGTGCAGCGCCACCCAGCGGAGCACCGGCGTGAGGAATGCCGCGTCGAGCGCGCGGATGCGAACGGGGCTGCGTCCAGGGAACGGGACGTAGTGACCCGTCCCCTCGACGCGTTCCACCGCGAGGCTGGCGCTGCGCAGCCAATCGAGCGTGCGCGGCAAGGTGGTGAACGTGGCCACCGGCTGGCCGCCCTCGTCGTACCGGCGTCCCACGAGGCGCAACCAGGCGCGATAGAGGCCGGTGGCGTTGAGGTACGACGGGGCCGTCAGGAACAGGCGGCCGCCGGGCGCCAGCACGCGAGCGAGCTCGCGCACCGCGGCGCCTCCGTCGGTCACGTGCTCGATCGTTTCGCAGCAGATGATCGTGTCGAAGCTCGCGTCGGCGAACGGCAGCTGCGCGAGGTCGGCGGCGGGCCAGCCGGTCGGCGATGGCTGGTGCGCCGCGCGCGCCGATTCCGCACCGCGCGCGAGCGCGACCGCGGAGAGGTCCGTGGCCACGAGCGTCGCGGTCGCGCCGTAGGCCGCGAGCCAGAGCGCGAACGCGCCGCGCCCGCATCCGGCCTCGAGCACGCGCCGCCCGTCGAGGTCGCGGGCGCGGTCGAGCGCACCGATCACCCACTGGTGCCACGGGTCGTCCACGGCCACCGCGTCATCCCAGCGGGCGTGCCACGCGTCGTACGCGCGCGCGATGTTGCCGATCGCCTCAACCATCGGCATCACGCTCCGCTTCGGGGAGTCCCGCGAGCACGTGCCGCACGCGCGCTTCGAATCGTTCCTTCGAGTAGGCGGCTCCGCTCGCTTCCGCCGCAACGCCGGCCGCGTCGCGCCGCGCGGGATCGTCGAGGAACCACCGCAGCCCTTCGGCCAGCGCCTCCGCGGTCACCTCGCGCGCGAGCCACCCGGTGACGCGATGCGCGATCATCTCGGGAAACGGGCCGACGGCGAACGCCACGGTCGGCAGGCGCGCCGCCTTGGCCTCGATGACGACGCCGGGCATCCCTTCGTACATCTCGGGGAGCGACGGGGCGGCGTGCAGGCCGGCGGCGGACATGAGGCGGAGGACGTCGGGACGCTTGCCGAGGAGGCGGACATGCGGCGCGAGGTCGGGCGCGGCGGCGCGCGCGCGCACCTCGGCAATGTACCCCGGCGTCGGCTCCCACGCGTCCACGTCGCCCACGAGGTCGGCGCGCACCTCCACGCCGTCGCGCCGGAGCTGCGCGAGGGCCTCCAGCAGCAGATGCACCCCCTTCTCACGGATGAACTGCCCCACGTAGATCACGCGGCGCACGTCGCGCGGCTGTCCGAAGTCGGGGCGATCGGCGTGATAGAGGTGGTTGGGGATGTAGCGCGTCTTGGCGGCCGGCACGCCGCGCGCCACCAGCTCGCGCAGCACGTAGTGCGAGTTGCCGATGAAGGCGTGCACCGGCGGCGAGATCACCCACCGCCAGAGCCGCTCGTAGAAGCCACCGGGCGCGGGCGCGTTCCCCATGCGGAGCAGGGTGCGCACGCCGAGCAGGCGGAGCAGCACGAGCGTGGGCGCGTTGCGGATGAGCGAGGTGTGCTCGGGGCTCACCGTGTGCGTGGGGTGCACGCGCCACGCGTCGCGGAGGAGGCCCGCGCTCGTCCGCAGCACGTCCTGCGCCATGAGCACGTAGTCCCACGGATTGCGCGTGTGCCGGGAGAGCGGAATCCAGTAGTACCCTGTGCTCCACGTCGCGCCGATCGCCTCCGCGAGCGCCGCGATCGGGTGCCGCCCGCGCGCGTCCTGTCCCGTCGCCCACGTGTTGATGACCACGTGGACGTGCGCCCCCTGCGTGCGCGCGACACGCAGCACCTCGAAGGTCGCGCGCTCCATCCCGCCCTGGATCGCCATGCCGCCGCACGGGGCGAGCACGCGCATCGGCGGCGCCTGCGTGCGTCGCTGCCACGGCTCGCCCGCCGCGAGCTGCGCCGCGGCCACGAGTCCCTCGGTGGCCGCCGCATACGTGCTCTCGGCCACGGTCCAGCGACAGGTGGCGTCGATGTCCTCGCCCCCGGCGACCCGCGCGCGCAGGCGGCGCACCGCGTCGGCCAGCGCGCCGATGTCCTGCGGGTCGAAGCGCACGCCGCCGCCCGATGGCTGGCGCACGAGGTCGTCGGCGCAGCCGCACGCCTCGCTCACCACCACCGGCGTGCCGGCCGCCAGCGCCTCGTTGACCACCAGGCCCCACGTCTCGGTCACGCTCGGCAGGACGAGGCACTCGCCGGCGCGATAGGCGCGCGGGAGTTCGCGCTGCGAGAGGAAGCCGGCGAAGGTGGCGCGCACGCCCAGGCGCGCCGCCTGGGTCTCAAGGGCGGCACGCTCGGGGCCGTCGCCGGCGAAGAGCACCTCGGTGCCGTCGGCGAGGCGCGCCGCCGCCTCGAGCAGCGCGCCCGGCCGCTTCCGGCCCTCCAGCTTGCCGGCGAACACGAGCACCGGCGTGTCGGGCGCGATGCCGAACGTCGCGCGCGCGCGGCCGCGTCCCTCCGCGCCCGCCCACGGCGCCGCGTGCTCGGCGAAGAACGCGTTGTCCACGCAGTGCGGCGACGCGAAGATGCGCGTCGGGTCCACGCCGCAGGTGAGCAGGTAGAGCCGGGCGCGATGCCCCACCGAGAGCGCGGCGCTGAACTGGCCGAGCAGCAGGCGCGTGCGCTGGCGCCAGAAGAGGCGACGCAGGCCGGTGGGTGCGCTCTGGAGGTTCGAGTCGCCGCGGTAGAGCAGGGGGATGCCGCGCCGGCGGCAGTGCGTCATCGCGCGCACCTGCACCTGCGCGTGCCACCCCATCAGCAGCACGACGTCCGGCCTGGTCTCGTCGATCGCGGCGCCGATGCCCGGCGCGTCCACCCCGGTGAACGATTCGTAGCCCACGTTCATGTCGCTCATCGGGTGGAGCACGCGGTGCTCGTAGCCCTCGGTGAGCGGCACGTCCCACGACACCGGGCGGGCGAATCCCGTCCCCTGGCGCTCGGCGTTGGGCGTCGTCGCGTACAGCACCGTGAGCGCGAGGCGCGGATCGCGCGCCACGATGTGGCGGAACCACGGCGAAAAGTACTGCACCGGGTGCGTGAGCACCGCGGTGAGCCGCACGGGGGCGCGCAGGAGGCCGTCGTCGCTCATCGGAGGGACGGCGGCCACGCCACGCCGGGGGCGAGCGCGAGCAGGTAGGTGCCATCACCCCTGGGCGGGCCGTCCTCGAACCGGCCGGGCGGCTCCCAGAAGCGCACGCGATAGCCGTGCCCCTCGAGCCGCGCGACAATCGCGCCCGACGACGACCCGAACTTCGGCAGCTCGCTCGGGTGGAGTTCGAGCAGCAGCGCACGCACGCGATGCGCTGCCAGCGCGCGCGCGAGGCCGGGCAGCGCCAGCGCCTCGCCCCCCTCGATGTCCATTTTGCACAGCGCCAACTGGTCGACGCCGTTCTGCTCGAGCCAGTCGTCGAGCACGAGGGTCTGGACCGTGAAGCTCCCCGCGCCGTCGGTGGCGAGCGCGCCGACGCCGGCGTTGGCGCCCCGCGGCGCCGTGAACGCCGCCGTGCCCGCGCG
>JACQES010000089.1 GCA_016200495.1 Gemmatimonadota bacterium
ACGACGTGTCGCAGCTGCCGGTGATGGACGGCACGACGTGCCTCGGCGCGGTGAACGAGACGACGCTCACGGCCAAGGGGCTCGAGAACACGCGGCTGCTCGACTGGACGGTGAGCGACGTGATGGACGCGCCGCTGCCGACCGCCGACCTGCGCGAGCCGGTGGACCAGGTGGCGAAGGTGCTCTCGCGCGAGAACCCGGCGGTGCTGGTGCAGGACAACGGGCGCCTGGCGGGGATCGTGACGCGCTCGGACCTGCTGCAGTTCCTGATGGCGCGATGACGGCCCTCCGGATCGCGGTGCTGCTCGGCGGGACGTCCGCCGAGCGCGACGTGTCGTTGGTGTCGGGAGCGCGGATCGCGGCGGCGCTGCGCTCGCGCGGGCACGCGGTGACGTGCGTGGACCCGGCGACCGGCCCGCTCGCGCCGGCGGACGAGGCGGCGATCCTCGCGCGCGCGATCGCGACGGCGCCGCCCTCGCGGGAGTCGCTGCTGGCGCTGGCGCGCTCGGCGGGGGGCTTCGACCCCGTCCACCTGATGGGCCCGGCGGTGCGGGGGGCCGACGTGGCGTTCCTCGCGCTGCACGGCGGTGCGGGGGAGGACGGACGGGTGCAGGCGGTGCTCGACCTCCTGGGCATCCCGTTCACGGGATCACCGCACGTGGGCAGCGCGTTGGCGATGGACAAGGACGTGACCAAGATCCTGCTGCGCGCCGCCGGGGTACCAACGGCGGACTGGCTGATGGCGCCCGTGACGGAGGCGCAGGTCCGCGACGCGCTCGGGCTGCCGGTCGTCGTGAAGCCAAGCAAGCAGGGTTCGACGGTCGGGTTGAGCGTGGTGAAGCGGTGGGACGCGCTTCAGGGCGCGATCGCCGAGGCGTCGCTGTACGACGACGAGGTGATGGTGGAGCGGTTCATTCCCGGGCGGGAGCTGACGGTGGCGGTGCTCGGGGACGAGGCGCTGCCGGTCGGGGAGATCATCCCCCAGCACGAGATCTACGATTACGAGTGCAAGTACACGGCGGGGATGGCGCGCGAGGAATTTCCCGCCAAGTTGGAGGAGGCGCAGGTGGCGACGGTCCAGCGGCTGGCGCTGGCGGCGTTCCGTGCGCTCAAGTTGCGGGGGTACGCACGGATCGACTTCCGCCTGGGAGAGGACGGCGTGTTCCATTGCCTTGAGGCGAATACCTTGCCGGGGATGACAGCGCTTTCACTGGTTCCGCAGGCCGCGGCCGCGGCGGGGATCACCTTCGAGGCCCTGTGCGAGCGCGTGGCGCTGTCGGCACGGGCGCAGGCGGTGCGCGCATGAGCGGGAACGCGATGCAGACCGCGGCGCTGGCGGGGGTGCCGAGCGGGATCCAGTCGGCCGGGGTGTGGACTGGGCGCCGGCAGCTCTTCATCCGCTTCGCCGGCGAGGCGGAGACGGCGACGATGTACACGTCGGGCGCGCTGGTCCGCGAGCTGTCGAAGATTGCCGGGCGGGCCACGTTCCACTCGCTGTGCGCGGGCGGACGGGACGTGCTGGGCAACGCGCCGTTCCTAGCCGAGGCGCTGACGGCGCTCAAGCCGCAGTTGCCGGTGATGCTCGATACCGACGGCCAGCGGCCGGACGCGCTTTCGACGCTCAACGGGCTGCTGACCCTGGTGCAGGTGACGATCCCGTTCGTGTCGGATCCGGCCAACGAGCTGGCGCTCGAGACGCTCAAGGTGGCCGTCAAGGACGGGTACCGGCACGCGCTCGTGCTGGCGCCGCGCGACGAGACGCCGGACCCGTTGATGCTGCGCATGGTCGAGCGGGCGAGCGCGGTGAGCAAGGAGACGGCGGTGGTGATCCACCCGAGCCCCGCGGCGGTGGAGCGGGGCGGGACGCTCGAGCGGCGGTGGGCGTCGCTGCTCGAGACGGCCAGTTCCCTTCATGCAAACGTGCGGTTGATCCTGCGCGTCCCGCCGCCGGCGGGGCTGCGGTAGCGCCTCCGGCTTGGCCGATACTCGTCCCATGGCCTGGTCGCCCACCGACGACGCGGAGATCCCGCGGCTGACGCCCGCCGTGCAGGCGCTGATCGTGATCAACATCGCGATCTACTTCCTGCAGATGACGGTGGTGCAGCCGCAGGACATGGCGCTCGCGCTGGGCTTCCAGATGCGCGACCTGGGGCGGTCGTGGTACACGATCGCGACCTACATGTTCGTGCACGGCGGGTTCTGGCACCTCGCGCTCAACCTGTACACGCTGTTCCTGTTCGGGCCGCGCGTGGAGCGCGCGATGCGCTCGAGCTGGGAATTCACGCGCTTCTACCTGGTCGCGGGCCTGGGCGGGCTCCTGGCGCACGTGGCATTCGTGCGGAGCGGCGTGCTGATCGGCGCGAGCGCGGCGGTGTTCGGCGTGATGCTCGCGTACGCGGCCAAGTGGCCGGAGACCGAAGTGCAGCTCTTCGGCGTGCTGCCGATGCGCGTGCGCTGGCTGGTGGCGGCGCTGATGGTGATGAACCTCGTGCAGGGGCTCTCGCCGAGCGCGGGGGACAGCACCGCGTACTTCGCGCACGTGGGCGGGATCGTGACGGCGTGGGCCTACCTCCGGGCGACGCATGCGCTGTCGCCCGAGCGGGCGCGGGCGCAGGTCGCGAGCGCGCCGGACCTGCCCGACGAGCCGCCGCGCGCGGTGCCGCGCGGGATGCCGCGCGGGCGCGAGAAGCTGAGCGAGATCGACGAGCTGATCGCGCGGAAGGCGACGGCGGTGAAGCGCACGAGCGCGCCCGTCGTCAAGCCGAAGGTGACGCCGGTGGTGTCGGCCGAGCTGGACCACGTGCTCGACAAGATCTCGCAGCACGGTCTCGAGAGCCTGAACGCGGAGGAGCGTCGGCTGCTCGAGGAGATGTCGAAGCGCCTGCGCGAACAGTAGGGCGCGCGCCCCGGACGCCGCGGCAGGGCGGGATGGCTCGCGCCCGCCTTGAAGACGCGCGGATACGTGGTGCGCGCCACCGTGGCGAAGGCGGTGTGGAGTTCGCCCATGGCCCCGCCGGCGACGTCATGCACGGCATCGCGCAAGCGATCGGCGATGTCGTCGAGCACGCCCTTGTGCTCGTCGAGGTAGCGCTCGCCCTCGGGGGTGAGATGGTAGACGCGGCGTCCCTCGGTCTCGACGCCGCGCACGAGCCCCTGATCCTCGAGGAGCTGGAGCGTGGGATAGACGGTGCCGGGCGACGGCGTGTACCACCCGTGCAGCGAGTCCTCGAGCGCCTTGAGGATCTCGTAGCCGTGACGCGGCTTTTCGCGGAGGAGACGGAGGATGACGAACTTCACTTCGCCCGACTCGAAGGTCTGCGCGCGGCGCCGGCGCCCCGAGTGGTGGGAACGGGGCCCCCAGTCGCGCCACATGGAGGGCTCGAAGCCGGCAAAGAGCTTGGAGAAGTCCCAGTCGTCGCGGGTCATGGCCACATCCTCGCAAAGAGTTACGTGTGGTATATCGTACGATATATCGTACGTAATGGTGAGGGAAGGGGTTTCGAGCCGGCGATGCCCCCGGCCGAGGGTTCGCCGGGCTGCCCAGGGGCCGGTGCACGCGCGGCGATCGGGGGGGGAACGAAAGAGCCCCCCGGGGCTCCCCGGGGGGCTGTACCGCCACGCCGTTCTCGCGGCGGCAACTGCCGGCACTTGCGCACCGGCACGCTGACTTTCGGTTGAAAACGCCGGCCAGACGATCAGCCTGACGGTGGATGGAACATGTGTACGACCCCACCGAACTGGCAAGGGTTCCGCGCGCTGAACGCGCGCCTCGCGGGGCGCGGTGCGACGGGATAGCGTTGAGGCATGCCCCAACCCGAACTGCTCGAACACTTCCCGAATCCGTATCCGGACCGGCCGTACGAGATCTTCATGACGTGCCCGGAGTTCACCTCGCTGTGTCCGATCGGCGGGGTGGAAACGGACGCCGCCGAACTGGCGCTGCTCAAGGGGGGCGCGCCGGACTTCGCGACGATCAACATCACCTACATCCCGGCGGCGGCGTGCGTGGAGCTCAAGAGCCTCAAGCTCTACCTCTGGAGCTTCCGCAACGACGGCATCTTCTACGAACGCGTGGTGAACCGGATCCTCGACGACCTGGTGGGGGCCGTACAGCCGCGCTTCCTGCAGGTGTCGGGCGACTTCAACATCCGCGGCGGCATCAAGTCCGTCATCACGGCGACCCACGGAGCGCGTCCATGAGCTGGCGACGACTGACGACCGCGCTCGCGCTCGCGGCCTGTGGCGCGACGGCGGCGCGGGCACAGGGCGCCGCGGACAACCGCGCGGCAATTCGCGAGGGCGAGATCAAGCGCGACCTGTTCAAGCTCGCGGGCGACGAGTTCCGCGGCCGCGAGGCGGGGACGCTGGACGAGGTGCGTGCGAGCGTGTGGCTCGCCGACATGGCGCGCGAGGCGGGGCTCAAGCCCGCGGGCGACATGGGCTCGTTCTACCAGTGGTGGGGGCTGCGGCGCGTGCGGCTCGCGAGTTCATCGTCGTTCGCACTGGGCGGCGTGAAGGTGCCGCTCTGGTCGGAGGCGGTGGCGGTGTCGATCGCCGACGGGCGCGCCGAGGGGCCGGTGACGTGGGTGGGCGACGCGGTGGGCTCGAGCCTCGATGCGCTCGACATCGAGGGGAAGATCGTGGCGGCGCACGTGCTGATTCCGGCCAACGCGCCGGGGCCGAACGTGAGCCTGCGGGCGTGGCGGTACGCCGGGCTCGCGATCGCGCAGCGTACGCTGCAGCTGCAGCGGAAGGGGGCGGCGGCGGTGGTGCTGGTGGCCGACTCGCTGACCGAGGTGGCGTGGGACTTCCTCTCGACGGTGCGGCAACGCGGGCTCTACAGCCTCGACACCGGGAGCACCGACCAGCGCCCGGACCGCGCGATGCCCGTGCTGGTGATGCATCGCGGGGCGTGGAAGCAGCTGTCGGAGCGCGGACTGACCGCGAGCGTGGACCTGCGCACCGAGAGCTTCACCTATCCGTCGGTGAACGTGATCGGGATGGTGCCGGGCACGGACCCCAAGCTCGCGAACGAGTACGTGCTGTTCTCGAGCCACCAGGACCACGACGGCGTGCGCGCGCCGGTCGCCGGGGACTCGATCTACAACGGCGCGGATGACAATGCGACGGGCTCGGTGTCGCTGCTGGCGATCGCGCGGGCGTGGGTGAAGAAGCCCGGGAAGCGCCCGGCGCTGTTCGTGTGGCATGGCGCGGAGGAGCGCGGGCTGCTGGGTTCGCGCTACCACGCGCTCCGGCCGGTGGTGCCGCGCGAGCAGATCGTGGCGGTGCTCAACGCCGAGATGATGGGGCGCAACGCGCCGGACACGGCCTCGTTGATGGGGGTGCAGCCACCGCATCGCAACTCGACGGACTTGGTGGCAATGGCGATCCAGGCCAATACCGAGACGGCCAAGTTCGTGATCGACTCGACGTGGGACCGCCCGACGCACCCGGAGAACTGGTACTTCCGGTCGGACCACCTGCCGTACGCGCGGCTCGGGATCCCGTCGATCATGTTCACGAGCGTGCTGCACCCGGACTACCACACGCCGCGCGACGAGCCGAAGACGATCGACACGGCCAAGCTCACGCGGATCACGACGTGGATCTACCGCACGGGCTGGCTGGTGGCGAACGCGCCCAAGCGCCCGGCGACCGACCCGACCTTCAAGCTCGAGCGGTAGCGCACCCGCGCTGCCGACCCATTCCGCCGCACCTGAGCCCCATGCGTCACCGCCCGATCGTCAGCGCCCTTGCCCTTGCCGTACTCACGGCGGTCCCGCTGCGCGCGCAGACGCCGCAGTACACCTCGTTCGCCGGCGTGAAGCACGTCTCGCAGCCGGACACCGGCGCGGTGGCGCGCGCGGCGGAGGCCGTGAAGGCCGACCCGAAGAACGTGGACAAGCTGTTCGCGCTCGGCATGGCGCAGACATCCATCCGGCAGCTGCGCGAGGCGATCGCGACGTTCACGAAGGCGATGGCGATCGATCCGAAGCAGGCGCGACTCTACCGGCAGCGGGGGCATCGCTACATCTCGGTGGGCGAGTTCGGCAAGGCGATGGCCGACCTGACCAAGGGGGCCGCGCTCGACTCGATGGACTACGGAATCTGGTACCACCTGGGGGTCGCGAACTTCGAGGCGGGGAAGTTCGACGCGGCGGCCAAGGCGTTCGCGCGCGGGCGGACGATGCCGCCGTCGACGAACGAGTACACGGGCTCGACCGACTGGCTCTGGATGTCGCTCGCGCGCGCCGGCCGGATGGACGAGGCGAAGCGCATGGTGATGACGCTGCCGGATACGTTCAAGATCCCGGTGAACTACGCGTACGGCCGGCGGTTGATGCTCTACCGCGGCGAGCTCACGCCGGAGGCGGTGGTGGCGGGCGGGGACACGAGCGACGTGCAGCAGGCGACGCTCAACTTCGGCGTCGGTACGTGGTACATGGCGCAGCACGACACCGCGCATGCGCGGCCGTACTTCGAGCGCGCGGTGGCGACCAAGGGGTGGCCGGCGTTCGCGTACCTGCTGAGCGAGCGGACGCTCAAGGCGATCGACGCGAAGGGGAAGCGGCCGCGAGGCTAGCGCCTGTGCGGGGGGGCGCAACGCAACGGGCCGGACGCAGGATGCGTCCGGCCCGTGGTGCATCGGGGTGCCGCGGCTCAGTCGCCGATGACGGTCGAGGCCTTGTGGGGCTTCTCGGTGCCGTAGGTGACGGACGACGGCGGGGCGCCCGCACCCATGCGGGTGGTGATGGCGAAGATGCCGAAGCCGACGAACGAGAGGGCGATGACGGCGCAGGTGTAGTGGATGACGCGCATGGCGTGCTGATCGTGCGCGTCGGGGCTCATCTGGTCGAACATGTCGGTGGGCTATGGAAGAGGGGCGAACCCCGTGATGTCGGACGGATACGACGAAAATTCCGGCGTCAGGAATATCGGCAAGTGAGCGCTGGAAGTGCAGGCGGGACCGCAGGTTGACCCGTTTCCGGGCGCCCGCTAGGTTGCCCAATCCGGCTAGGTAGCTCAGTTGGTAGAGCAGCGGACTGAAAATCCGCGTGTCGGCGGTTCGATCCCGTCCCTAGCCACTCTCGGCACCCCCCGGCACCGCGCCGGGGGGTGCCGTTGCGTTGAGGGGTATCGCGCCGGCCTCGCGTCCGGTCAGCACCTGATCACGAGGGGGTCGCCGCGCATGGGGCGGTGGCCCCCTCTTCGCGTGCCCATGGGTGGCCGGGTCAGGTCGTGCGCTGCCTCACGCGAACCCTGGGCGCCAAGGTCACCGGGGAAGTGTGAGACATCGCAAAATACGATGTATTAGCGCAATTCATACATTCAAACGGTGTATTCGTGACGGAAACCACGGCGAAGGTCGAGGGGGTCGTCGTACCGTACGCGCGTACGATCGCCGCACGCGCACGGACACCACGCGGTCGCACCATCGGTCATCTCGCACCGTCTGCCCCCCCGAAGACTGGAGGCGCCCATGACGCGATTTCGATTGCTCGCCACGCTCGTGATGATCCTGCCCTCGTGGGCTGCGCCTCGTTCCATGGGCGCACAGACGGACGCCCGCGTGTCCGTGGTGGGTGGCACCGCGACGGATGGCCGTGGCGCGACGTCCAACGCGATCACGCTGGCGCCGAGCCTCTCGTTCGGATTGGCCGCGGCCACCACGCTCTCGCTCGGCGGCTCGGCCACCTGGTTCCAGAACGGGAGCTGGTCGGCAGGGCTCGGGCTCGCGCTCGCCGATCGGCGCGACCTCGGCGCCGGCTTCGCGGCCACCAATGACTTCGCCGTCTCGGGCACGCACATGTCGTTCGACGCGAACCTCCTCGTGGCCGAGATGACGCCGGCGGTCGAGTGGTCGCGGCATGGCGTGACCCTCTATGGTGGCGGACACGCTGCGGTCGGGTACGCCTCCGTGGCGAGCACGCCGCCGGCCGCGCTGCCCCTGCTGCCGCCCGGGGCGAAGACGCTCGTGACGGCGACGCGGAGCGCGCTGGCGCCGGTGTACGGCGCGCAGTGGCGCCTGCCGATTCCCCCCGACGTGCTCGACGTGACGCTCGGCTACCGCGAGGAGCCGATGGTGGTGAACGCCGTCGCGGTGACGGACCGGACCGGCAGCATGGCGGTGTCCATCGGCCGGCTACGGCTGAGCGGGCTGGCCGGCGTGCGCGACGCTGCGGATGAGCCCGCGCACTTCAGCTCCGGCACGGCGGCGCTCGAGCTGACGCGCACGCTGTCGCTGACGGTGAGCGGTGGCACGTATCCGTCGAACCGGTTGAGCGGCGCGGCGGGCGGGCAGTACACGAGCGTCGGGTTGTCGATGCGCGTGGGTGGCGGCGCGCCCGGCGATGCAGTGTCGTCGCTCGATGGGGCCCCGCCGCCGGCGCCGGGGACCACGCGCTTCCTCTTGATCGCGAAGACGGCATCGCGCGTCGAGTTCGGCGGCGACTTCAATGACTGGACTTGGATCCCGGCCACGCGCGCACCCAACGGCGCGTGGTACGTGGATGCCCGCCTGGCGCCCGGCAGCTACCGGTGTGCCTTCAGGATCGACGGAACCGAATGGCGCAGCCCCGAGGGCGTCACCGCCGTCGATGATGGGTTCGGCGGAAAGTCGGCGTATGTCACCATCCGTGACACCGACCATCCGGCACAGTCGCACCACTAACCAGGAGGATCAGATGAAGAAGCCCATGCTCACGCTCGTCCTCGCCATCGCGCCGGCCGTGCTGCACGCGCAGGTGAGCGGCCAGGCCCAGGCCTCCGCGCAGGGATCGGCGTCCGTGCAGTCGAAGAAGGGCGCCACGTCGGCCAACACGTCGGCGTCGGCCAGTGCGGAGGGCTCGGTGGACGCGCAGCCCCCCGCGGAGTGGAGCGCCGAGTCGCGCGAGAAGCTGACGGCGATGTACGCCGACGCGAAGGCGCGCGGGTTGCCGGTGCGTCCGATGGCGCGCCGCGTGGCCGAAGGGCGCGCGAAGGGGGCGGCGGAAACCACGATCATCGCGGCCGCCGGCAAGGTGGCGGTGAACCTCCGTGCCACACAGGAGGCGATGGTGGCCGCGGGGCGCGAGCATCCGCGCGACGCCGAGCTCGAGGCGGGTGCCCGCGCGATGGAGCGCGGCATGACGTCGGTGCAGATCACCGAACTCGCGCGGCGCGCGCCGAGCGAGCGGTCGCTGGCGGTGGCGCTCGACGTGGTGGCGAAGCTCGTCGCGCGCGGTTCTGTGACGTCGGACGCGGTGGCCGCGGTGGAGTCGCGCCTGGTCGCGCGTGCGAGCGACGAAGCGATCGGCTCGCTGGCGGCGAGTGGTGACGCGACGGCCGGTGGCGCGCTGGGCGCGGGCCGCGGGGGTGCGTCCGCCAGCGGTGCGGCGACCGGGACGGTGCGCGGCGCGACCAACGCCGCGGGGAACACGGTGACGGGCAGCGCGGCGGGGAGCGCGACGGGCGCGGTCGCGGGGGCCGTCAAGAAGCCGTAACACGATCCGTAGGGGACGTCGATCGCCATACCGGTCGCGCGACCGGTGCGGCGATCGACGCTTCGTGGACGTGCGGGAGACCGCGCGTGGGCGCCTTGTGCGCTGCCGTCCCCGGCGCATCTTGCGCGTGTCACGCGCCGTGCCGGTGCCCTGCCCCATCGCGATGCAGCTGAACACCCTCCACTGGATCATCGCCCTGCTGAGCCGGGTGGCCGCGGGCGCGCCGGCCCTCTTCTACTGGAAGCGCGCGGGCTCGGGGACGGCGGAGTTCTTCACCAGCGGCCAGTCGGCGCCGTGGTGGCTGATCGGGACGTCGATGGTGGCGAC
>JACQES010000090.1 GCA_016200495.1 Gemmatimonadota bacterium
GGGCGGCTCGACGGCGCGGCCCCGCTGCTCGGCGACGGCTACCGCGTCGAGGCGCGGCTCGTCCTGGCGTCCCGGCGTGGCGTGGTGGTCGTGCCGTCGGGCGCGCTGGTGTCCGAGAACCAGGCGTGGAGCGTGTTCCGCGTGGCGGCGGGCCGCGCGGCCCGGCGGGCGCTGCGCGTTGGCGCGCGTGGCGGCGACCGGGCGGAGGTGCTCGACGGCGTGGTGGCGGGTGACACGGTCGTGGTCTTCCCGCCGGACAAGCTGACCGACGGGGCGCTCGTGCGGCGCGTGCATCCCTGAGGCCATGTCCGGGCTGTTAGCTTGCACGCCATGGCCGAACGCATCCCGATCGCCTCCGACCACGCGGGCTTCCCGCTCAAGCAGGCGCTGAGCGCCCGACTCCGCGAGCTCGGCTTCGAGGTCCAGGACCTCGGCACCGGCTCGACCGACAGCACCGACTACGCCGACTACGCGCACCCGCTCGCGCAGGAAGTCTCGCGCGGCGAGGTGAAGCGCGGCGTGCTCATGTGTGGCACCGGGCTCGGCATGAGCTACACCGCCAACCGGTACCCGCACGTGCGCGCCGCGGTGGCGTGGGCCCCCGAGATCGCCGCGCTCGCGCGGCAACACAACGACGCCAACGTGCTCGTGCTCCCGGCCCGCTTCCTGTCTGACGAGGAGGCCGTGCGGATCCTCGAGACCTGGCTCAACACCCCTTTCGAAGGCGGGCGCCACGAGCGCCGCGTCGAGAAGATCGAACGCGAGGAATCCAAGTGACCCTGAAGTGGAGCGAGTGGGACCGCGTGCCGCCCGGCCGCGCCCTGGCCGACGCCGACCCCGAGATCGCGGAGATCATCGCGCGCGAGATCACGCGCCAGTCCGACGGCCTCGAGCTCATCGCGAGCGAGAACTTCGTGTCGCCCGCCGTCATGGAGGCGATGGGCTCGCCGCTCACCAACAAGTACGCCGAGGGGTTGCCGGGCAAGCGCTACTACGGCGGCTGCGAGGAGGTGGACCGCGCCGAGCAGCTGGCCATCGACCGCGCCAAGCAGCTCTTCGGCGCCGACCACGCCAACGTGCAGCCGCACTCGGGGGCGCAGGCCAACGCGGCCGTGTACCTCGCCTTCCTCAAGCCGGGCGACACGGTGCTCGGGCTCGACCTCTCGCAGGGCGGCCACCTCACGCATGGTTCGCCGGTCAACTTCTCGGGGCTCCTGTACAACGCCGTGCACTATGGCGTGACCGACGAGGGGCTGATCAACTACGACGACATGCGCGCCAAGGCGCGCGCGCACAAGCCGAAGATGATCATCGCCGGCTATTCCGCGTACTCGCGCGTGCTCGACTACGCCGCGTTCGCCGAGGCGGCGAAGGAGGTCGGCGCCATCTTCATGGTGGACATGGCGCACTTCGCGGGGCTCGCCGCCACCGGGGTCTATCCCTCGCCGGTGCCGTTCGCCGACGTGGTGACCACCACCACGCACAAGACGCTCCGCGGTCCCCGCGGCGGCATGATCCTCTGCAAGGCCGAGCACGCGAAGGCGATCGACAAGGCGATGTTCCCCGGCATCCAGGGCGGTCCGCTCGAGCACGTGATCGCCGCCAAGGCGGTGAGCTTCCGCGAGGCGCTCAAGCCGGAGTTCAAGGCGTACACGCAGCGCGTCGTGGACAACGCGCGGGCGCTCGCCGCGGCGCTCATGGCCAAGGGGTACCAGGTCGTGAGCGGCGGGACCGACAATCACCTCATGCTGCTCGACCTCCGCAACAAGGGGCTGACCGGCAAGGTGGCCGAGAAGGCGCTCGATCACGCGGCCATCACGGTCAACAAGAACACGGTGCCGAAGGAGACGCAGTCGCCGTTCGTGACGAGCGGCATCCGCATCGGCACGCCGGCCGTCACGACGCGCGGCATGGGCGCCGCGGAGATGGAGACGATCGCCACGCTCATCGACCGCGTGCTCGTCGCGCCCGACGACGCGGCGGTGGCGGCGGCGGTGAAGGCCGACGTGAAGCGGCTGACGGCGAAGTTCCCGCTCTACTCGGCGGCCACCGCCTGAGGCTCGCGGTCCCATCGCGTACGGGGCCGGCCGGATGCATCCGGCCGGCCCCTCTCACATCGGCGAACGCCGCGCCGGCTCACTGACAGACGACGGCGCCGTCCGGACTGATCGTCGACCCGAACCGGATGCGACACGTGTGCGTGGTCGCCGCGTGCGATGCGAACGCCCGCCAGCCACTCGCGGTGACGCTGTAGATGCGGATCGTGACGCCCGCGGAGGCCTTGTACGTCGTGCCGAGGCTCGTGGTCGAGGTGGCGTACACGTCGCCGTTGTCGTTGTAGTACGCCTCCTGCGCCGTCGCGACGGTGCGGAGGTCGCTGCGCATCGACGTGATGTAGGCCTGCTCCTTGGTGTTCGCGAACTTCGGGATCGCGATGGCGGCGAGGATGCCGATGATGACGACGACGATCAGCAGTTCGATGAGGGTGAAGCCGGTGCGGTTCGGAGTCATCTACGGTTCCTGTCACGTACCCGGCCGTGTGCGATCGGGGGTGTCGTGCACGGCGAGGGCTTGCTGACGGAGCGGCGTTGCAAGCGGCTTGCCACGTCGGAAGCGCCATCGCAACCGGTGGCAGGACAACGAGTTGGCATGATGGTTACGTAACCTCTATCCAGACGCGGAAAGGCGCGCTGCGCAACAGGTGGCACAGTGCGTCACGCGCCTGTCCGGAGATGGTGCGCTGGCGCGACGTCGCGGTGTGATGTAGCTCACCGGATCTCCGCCGCTCCGTTGTGCGCTACGCCCCCGCCTTTCATCATTCACCGTGA
>JACQES010000091.1 GCA_016200495.1 Gemmatimonadota bacterium
AAGGCGTCGGGAAAATCTCGCTTGGTCGTGTCGAACAAATCGTCCAACTGGGGTTCGGGCTTCTTGACGGTGGCACGCTGCGACCAGTTCTTCGCCAACCGCGCTACGACCGCGCTCTCGACGACATCGTGGGGGTCGTGCTCCAGTGCAACAACTTCGAGGTGATCGACCTCGGCGTGATGGTGCCGGCGGCGAAGATCCTCGAGACGGCGCGCGCCGAGCGCGTGGACATGATCGGGCTCTCGGGGCTCATCACGCCGTCGCTCGAGGAGATGGCGTTCGTGGCGGGCGAGATGGAGCGCGAGGGGTTCACGATCCCGCTCCTCATCGGCGGGGCGACGACGAGCAAGGCGCACACGGCGGTCAAGATCGCGCCCCACTACGGGCAGCCGGTGGTGCACGTGGCCGACGCGTCGCGCGCGGTGGGCGTCGCGAGCTCGCTCACGAGCGACGGGCTGCGCGAGCAGTTCGTGGCGGACGTGACGGCCGAATACCAGGCGGTGCGCGAGGCGCGGGCCGACCGGGCGACGCAGGCGCCGCGCCAGCCGATCGCGGCGGCGCGCGCCAACAAGGCGAAGATCGACTACCTCGCGCACGTGCCACCGGTGCCGACGTTCACGGGGGTGCGCACGTTCGACGACGTGCCGCTCGAGGAGCTGGTGGGCCGGATCGACTGGACGCCCTTCTTCCAGACGTGGGAGCTGGCCGGGCACTACCCGGACATCCTGAAGGACCCCGTGGTGGGCGAGGCGGCGCGGAGCCTGTGGGCGGACGCGCAGGCGATGCTCGACCGCGTGGTGCGCGAGCGGTGGCTCAAGGCGCGCGCGGTGGTGGGGTTCTGGCCGGCGAACTCGGACGGCGCGGAGGACATCGTGCTGTTCGCCGACCACGCGCGCACGACGCCGCTGGCCACGGTGCACACGCTGCGGCAGCAGATGGTGAAGGGGGACGGGCGGCCCAACTGGGCGCTCGCCGACCTCGTGGCGCCCAAGGCGACGGGGGTGGCCGACTGGTTCGGCGCGTTCGCCGTGACGACGGGGCTCGGGCTCGACGAGCGCGTGGCGGCGTTCGAGGCCGACAAGGACGACTACTCGTCGATCATGATCAAGGCGCTGGCGGACCGGCTCGCGGAGGCGCTCGCGGAACGGATGCACGAGCGCGTGCGGCGCGAGCTGTGGGCGTACGCGCCGAGCGAGACGCTCGACAACGCGGCGCTGATCAACGAGGCCTACCAGGGGATCCGGCCGGCCCCGGGGTACCCGGCGTGCCCCGACCACACGGAGAAGGGGACGCTCTTCCGGCTGCTCGAGGCGACGGAGCGCGCGGGGATCACGCTCACGGAGAGCTACGCGATGCTGCCGGCGAGCGCGGTGAGCGGCTACTACTTCTGGCGTCCCGAGAGCCAGTACTTCGGCGTGGGGAAGATCGAGAAGGACCAGGTCGAGGACTACGCGCGGCGGAAGGGGCTCGAGGTGCCGGTGGTGGAGCGGTGGCTAAGCCCGGTGCTGGGGTACAACCGGTAGCGTTCGCGGCGCGGGGCAAACCACCCGGCTCGCCGGCACTGTCGAACGTGCAGCTCCGCGCCTTCGCCGTGTGCGCGCCCCGATGAAGGGGCCACCCCGTCCCGTTCGCCACCGTAGTTTTCCTCGATGACCGACGACGCGGCCCCGGACGTCGAAGCGCTGTTGCGTGCGCACCTTGCCGAGCCGTTCGCGATCGAGCGCGAGCTGGGCGGCGGCGGGATGGCGCGGGTGTTCCTCGCGACGGAGCGCGCGCTGGGGCGGAAGGTGGTCATCAAGGTGCTCGACCCGATGCTCGGGCATGCCGTGAACGCGGACCGGTTCCGTCGCGAGATCGCGACGTCGGCGACGCTGCAGCATCCGCAGGTGGTGCCAGTGCACGGCGCGGGCGCCGTGGGCGACCTGCTGTACTACTGGATGCCGTTCGTGGCCGGCGAGTCGCTGCGGGCGCGGCTCGCGCGCGAGGGGTGGCTGCCGGCGGCGGAGGTGCGGCGCATGCTCCTGCTGCTCGCGCGCGCGCTCGTGTACGCGCACCGCGAGGGGGTGGTGCACCGCGACATCAAGCCGGAGAACATCCTGCTCGCGCAGGGGGAGCCCGTGCTCGCGGACTTCGGCATCGCCAAGGTCACGCGCGACGAGCGCTCGCACGGCACGCTGACATCGGCGGGGATGTCGGTGGGCACCGCCACGTACATGGCGCCCGAGCAGGTGGTCGCCGACCCGGAGATCGACGGCCGCGCCGATGTGTATGCGCTGGCGGCGGTGGGCTTCGAGCTGCTCGCGGGCCGGCCGCCGTTCACGGGGACGCCGCAGCAGGTGATGAGCGCGCACGTGGTGCAGCCCGTGCCATCGCTCACGGCGCTGGCGAGCGAGGCGCCGGGCGCGCTCGTGGAGGCGATCACGCGGGGGCTCGCGAAGGACCGCGAGTCGCGGCCCACGGCGGCGCAGTTCGCCGAACTGCTCGAGGCGGCCGGTCGTGATTCGGCGGCGCCGGCGACGGTGCGCGCGGGCGAGCGCGATTCGCGCGCGCAGACGGAGCGCCGTGCGGCGCGATGGATCGCCGTCACGGCGGTGCTGCTCCTCGTCATCGCCGGCTTGTGGTGGGGACTCGCGCGCCAGCGTGGCGCCAAGAGTGGCGCGAGCGCCGCGGGCGCACGTCAGGGCGTGGCCGTGCTGCCGTTCGAGTTCATCGGGCCCAGCGACCACGCCTACATCGCGGCGGGGATCGCGGAAGAGCTGATGGGCAGCCTCACCGAAGTGCCCGGGGTGCAGGTGGCCTCGCGCACGACGGTGCGTGCCTTCGCGGACTCGGCCTTCCCGCCGTCGGTGCTCGGGGCGCGGCTCGGCGTGCGCGCGCTGATCGAGGGCTCGGTGCAGCCCGCCGGGCAGGTGCTGCGCGTGGTCGCGCGGCTGGTGAACGTGGCCGACGGCGCCACGGTCTGGTCGGCGCGCGTCGAGCGGCCGCTCACCGACGTGATGTCGGTGCAGCGCGAACTGGGCGCGCAGGCGGTGGCGGCGCTGGCGCGGCACCTCGGGCTCACGCCGGCGGCCGCGCCCACGGGCCTTGGCACGAGCGACGCCACGGCGTACGACCTCTTCCTGCGCGCGCGCTACGCGCTCGATGAACGGACGCTCCCCTCGCTCGAGCGCGCGGTAGAGCTGTTCACGGCCGCCGCGGCGCGCGACAGCACCTTCGCGCGGGCGCACGCCGGCGTCGCGGAGGCGCTCTCGGTGGAGCCGCTGTACGGACCGGTCGGCTTCGACGCGCTCGCGCCGCGGATCCGCGCGGCGGCGGGCCGGGCCCTCGCGCTCGACAGCGCGCTCGCGGCGCCGCACACCGCGCTCGGGCTCCTGGCCAAGGGGACGGGCGACTGGGCGCTCGCCGAACGCGAGCTCACGCGCGCCATCGCGCTGCAAGGCGACTTCGGCTCGGCGCACCAGAGCCTGGGCGAGCTGTTCTACACGCTGGGGCGCTTCGGCGAGGCGGAACGTGCGCTCGAGCGGGCGGCGCGGCTCGAGCCGACGAGCGCGTCGGTGGTGGCGGAGTACGCGTGGGCGCTCATCCTCGTGGGCAAGACGGACAGCGCGAGCCGCGTCGTCGCGCGCGCGCTGGCGCGCGATCCCAAGTCGCCGTTCCCGCCGTACACCGACGCGATGGTGCACGAGCGCCAGGGAGACTTCGCGGGTGCGGTGGTGCGCCTGCGCACGGCGGTCGAGCGCGGCGGGCTGCCGCTCATGATCGGGGCGCTGGCGCGCGAGGAGCAGCTGGCGGGGAACGCGACGGCCGCCGGCGCGACGCGCGCGCGGCTCGCGCAGCTCGGCACCGCCCCCGGTGCCGCGCTCGGGCGGGCCGTCGCCGCGCTGCCCGCGGGCGACCGTACGGCGGTGTTCGGCGGACTGATGCAGGCGGCGCGCGAGCGCGACCCGTTCATCTTCCTGCTGCCGCTCCGCACGTGGTGGTTCGACGGGGTGCGGGACGATGCGCGGATGCTCGAACTGGCCGGGGTGCTCAAGTTGCCGGCGAGCGCGGCGCGGTAGCGCGCGCGGAGCGGTCGGCGCGCACCACGTGCCGGGGCGAGCTGCGCGGTTGGCGCGCGCGGTGCGCTCCCGCCCGGCATCGGCGCACGCGACGCGAGTCCCGGTTCATCCCGCGTTCATCCGCCGGCGGTAGATTCGCGGCATGCGCGTCCTCCTCGTCGAAGATGACCCGAGCCTGAGCGCGGCGTGCGCACGGTGGCTCGAGCGGGCGGGGTTCGCGGTGGACGCCGCGGCCGACGGGGCCAGCGCGCTCGCGCTCTCGCGCATGAACACGTACGACGCGGCGGTGCTCGACCTCGGACTGCCGGACATGGACGGCGCCGAGGTGTGCCGCCAGCTGCGCGCGCGCGGCGAGCCGGTGCGGATCCTGATGGCCACCGCGCGTGACGCGGTCGAGGACCGGATCGCGGGGCTCGACCTGGGCGCCGACGACTACCTGGTGAAGCCGTACGCGCTCGGGGAGCTCGAGGCGCGGTTGCGCGCGCTGCTGCGCCGGCCCGCCGCCGCAGTGCCGGTGACGCTCACGGTCGGCGACCTCGCGCTCGACACGGCGACACGCGTGGCGCGGCGCGGCGCGCGGACGATCGCGCTCACGACGAAGGAGTTCGCGGTGCTCGAGACGCTGATGCGGCACGCGGGGGAGGTGCTCACGCGCGAGCACCTCGCACAGCACGCGTGGGACGACAACTTCGACCCGGCGAGCAACGTGATCGACGTGTACATCGCGCGGCTGCGGAAGAAGGTGGACGCGGACGGGGAGTCGCCCCTGCTCGCGACGATCCGCGGGGCCGGGTACCGGCTGGGCGAGCCGACGGGACGGCGGGCGCGATGAGGGCGCCCAGCCGGATCCGGCGGCGCATCGCGACGGCCTACGCCGTGGCCGCCGGACTCGTGCTCGTGATGACGGTGGTGCTCGTGCGCGGCATCGCACGCGCGACGATCGAGCAGGAGTTCGGCGAGTCGCTGGACGCGTCGGTGCAGCTGGTGCGCGGCTTCTTCCGCGCGGAGGTGAAGGAGTTCCGCACCGTGCCGGCCACGGTGTACCACATCGGCGGCGAGACGGTGTTCGCCGACCGTCGGCTCACCTTCATGCGCCCGGACGGGTCGGTGGCGGAGGTGGCGCCGGGGCGCGCGAGCGAAGCGCCGCCGCTCGCGCCGCCGGTGCGCGACACCATCGCACCGCTCGACCCGGAGCTCGCGCCCGGCTGGACGGTGCGCGTGCAGCACAGCCAGGCCGTGGTGCAGGCGTTCGAGCGGCGACTCGACCTGTGGGTGCTCGCGGGCACGCCGGTGCTGCTCGCCCTGTCGGCGCTCGTGGGATGGCTGCTGGCCGCGCGCGCGCTCGCGCCGGTGGGCGCGATGGCGGAGGCGGCCGAGCGCGTGGACGCCGCGCGCGCGTCGGAGCGACTGCCGGTGGCGGATCCCGACGACGAGCTGGGGCGGCTCGCGACCCGGTTCAACGCGGTGCTCGAGCGGCTCGACGGCGCGCTGTCGCAGCAGCGGCGGTTCCTCGCGGCCGCCGCGCACGAGCTGCGCACGCCGATCGCTCGGCTGCGGGCGACGCTCGAGCTGTCGCGCGCGGAGGGGGATGCGGCGACGCGGGCCACGCTGCTCGCGCAGGCGGACGCCGAGGTGACGCGGACGGCGCAGCTGGTGGACGAGCTGATGCAGCTGGCGCGCGCGGACGCGAACGCGGCGGAGGTGCACCTGGCGCCGGGGTTCGTGGACGACGTGGTGACGGACGTGGTGGCGTCGTTCGGGCCGCTGGCGAAGCAGCGCGGCGTGACGCTCGAGGTCGTGGCACTCGAGGAAGCGCCGGCGTTGCTCGACGCGCGGATGTTCGGCCGCCTGGTGGGGACACTCGTGGAGAACGGGCTGCGCTACACGCCGGCAGGTGGGCGGGTGGAGATCTCGGTGACGCGCGCGGGCGACCGCGCGCGGCTTCA
>JACQES010000092.1 GCA_016200495.1 Gemmatimonadota bacterium
CGCCGCCCGAGCTCGCGAGCGACATCGTCGACCGCGGCATCGTCATGACCGGCGGCGGCGCGCTCATCCGCGGTCTCGACCTGCTGCTGCAGCAGGAAACGGGGCTCCCGATCCACGTCGATGACGATCCGCTGACCTGCGTCGTGCGCGGCACGGGCCGGATCCTCGACGACGAGGAGAAGTACTGGTCGGTCCTGTCGAGCTGAGCTGACGGTGGCGCGCGCCGCTCGAGCCAACAGCCGCGCGGACACGGTGCTGCTCATCGTGTGCCTCGTGCTCGGCGTCCTGGCGATCGTCCTGCCCAACGACCTGCGCCGCCCCGTGGCCGAGGGGCTCCGGCGCACGGCCCTCGCGCCGCTGCTGCGCCTGCAGGGCGCCGCCGAACGCGGTCGCGCCGCGATCGCGCAGCACGACGCCGCCGTGGTCAATCGCGACTCGATGGCGCTGCGGGCGACGGCGGTCGCCGCGCTCGAGTCGGAGAACGACCGGCTGCGCAAGATCCTCGGGCTCTCGTCGCGCCTGCGGTGGGGCTTCGTGCCCGCGGAGATCCTCCACGGCAAGGGACTGGGCGAGGAGTTCACCGTCGCCCTCACGGCGGGCGACGCGGCCGGCGTGCGGCGGCTCTCCCCCGTGGTCGCGCCCGAGGGGCTCGTGGGGATGGTGACCGCGACCGACCCGCAGACCGCGCAGGCGATCGTCTGGTCGCACCCGGACTTCCGCGTGAGCGCCATGAGCACCGACGGCCGCGCGTTCGGCATCGTGCGCCCGCACATCGCGGGTTCGGGCGCGAGCCGCTACCTCCTCGAGATGAGCAACGTGCCGTTCCGCAACTCGCTGCCGGCGGGGGCGCTGATCGTGAGCTCGGGCCTGGGCGGCACGTATCCGCGCGGCATTCCGATCGGCACCGTGATGCAGGAGCTGACGACGGCCGAGGGGTGGGCGCGCACGTACCTGATCCGGCCCGCCGTGTCGCCGGGCGACGTGACGGCGGTGATGGTGCTGCTGCCGCAGCGCGCGCAGGCCGGGGTCGCGTCGGTGTGGACGAGCGTGGCCGCGGCCGACAGCGCGGCGCGCGCCATCGCGAGCCAGGGCGAGGACGCGGCGCGGCGCACGGCACTGGCCGAACTCGCCGCGCGCCGCGCGCTCACCGACTCGATGGCGGTGGACGACTCGACGAACGGCGCCGACAGCGCGAGCGCCGTGCGCGCGCCGCGCGTGCGACGGGACACCGGCGCGGTGCGCGCGCGCCCCGACTCGGCGGCACCGCGCGACTCGACGGTGCGCCGGCGGCGCCGGCGGACCGACTCGCTGCCCGCCGCGCCCGCGAGGATCCCCTGATGCGCGCCGCCAAGGCCATCACGGTCTTTCTCCTCCTCGTGACGCTGCACTACGCCCTCCGCCCCCTGCTGGGGTGGCGGGCGCCGATGGACTTCCTCGTCATCGCGGTGCTGCTCACCGCGGTGCGCGTGCGCCCGGGGACGGCGGCGGTGATCGGCTTCATCAGCGGCATCGCCGCGGACGCGCTGACGCCCGAGTCGTTCGGATCCTCGGCGCTCGCGTTCACGGCCGTCGCGTACCTGGCGAGCTGGCTCAAGGCGGTGTTCTTCGCCGACAACTTCGCGCTCAACGGGATCTTCTTCTTCCTCGGCAAGTGGGGCGCCGACCTGGTGATCGTGCTGACCGAGCGGCAGCTCAAGGGCTTCGAACTGCTGCAGCAGGTGCTGCTCTGGTCGCCCTTGTCGGCGCTCGTGACCGCGTTCGCGGGGCTGGTGCTGCTCGTGCTGCTGCGCCCACTGCTCGACGAGCCCGCGACCTCGTGACGCGGCCCGCGCGCGCATGAGCACCTCCTTCCACCCGAACGAGGTCCAGCGGCGCGGCCGCATCGCGAGCGGGCTGGTCATGCTCACGATCGGCGTGCTGGGCGGCGCGTTCTTCCGCACGCAGGTGCTGCGCCACGCGCAGTACACGCTCGAGTCGGAGCAGAACCGCCTGCGCGAGGTCCCGCTGCCCGCGCCGCGCGGCATCATCTACGACCGGAACGGGCAGGTCATCGCCGAGAACCTGCCGGGCTATACGGTCTCGCTGCTCGCGCCGGGGGTGGACTCGCTCCGCGCCGCGCTCAAGCGGCTGTCGGGCACGATCCCGCTCTCGTCGGGGCAGATGGACCTCGCGGTGCGCCGCTTCCGTCGTGCGCCCAACCGCCCGGCCGTGATCCTCGCCGACGCCTCGTTCGACGTGGTGTCGGTGCTCGAGGAGCACCGCATCGAGTTCCCGGGACTCATCATCCAGGCGAGCCCCAAGCGCTACTACCCGGACGGCGAGGCGGTGGCGTCGTTCGTGGGCTACACCGGTGAAGTGACGGAGGCGGAGCTCGCCCGCGAGACGTATCGCGGCTACAAGGCGGGACAGGCGGTGGGGAAGGGTGGACTCGAGAAGCAGTACGAGTCGCAGCTCCGCGGGCACGAGGGGACGCGCTTCGTCGAGGTGGACGCGCGCGGCCGCGTGGTGCGCGAGGCCGGCGCCCGCGCCGACATCCCGCCCGAGCGCGCGACGGTGCTCAAGACCAACATCGACCTCGACCTGCAGCGCTTCGTGGTCGGGCTGTTCGGCGACTCGCTGCAGGGGGGCGCCGTGGCCATGGACCCGCGCACCGGCGCGGTGCTCGCGCTGCACTCGGCGCCGACCTACGACCCCAACCGGTTCACCGGCGGCATTCCCGCCGACTACTGGAAGGCGCTCAACACCGACCCGCGCCGGCCGCTGTACAACAAGGTGCTGCAGGGCCGCTACGAGCCCGGTTCGACGTGGAAACTGGCGACCGCGGCGCTCGCGCTCGAGCGCAACGTGGCGACGCTCGACGACAAGATGCCGACGCCGTGCACGGGCGGGTACCAGTTCGGCAACCGCTACTTCCGCTGCTGGGAGCACAAGGGGCACGGCGCGATCACGATGCGCGAGGCGATCGCCGTCTCGTGCGACGTGTACTTCTACCAGCTCGGCCTCAAGATCGGGATCGAGCGGCTCGTGGCGGGCGGCGTCTCGCTCAAGATGCTCGATCGGACCGGCATCGACCTGCCCGCCGCGCGGCTGGTCCAACGCCGTCGTCCTCAACCTGTCGATCGGGCAGGGCGAGAATGCGCAGACGGTGATCAACATGGCGCGCTTCTACACGGCGCTCGCCACCGACGGCCGCGCGGCCACGCCGAGCATCACGCAGCGCGGCCTCAAGCGCGATTCGATCATGTCGCTCACGCCGGAGCAGCTGGTGGCGCTCCGCGAGGCGATGGCCGGGGTGACGCAGGCCGGCGGCACGGCCGCGAGCGCGGCGATCGTCGGCGTCCGCCTCGCCGGCAAGACGGGCACGGCGCAGAATCCGCAGGATCCCAAGCGCGACCACGCCTGGTTCGTCGGCATGGCGCCCGCCGACAAGCCGACCGTGGTGGTGGCGGTGATGCTCGAGTTCGGCGGTCACGGCCCGCGCGCGGCGCTGATCGCGTCCAAGATCATCGAGCACTTCCTCAAGGTGAAGACGGCGCCGATCCCGGTGACGGAGGTGGGGCAGTGATCGGCCGGACGCTCGCCGACCGGCCGCTGGCCGCGCTCGCCGTGCTCCTCACCGTGTTCGGCATCGCCGTGGTCTACAGCGCCGGGCAGACCGACGTGATCGTGCCCGTGGTGGCCAAGGCGTGGCAGCGGCAGCTGGGCTGGTTCCTCGTCGCGGCGCTCTCGGCGCTGCTCGCGAGCCGGGCGTCGGTGCGCGTGCTCGAGTGGTCGGCGTGGCCCGTGTACCTGGGGGGCGTGCTGCTGCTGGCGGTCACGCTCGCGTTCGGGTCGGGCGCCGGCACGGCCGCGAGCCAGAAGGGGTGGCTCACGATCGCGGGGGTGCGCCTCGGGCAGCCATCCGAGCTCGCCAAGATCTTCGTCGTGCTCATGCTCGCGCGCGTGCTGGCCGCGCGGCGCGAGGCGCCCACGTCGCTCGTGGACCTCTGGCAGCCGGCGCTGGTGGTGTTCGTGCCCTGGGCGCTCATCATGCTGCAACCCGACCTCGGCACCGGCATCGTCTTCATCGGCATCTTCTTCTGCATGCTCTTCTGGAGCGGCGTGAAGTGGCCGCTCCTGCTGCTCGCCGCGAGCCCGGGCATCTCGCTGATCCTCGCCTTCAGCACGGGGGCCTGGGGCTTCTGGTTCGTGCTGCTCGTGGCGCTCGTGATCTGGTACCGGCCGTATCTCTGGGAGGGGGTCGCGGTCGTCGTGGCCAACGTCGTGGCCGGGGTGATCGCGCCGATCCTGTGGGACCGGCTCCACCCGTACCAGCAGCGGCGGCTGCTCGTCTTCCTCGATCCGCAAAGCGATCCGCGTGCGTCGGGCTACCACGTGATCCAGTCCCAGGTGGCGATCGGCTCGGGCGGCTGGTTCGGCAAGGGGTACCTCGACGGCTCCCAGAAGCGCCTCGCCTTCCTCCCGGCGCAGCACACCGACTTCATCTTCTCCGTCGTCGGCGAGGAGCTCGGGTTCATCGGGGTCTCGATCGCGCTCGGCCTCTTCCTCGGCCTCTTCCTGCGCACCGTGCGCGTGGCGCAGCGCGCCAACGACCAGTTCAGCTCCCTCGTGGCGTTCGGGCTGGGTGCGTCGTGGTTCGTGCACGTGATCGTGAACGTGGGCATGACGC
>JACQES010000077.1 GCA_016200495.1 Gemmatimonadota bacterium
CACGTGCTTCGCGCAGTGTCCCATCACGTCCGTGATCATCCGCAGCGCCGGCTCCGCGGGCACGAGCCACGCGTGTTGCGCCTGGTACTCCTTCAGGATGTCGTTCTGGACCGTGCCGCGGAGGTCCTTCGCGGCGACGCCCTGGTTCTCGCCGCAGGCGATGTAGAACGCGAGCACGACCGGCGCCGGTCCGTTGATCGTCATCGACGTCGACACGTCGCCCATGGGGATGCCGTCCATGAGCGTCTCCATGTCCGCGAGCGAGGAGATCGCGACGCCGACCTGGCCGACTTCGCCGAAGCTGCGCTCGTGGTCGGAGTCGTAGCCCATCAGCGTCGGGAAGTCGAACGCCACCGAGAGCCCCGTCTGCCCGTGGGCGAGGAGGAACTTGTATCGCTCGTTCGTCTCCTTGGCCGTGCCGAAGCCGGCGAACTGGCGCATCGTCCACAGCTTGCCGCGGTACCCCGTGGGGTGGATGCCGCGCGTGAACGGAAACGCCCCGGGCACCTCGCCCGCGGTGCTCGCCACGCCGTTCACGTCGAGCGCCGTGTAGAGCGGCGGAACCTCGCGCGCCGAGTTGGTGAAGTTGGTGTCGCGCAGCACGCTCGTGCCGAACTTCTGGCGCCACGCGGCCACTTCGGCCCGGAGCGCCTCGAGTTCGGCGCTCGTGTCCTGCGGCATGTCGCTGATCGAGGTCATGTCGTCCCCCGGGTCATGAGGTCCCCGCTGCGCGCGAGGAGTTCGTCCGCCACCGCGAAGGGCGTGCCGCCCCCCGTCTCCAGTCTCGGCAGCTGCGCGTCGAGCCACGCGTTCGTGGCCGCGTCGCGCCAGAGCCGCCGCTTGAGCTTGTCCTCCACGATCTCCACCACCCGCTCGCGGAGCCGCGTCAGGCGGCGCGAGCGGAGCGTCCCGCTCCGCTCAAGATACGCGAAGTGCCGGTCGAGGGCGTCGAGCAACTCGCGCACCCCCTCGTCCTTGGCCCCGATGGTGCCGAGCACGGGCGGGGTCCAGGTGTCGGCGTCGCGCTGCGCCGCCGCACGCGCCGCCTTCGCGGGCTGCATCGCCTCGCGCAGCGCGTCGCGATCGGCGATCGCGCGGAGGTCCACGCCGTGGTGCGCCGGCACGTTCTGCAGCGCGCTCCCCATGCGAAGTCCCAGCATCAGCTCGATCTCGTTGCGCAGCCGGTCGGCGCCGGGGCGGTCGGCCTTGTTCACCGCGTAGAGGTCGGCGATCTCCATCAGCCCCGCCTTGAGCGTCTGGATCGAGTCGCCGCTCTCGGGCACCAGCACCACGAGCGTCGTGTCGGCCGTGCGCGCGATGTCGAGCTCGCTCTGCCCGACGCCGACGGTCTCCATGAGGATCAGGTCGAAGCCGAACGCGTCGAGCACGTCGGCGGCCTCGCGCGCCGCGGCCGCCAGCCCGCCCAGCGAGCCGCGCGTCGCCATCGAGCGGATGAACACGCCGGGGTCGAGCGCCACCTGCTCCATGCGGATCCGGTCGCCGAGCAGAGCGCCCCCGGTGAAGGGCGAGGTCGGGTCCACTGCGAGGATTCCGACGCGCTGGCCGCGCGCGCGCGCGTGCTTGGCGAGGAGCGTCGTCAGCGTGCTCTTGCCCGCCCCCGGCGGTCCGGTGACGCCGATGCGGCGTGCGCGCCCGATCTTCGGGTGCAGGTGCGCCAGCAGCTGGTCGAACCCCGCGCGATGGTTCTCGACGATGCTCACCGCGCGCGCGAGCGCGGCCGGGCGCCCCGCCTCGAAGTCGGCGATGAGCCTGGCAAGCGCGGGCGCGAGGGGCGACGAGGCCGTGGCGGTCATGACGCGCGAAAGTTAGTCGCCCGCCGAGCCACCGGGACGCGCCGGCGGTTCGTCGTGCTCGTCGCGGATCTCGCCCACCAGCTCCTCGATCAGGTCCTCGAGCGTCACGATCCCGGCCACGGTGCCGTCGGCGCCCCGCACCACCGCGAAGTGGCGCCGCGCAGCGAGCATCCGGCTCAGGAGCGTCTTGCACCGGTCGCCGACCTGCGCCTCGGCCACCGGCCGCACCGCGGGCAGCGCGTCGCCGTCGCCCTTGAGCACGTCGAAAGCGAGGATCATCCCGGTGATGTCGTCGAGCGTGCCCCGGTAGACGGGCACGCGACTGTACGCGGCCACCGCGATCCGTTCGGCCGCCTCGGCGGGTGGCGTGGCCGCGTCGATGGCGAAGATGTCGGCGCGCGGCGTCATGACCTCGCCCACCGTGCGGTCGGCGAACTGGACGACGCCCGAGATGAGAGCGAGCTCGTCCTTCCGCCAGACGCCCTCGAGCTCGCCCTCGCGCAGCACGGCGGCCAGCGCGTCGCCGTCGCCGGCGGGCCGGTGCACGCGTCGCCGGACGGGGGCGACGAGCGGCGTCACGATCCATCGGACCGGCGTTGCGAGGTCGAGGAGCGCGGCGATGAGCGGCGCGAGCAGCGTCGCCACCGGCACGGGCCAGCGCCGCCCGATGGCGCGCGGCAGCAGCTGCCCGAACATCACGAACACCGCCGCCCACGCCACCACGCGCACCGGCACGAGCCACGGGGTGCGCTGACCCAGCATCATCTCCAGCGCCTCGG
>JACQES010000081.1 GCA_016200495.1 Gemmatimonadota bacterium
GCGACGCGGGCAAGCTGCGCCAGGAGGGCAAGGAATATGTCGTCCACGACGGCGACGTGATGCTCTTCCGCTTCAACGTCTGACGGTCGGGCGGAAACGAAGAACGGAGGCCGAGCGATCGGCCCCCGTTGCATTCGCGACCCGCGCGTGCGCTAGCGGCGACGCCGCGTGGCCACCGCCAGGCCCGCGAGTCCGCTCGCGAGGAGCGCGAGCGACGACGGCTCCGGGACGCTGGAGAGCGGCTGGTCGTAGACCATGAGGTCGTCGAGGCCGGTGTTCTTGACGCCGCCGAACACCGCCTGGAACTCGACCGTCGTGATGGCGGTGCTCGAGATGAACCCGTCGAAGACGAGCGCGCCCGATTGCGGCGCCGTGAGGGAGCCGCCGCCCTGCGAGATCGACCCGAGGAGCGTGGCGCCGTTGTAGAAGCGCACGTCGAGCGGACCGAGCCCGTTGAGGTAGGCGTCGAAGCCGACCGCGTACGTGGCCTGCCCGAACGAGATGCGGATGAACTCGTTGCCGTCGCTGGTGAGGACGCTGGGTATCGTCGCCAGGGCGCTGAACGGACTCGCCCAGTTGGGCCCCGGCGCCATGTTGTAGACGTACACGTTGTTGCAGCTCGCGTTGCCGTTGAGCCCCGTGTACGTGATCTGGTGCTGGGTGAAGCCGCCGCAGATGACGCTGTTCTTCGCGACGGGCACCGTCGTGAATGACTCGGTGTAGCTCGCGGTCCCGGCGGCGCCGAGGAACGCGCCCTTGGAGGTGAAGGTCTGCGCGGTGGCCTGCGCGGGCAGCGCGAGCAACGCGAGGGCGGCCGGCGCAAGGGCGCGCCCAATGCGCACCGCGCCCGGACGGATGGCTCGGGTCATGGAGTGGAGGATTGGCGGGATGACGCGGTGCTACCGCGCGCGCCGGCGGCGCGCGACGAGCCCGAGGCCGGCCAGTCCGGACGCGAGCAGCACGAAGGACGCGGGTTCGGGCACCGCGGAGGTCGGAGCGCCCAGGTCCACGTCATCGACGAGGAAGCCACCGCCGCCATTCGTGCGCACGAGCTTGAGCGTGTCGATCCCGGCGAAGTTGAACGTGACCTGCGTCGCGACCGACGCGAACGTCACCGCCTTCGTGTAGAGCTTGGTCCCGCCGAGCCACCCCTCGAACGAGTAGGTGTTGCTGGTGCCGCCGAAGTTGGTGAGGAATGCGCTCGTGAAGTTGAACGGCGTGCCGCCATAGATCTTGGCGCTCGGCCCCGAGCGATTGAACGCGATGTTCTTGCCTGAGGTGAGGGCCGCGAGGAATTCGGGGGGACGCGGGGTGGCGGGGGGCCCGGGGTTGAGCGTGGCGTCATAGCAGACGAACCCGCTCCAGGTGAGACCGGCGTACGGAGTCGGCAGGAAGAGTGGTGCGTTGATGTTGCCGCAGCCGCTGATGTTGTCGAAGCCAACGACCTGCGCACGCAGGGTGGCCGGGGCCAGCGCGAGCAGCGCGATGATCGAGGCAGGGGCGAGCAGGCGAAGCATCCGCATGGGCTGTTCCGGACGTGGGGGTGGGGAGAGACGAGCCCGTTCGGCCGACTACCCGCATTTCCCGCGCCGCGGGCGTGACCCACGTCACGGAGCCATGTGTTTCGGACGTGCTGCCATTGGTGGATAACGCCCTCAGGTAACGCCCCTCCCCTTCCGGTCGGCCTCGCGCGCCTGCGCCACAGGGTGTCGCGGCGACAAGACGGTGCGCGCACCCCACTGACTCGACGTCCTAGAGCGCGAGGTGCAGGCTCGTGGGAGGCCTCCAGCGGCGCCCGATGCTGCATCTCGCGACATCGCAACGCGTTGCCGAATCGCGACACGGGCCGGCGGCTCGAGCGGGTCGCTTGTGTCAGGCGCGGCGACCCGGTAGCTTTGTGGGCTTGGTTCGACCGGCGCGACAATCTGGTCCGCCGCACATTCCCCCTCCCTCCGTGCCCCGGCAAGCGCGCGGAGGGCTTCTTGAGACCAAAGGGAGCTCTGCCTGCATGCCTCGCACCTATGAGGCGGTGTACATCTTCGACTCTGCCCTCGAAGACGCCGCCATCACCGAGAAGCTCGGTCGCTTCCACGCCCTCCTCAGCCCCATCGGCGAGGTGAAGGTGGAGCACTGGGGACGCCGCCAGCTCGCGTACCCCATCAAGCGCCGTGAAAACGGCTACTACGTCATCACGTACTTCACCGCCGACCCGAAGGCGCTGCCGGAATACGAGCGCGCCCTCAAGCTCGACGACGGCGTGATCCGCTACCTGGTGTCCCTGCACGAGCATGAGCTTGGCGTGCCCGAGGCCCGCCGGGCCGAGCTCGCGGCGAAGGCCGCGCGCGACGAAGACGACGACGACGAGGAGTAACCCATGCGCCGCTTCAAGAAGCCCAGCCCGATCATCGAGGCCGGCATCCGCTACGTCGACCACAAGGATGACCGCCTCCTCGCCCGCTTCATCACCGACACCGGCAAGATCCTGCCGAGCCGGCTCTCGGGCGTCGATGCGCGGCACCAGCGCCAGCTCGCCAAGGCCATCAAGAAGGCCCGCTTCCTGGCGCTGATTCCGTACACCCGCGGTCATCAGGCGTAGCCCGTGACCGCCCCCGCACCGGCCGCCCCGCGCGGCCGGGGGTGGGGCCTCGTGGTGCTCGCGCTCGTGGGGATGCTGCTCGTTCCCGAGATCGCCGCCATCGTGGTGCCCGTCACCCGCTCGATGCTCCTCGTCCTCCCCGCCCTCGGCGCGCTCATGCTCGCCGGTTGGGTGGCGGGCGGGAGCATCTGGCTGGCCCTCGCCTGGGTGGCGGTGTCGGTCCTCGCGGTCGCGTGGCCGCCGGCCGCGTCCTCGTTCGACGCGATCGAGCGGGGATGGGCGGTGATCCTGGCCGCCTTCTTCGGCGTGGCGGTGCTCGCGCGGCTCCGGCGCCACGAGGTGGTGCCGTCGTTCCTCGCGCCGGCGCTGGCGGCCGTCGCGCTGGCGGTGGTGCTGGGGGGTGGCGTGCTGCTCCTCACGCAGGGCGGCGTGACGCACGCGCAGTCGCTGGTCGAGGGCGAGTACCAGGCGCGCCTCGAGAAGCCGATTGCCGTGTGGGAGCAGTACTTCGCGTCGAAGGAGTGGACCGACGCCGCCGCCGGTTCGCCGGCCGTCGCGGAGTTCGGCGCCGACTTCCTCACGCAGCTCCGCGCGCTGCCGGCGCTCGCGATGGCGTACGTGCGCGTGGCCCCCGCGATGCTGGCGCTCGAGTCGCTGGCCGCGCTGGCGCTGGCGTGGGCCGTGTACCACCGGCTCGGCCGGCGTCCGCTCGGGTCGCCGCTCGGCGCCCTGCGCGACTTCCGCTTCAGCGACCACCTCGTGTGGGGGCTGGCGGGCGGACTCGTGTTGCTCGTGGTCCCGGGCGTGGACGCCACGTTCGTCGCCGGGCTCAACCTGATCGTCTTCTTCGGCGCCCTGTACGCCCTTCGCGGGCTCGGGGTGCTGGCGTGGTTCTTCAAGCCGGGGCGTGCCGCCACCGTGCTGCTCGTGCTCGCGTCGCTGCTCGCCTTCCCCATCGTGATGCCGGCGCTCCTGGCCGCCGCACTCGGGCTGGGCGTGGGCGACACGTGGCTCGACTGGCGCAGCCGCCCCCGGCCGTCTCCCCAATCTTCGGAGTGAACATGGACGTCATTCTTCGCGCCGCCATCGACAAGCTCGGCGAGCCGGGCGAGATCGTGAAGGTCTCCGCCGGCTACGGGCGGAACTTCCTCCTGCCCCGCGGCCTCGCGTACGAGGCGACGCCGGGCAACCGCAAGCGCATCGAGCAGGAGCGCCAGCGCCTCGAGGCGGCCGAGGCCGCCAAGAAGGCGACGGCCACCGAGCTCGCCAACAAGGTCGAGCAGGTGCAGCTGACCTTCTCCGCCCGCGTGGGCGACGAAGGGAAGCTGTTCGGCTCGGTCACGGCCTCGGACATTGCGCACCAGCTCGAGGCGCAGGGCTTCCACATCGAGAAGCGCATGATCGAGCTGCACGAGCCGATCAAGGCGCTCGGCGTGTACAAGGTGCCGATCCGCCTGCACGCGGGCGTGCACCCCGAGATCAAGGTCTGGGTCATCAAGGGCTAGCCCACGCGCCTGCGGGCGCGCGCGTCACGGGGGGCCGGACGACTAACGTCCGGCCCCCCGTCGCCGTCTACCGGGCACCGTGACCGCGCGCGGCCGCCCGACGGGGTGGCGGCGCGCGGAATTGGCGTGTTTCCCCATGGCGAGCCTTCGGTCCTTTCCTGCATCTTCCGTCCGATCGCGCGCGGAACCTTTTCCAGCCGCGGGAGTTCGACGTCCTCACGTGCTTCCCGTCCTTCGCATGGCCGCCCCAACCTCCGTCGCGTCCCGTGATGCCAAGCAGGCCCTCGCCCAGCTCGCCGCCGCCAGCTGCCTCGCGAACAAGGCCCACGACGTCGTGCTGCTGGACCTCGCGCCGGTGACGGACATGACGGATTACTTCGTCATCGCGAGCGGCACGTCCGACACCCACGTGCGCAGCACGGCCGAGCACGTGATCGAGGCGATGCGCAAGGCGGGACACCGCGTCCACCACGTGGAAGGGCTGTCGCAGGGCCGCTGGGTGCTGCTCGACTTCGTCGACGTGGTCGTCCACGTCTTCCACCCCGCCCTCCGCACCTTCTACCAGCTCGAGCGACTCTGGAGCGATGCGCCGGCCGTGCCGGTGGCCTCGCAGGGAACCGCGTGATGACCCCGACTCCTCGTTGGCTTGCCGCGCTCGCGCTGGTCCTCGCCGCAGCCGTGCCCGCCGGTGCGCAGCAGGGCGGCTTCGGCCAGAACCAGGTCGCGTACCAGCAGCTCGACTGGCAGGTGCTCGAGACCGAGCACTTCCTGATCCACTACTACCCCGAGATCACCGAGGCCACGCGCGAGGGCGCGCGCATGGCGGAGCGCTCGTACGCGCGGCTCTCGAAGCTGCTCAAGCACCAGTTCCGCGAGAAGAAGCCGCTCGTGTTCTTCGCGTCACGGCAGGGGTTCGGGCAGAACAACATCACCGGCGACCAGGGCGAGGGGGTGGGCGGGGTCACGGACGCGCTGCGGCAGCGCGCGCAGATCCCGTTCACCGGCGACCTCAAGAGCTTCGAGCACGTGCTGGCGCACGAGATGGTGCACATCTTCCAGTACGACATCTTCGCGCGCGGGCAGGCCGGCGCGGGGCTGCAGGCGCTGGCGCAGGTGAACCCGCCTCTCTGGTTCATCGAGGGCATGGCGGAGTACCTCACGCTGGGCCCCAACCACAACCAGACCAAGCTCGTGATGCGGGACGCGGCCATCAACGGCCACCTCCCGACGATCGTGCAGATGACGCAGCAGCCGAACCAGTACTTCCCGTACCGCTACGGCTCGTCGCTGTGGGCGTACGTGGGGGCGCGCTGGGGCGACGAGGTCATCGGCGACATCATGAACGGGCTGCCGAACCGCGGGCTGGAGCGGGCGTTCCGGGCTGAGCTCGGGCTGACGCTCGACGAGCTGGGGGACGAGTGGAAGGAGTCGCTGCAGGCGCAGCTGCTGCCGGCGCTCGCGTCGCAGGACCGGCCGCGCAAGTTCGCGCAGGCGCTGCTCAACGAGCGGCGGACGGGGGGCGCGCTGTTCGTGGCGCCGTCGCTGTCGGATGACGGCAACCTGATCGCCTTCATCTCGGTGGGCTCGTTCCTGCGCGGCGAGGTCTTCCCCGACCTGTGGCTCGCCGACGCACGCTCGGGCAAGCGGCTCAAGCGGCTCGTGGCCACGACGACCAACGCCGACTTCGAGGAGCTGCGCCTGCTCTACTCGCAGAGCGCGTTCAGCCCCGACGGGCGCACGCTCGCGTTCACGGCGCAGCGGGACGGCAAGGACGTCCTCGACCTGCTCGACGTGCGGTCGCAGAAGATTCTTCGCACCTTCGACCACCTGCCGGTGGAGCAGGCGCTCAACCCGACGTGGTCGCCCGACGGGCGGCGGATCATCTTCAGCGGCAACGAGGGCGGGATCACCGACCTCTACATGATGGACCGCGACGGGCGAAACCTCCGGCGCCTGACGCACGACATCAACGGCGACCTGATGCCGCAGTGGTCGCCCGACGGGCGGATGGTCGCGTTCGTGAGCGACCGCGGCCCGGGCACGGACGTCAACC
>JACQES010000082.1 GCA_016200495.1 Gemmatimonadota bacterium
GGATGCGGCGAGGTGAAGGGGTGGTGCGCGAACACGCGCGCCCCGGTTTCCGGATCGGGCTCGAACAGCGGAAAGTCCACGATCCAGCAGAAGGCGTGCTTCGCCTCGGGCTCCACGCCGGGCCGCTTGATGGCCAGCATGCGCACGTTGTGCAGCGCGGGACTCGTGACGTGGTCCGGGCCGCTCACGGCCAGCAGCAGGTCGCCGGCGGTGCCGCCCAACGTCTCGAGCGCGCTCGCGCCGATCGCCTTGACCCCCTGCCCCTCCCAGCCGGCGTCCGTGCGCTTGGCCCAGATGAGGCCGCCCGCCTTGGCCTCCTTGGCCGCGGCCGCCATCGCGTCGATCTCCTTGCGCGAGGCGTCGGCGGCGCCGGCGAGCACGAGCCCGCGCAGGCGCCCGCCGGCGGTTATCGCGTCGCGCACGAATGACGCCGCATCCTCGCCGACGTGCGCGGTGAGGTCGCGGATCTTGATCGCGGCGAAGCGCAGGTCCGGCTTGTCCACGCCGTAGGACTCCATCGCGTCGTGCCACTTCATGCGCAGGAAGGGCGCGCTGATGCTCTCCCCCGCCTCGGCCCACAGGTCCACGAGCACCTGCTCGACCACGCGCTGCACGTCGCGCTGGTCCACGAAGCTCATCTCGAGGTCGATCTGCGTGAACTCGAGCTGGCGGTCGGCGCGCAGGTCCTCGTCGCGGAAGCAGCGCGCGATCTGGAAGTAGCGGTCGAAGCCGGCCACCATGAGCATCTGCTTGTAGATCTGCGGCGACTGCGGCAGCGCGTAGAACTCGCCCGCGTGCACGCGGCTCGGCACGAGGAAGTCGCGCGCGCCCTCGGGTGTCGGCTTCGTGAGGATCGGCGTCTCGATCTCGAAGAAGCCCATGCCCGCCATGCTCATGCGCGCGCGCTGCAGCAGCCGGTGGCGCAGCATCAGGTTGGCCTGCAGCTCCGGGCGCCGGAGGTCGAGCAGGCGATGCTTGAGGCGCAGCTCCTCGGCGGGCAGCTGCACCCCCTTGCCGCGCGCCACGGGGATGGCCGGCGTGACCGCCGGACCGACAACGCGGATCGACGTCGCCTTCACCTCCACGTCGCCCGTCGGCATGTCGCTGTTGCGCATCTCCACGGGACGCAGCGCCACGGTGCCTTCGACGATGACCGTGCTCTCGAGCCCCGCCGCCTGCGCCCCCGCGATCGTGTCCGGCGACGCGAACCGCGGATCGAACGAGACCTGCACGAGGCCCGCGCGATCGCGCAGGTCGAGGAAGACGATGCCGCCCAGGTCGCGGCTCCGGTGGACCCAGCCGCCGAGGACGACCGTCTGGCCGTCATGTTCGGCGCGCAGCGCGCCGCAGAGTTGCGTACGAAGCGAGGTGGCGAGCGGGTCGTGGGGCGCGGTCACGGCGGGGGCGAAGCGGGTCAAGTCGCGAGGGAGGGAAAGAGCGGAAATCTATGCAGCACACTGACTTAGGGGTAGCGCGCGCGATTGACTGGGGCACCGTAACCGACTAGACTTAACCCCAAGTGGGACTTTGGGTTGCGCACGTGGTGCAGCCCGCCGGTTGGCCGGCGCTCCCGTCACAATCTGGCTCCAGCGCCCATGTCCGCTCGCACCAACCTGCTCGACTTCACCCCGGCCGAGGCCCTCGAGCGCCTCAAGGCGTGGTGCGCCGACAAGGGCGAGGCGGCCTATCGCGCGGGCCAGGTGATCCAGCACCTGTGGATGCAGCCGGTCGCCGACTTCGAGGGGATCACGACGCTCCCCAAGGCGCTGCGCGCGAAGCTCGCCGAGGATTTCTACATCGGACGGCTCGCGCTCACCACGCGACAGAAGTCCGAGGACGGCACGCAGAAGTTCCTGTTCAAGCTGTTCGACGGCGAGCAGATCGAGACGGTGGCCATTCCCGACGGCGACCGGATGACGCTCTGCATCTCGTCGCAGGCGGGGTGCGCGCTCAAGTGCGCGTTCTGCGCCACGGGCGCGATGGGGTACGTGCGCAACCTCACCGCGGGCGAGATCGCCGGCCAGGTGCGCGAACTGCGCCTGCTCGCCGACGGGCCGATCACCGCCACCAACATCGTGTTCATGGGCATGGGCGAGCCGCTCATGAACTGGAAGGCGGTGGACAAGGTCCTCACGATCCTGAATGACCCCAAGGGATTCGGCATCGGCGCGCGCCACATCACGATCTCCACCGTCGGCGTGCTGCCCGGCATCGTCGCGCTCGGCAAGCGGCCGGAGCAGTTCCGCCTCGCCATCAGCATTCACGCGCCGACGGACGACCTGCGCGCGCGGCTCATGCCCGTCAACACCAAGTACCCGCTCGACGACGTGATCGAGGCGGCCAAGGTGTTCGACCGCCGCGTCACGTTCGAGTACGTGATGCTGGGTGGCGTGAACGACGGCCCCGAGCACGCGCTCCAGCTGGCGAAGCTCGCCACCGACTGCGGCGCCTTCGTGAACCTGATTCCGCTGCATCCGGGCGGGAGCCAGGGGTTCAAGCCCACGCCGCGCGAGCGGATCATCTCGTTCTCGCGCGAGATCCGGAAGGCGGGCGTCGAGGTGGCGATCCGCAAGAGCCGCGGCATGGACATCAGCGCCGCGTGCGGGCAGCTCAAGACGGAGCGGACGAAGGACCGGGCGAAGGCGGCGGCAACGGCGTAGCGGCGCCGTTCGCGCCGCACGCCGCGTCGCGCTGCGCGCCTACCGCACCGCGTTCCACATCGCGACCGCTTCGGGGAAGAGCGCCTTCCCTTCCCGCAGCGTCCACTCGAACCGGTGGCGCACGACCTGCCGGAAGACGCCGTCGAAGTCGAGCACGA
>JACQES010000079.1 GCA_016200495.1 Gemmatimonadota bacterium
CCTCGAGGGCCGTGGTCAGCGCCGCCGCGCCGGCGGCATCGAGCCCGGTGTACGGCTCGTCGGCCAGGAGGAGTCGCGGTCCGTGCACGATCGCGCGCGCGATCGCCACGCGCTGCGTGAGCCCGCGCGAGAGGGCGCGCACCGGCGTGGCGGCGCGGTCGGCGACGCCCAACCGCGCGAGGGCGGCACGGGCGGCGGTCTCGGGCTGCGGCACGCCGTGGAGCCGCGCGGAGAAGGCGACGTTCTCGAGCGCCGTCAGCGCCGGGTAGAGCATCACCTTGTGCGAGATGAGACCCGTCAGCGCGCGCGTCGACAGCGCGGTCACGCTCGCGCCGGCGATCGTCACCGTGCCGGCGCTCGGCCGCTTGAGCCCCGCGAGCACGCGCAGCAGCGTCGTCTTCCCCGCCCCGTTCGGCCCGAACAGCGCGAGGCAGCCGCCCGGCGGGACGTGCAGGTCCACGCCGTCGAGCGCGGCTCGGCGGCCATAACGGACAACGAGCCCGCTGGCCTCCACGGCCGCGGGCCCGGTACGGGAATGCAAAGGGGCGAGGGCGACGTCACCCGTCATGCGGGAACGTTACGCCACTCGCCCCATCCTTGGGAACGGCTCTGCCCCCCGACAGCGCCGCCCCAAGGAGGACTGACAACGACGAGGAGGACGTTGCCAGCACCAACGAACACCGTGAGAACGCCGACGCCCCCCGACGGCGGCGCCCCACGGCCGTTCCGGATCGCTACTGCACGATGCGGAACAGGTAATCCAGTCGCGTGACGTCGAGCAGGTGACGCAGCTCGGCGCCGGGTTGCGCGAGCACCGTGCGCATGCCGCGCTCGCGCGCCCGCTTCTCGATGAGGACCAGGATCCCGAGTCCGCTCGCGTCCACCTGCAGGCAGTTCGCGAGGTCGAGAACGAAATCCCGTGCGCCCTGCTGCGACGCCCGCTCGAGGGACTCGAGCGCGGCCAACCGGAACTCGGCGCGCGTATCGGCGATGAGCCGCATCGGGACGCTGAGCTGGTAGGTGGAGTCGATGGACTGGGCGTTCATGGGAGTCTCCGGAAGGGGGAACTGGTCGGGGGCTCGTCTGGGGACGGGTGCCGCCCTCGCTGCCTTAGCAAAGCGAGACTCGTGCCAGTGTGTTCGTATGACCATAAAGCGTTGAATTACAACGCTTTGCGGTTTTCCCTCACGCCCTCGAGAATGAAAAGTGCGCCGCAAACTCGTCAAAATGTAGCACAACGCGATAGTGTCGCCTTTTTAGGCATACAGTTCTTGACAGTCGGCCCGAACGACCGAGCGTCGCCCGCGTGACACCCTGTCCGGCCTTTCTCCCACAACGGTGCACCGCGTCGCGTTGGCGCTCTCCCACGCGGCCGCACGACACGCGCGCCCGGCCCAGCCATGCGGCGGGATGACAACGGTGTCGCCACGCGCATTATTTCCCGCATGGAAGAAATCGACGCCCTCCTCAACGAGTCCCGCACCTTTCCGCCGCCGGCCGGCTTCGCCGCCACGGCCCTCATCAACGACCGCACGCCGTGGACGCGGGCCGATGCCGACTACGAGGCCTACTGGGCCGAGCAGGCGGCGCGCCTCGAGTGGACCACGCCCTGGTCCAAGGTCCTCGACTGGCAGCCCCCGCACGCCCAATGGTTCGTCGGTGGCACGCTCAACGTCGCGGTCAATTGCGTCGACCGGCACGTGCGCGGCCCCGGCCGCAACAAGGCCGCCCTCATCTGGGAGGGCGAACCCGGCGATCGCCGCACGCTGACCTACTGGGACCTCTACATCGAGGTCCAGAAGTTCGCGAACGTGCTCGCCTCGCTCGGCGTCCAGCGCGGCGACCGCGTCGGCATCTACCTGCCGCTCATCCCCGAGTGCGCGATCGCGATGCTGGCCTGCGCGCGCTTGGGCGCGATCCACTCGGTCGTCTTCGGCGGCTTCAGCCCCGAATCGCTGCGCGACCGGATGAACGACGCCGAAGCGAAGGTGCTCATCACCGCCGACGGCGGCTACCGCCGCGGCCAGATCGTGCCGCTCAAGCGCAACGCCGACAAGGCGCTCGCCGAAGCGCCCACGGTCAAGCACTGCGTCGTGGTGCGCCGCCTCGCCGCCGGCGTCGTGGACGACACGTTCTCGGACATGAAGGAGGGGCGCGACCACTGGTGGCACCGGCTGATGGAACAGGCCGCGCCGCGCCACGAGGCGCAGCCGATGGACGCCGAGGATCCGCTCTTCATCCTCTACACCTCCGGCACCACCGGCAAGCCGAAGGGGATCGTGCACACGACCGGCGGCTACCTCACCGGGGTCACCACGTCCACGAAGATCGTCTTCGACCTCAAGGACGACGACGTCTTCTGGTGCACGGCGGACGTCGGCTGGATCACGGGGCATTCGTACCTCGTGTATGGCCCGCTCAGCAACGGGGCCACGGCCGTCATGTACGAAGGGGCGCCCGACTGGCCGGAGAAGAACCGGTTCTGGTCGCTGTGCGAGAAGCACGGCGTGACGGTGCTCTACACCGCGCCGACCGCGATCCGCGCCTTCATGAAGTGGGGCGACGAGCACCCGAAGAAGCACGACCTCTCGCGCCTCCGCCTGCTCGGCTCCGTCGGCGAGCCGATCAACCCCGAGGCCTGGATGTGGTACCACGAGGTGATCGGCGGCGGTCGCTGCCCGATCGTGGACACGTGGTGGCAGACCGAGACGGGATCGATCATGATCTCGCCGCTCCCCGGCGTCACCGTCACCAAGCCCGGCTCGGCCACGCAGGCGCTGCCCGGCTACTCGGTCACGCTGCTCGACTCGGTCGCCAAGGAGATCGGCGTCGGCGGCGGCCTGCTCGCCGTCACCCGGCCGTGGCCGTCGATGCTGCGCACGATCTGGCGTGACGACGCGCGCTACGTGAGCACCTACTTCTCCAAGTGGGCCGGGCGCCCCGACCTCTACTTCCCCGGCGACGGCGCCAAGCGCGACGCCGACGGCTACCTGTGGATCCTCGGACGCGTGGACGACGTGCTCAACGTGAGCGGCCACCGGATCGGCACCATGGAAGTCGAGAGCGCGCTCGTGGAGCACCCCGCGGTGGCCGAGGCGGCGGTCGTCGGTCGCGCGCACGAACTCAAGGGGCAGGCCATCTGTGCGTTCGTGACCGTGCGCGAGGGACAGCACACCTCGCTCGCGCTGCGCGACGAGCTGCGCGAGTTCGTGGCGCAGAAGATCGGCGCCCTCGCGCGGCCGGACGACATCCTCTTCAGCGCCGACCTCCCCAAGACGCGCTCGGGCAAGATCATGCGCCGCCTCCTGCGCGACATCGCCGAGGGGCGCGCGCTCGGCGACACGACGACGCTCGCCGACCCGAACGTCGTCGCGGGACTCAAGGCGCAGTACGAGGCGCAGGAGTCGTAGGATGACGGCGACAC
>JACQES010000080.1 GCA_016200495.1 Gemmatimonadota bacterium
CCCGATGCACAGCAGCAGCAGCGTTGCGCTGGCGATCACGAACAGCGCCACCGACGAGCTCCGGTCAAGCACCCACGCCGCGCCGAGCAGCGACCCGTACGACACGAGCGGCAGGATCACGTGCCAGATCCAGTCTTCCGCCTCCGGTTCGTAGCCGCGGTGGCGGCGCGTGCGCTGCAGCACGATCACCGCGTAGATCACCGAGCCGACGCCGAGCACCAGCAGCGCCGCGCGCAGTGCGTCCACGCTCGGCCACGGGGCGCTGAGCACCGCCGAGAGGACGAGCGCGAGGGAGAAGTGCACCACGGTCGGCGTGCCGAACGTCGCCACGCCGCTCTCCGAGACGCTGCCCACGAGCGGGCGCACCACCTCCGAGGCGAGCAGCGTCTGCACCACGAACTGGAGCCCCGTCAACGCCGCGGCCGCCGAGCCGGTGATGACGTAGAAGTTGCCCCAGCCCGCGAGCGTGGCGTGCAGCGTGTCGTCCATGGGCGAGGCCTCCTGGCGGGTGCGAGGCGGGTGCGAGACGCGATCGCGTCCCCCGAATGCCGAAGCCCCGGCGCGCGCACGCGGCCGGGGCTTGGTCCTGTCCTGCGTCGATCGAGGAGCGGGCGATGGGACTCGAACCCACGACGTCCAGCTTGGGAAGCTGGCATTCTACCAACTGAATTACGCCCGCAGGGTCCAACACCCGAACAATAGGCGCCCACCGGGCGCGAAACAAGATGCGATACGGCGCGGCTATCCCGTGATCCCATCATCAGTTGCGCACTGCCCGCACCGCGCCCGGCAGGCCGCCCTCTTGCGGGCCGATCCCAAGTGTATTAGTGTGCTAATACACCAGTCGCCCGGAGTCTCCCGTTGTTCGAGGCTGTTGATCCGCGTGCCGCCACGCCACTGTATGCCCAGATCGCCGACGGCGTGCGCCTCGCCATCGCGCGCGGCGAGCTCGCGTCGGGCGACGGGCTCCCCTCCGTCCGCCAGCTCGCCACCGAGCTGCGCATCAATCCCGCAACCGTGTCGCAGGCCTACCGTGAACTCGAAGCCGAGGGACTCGTCGAGATGCGCCAAGGTGCCGGTTCCTTCATCGCGGACGTGAGCCAGGACGTCCGCGCCCGCGACCGCACGCAGCGCCTCCGCGCCGCCGTGCGGGCCCTCCTCGCCGAAGCCACGCGCTTGGGCGCCTCCCCGCAGGACCTGCGCGCCGCCCTCGACGCCGAACTCGGCAGGAGCCCCAAGTGAAGCTCGCCATCGAACTCTCCGGCGTGCACGTGAAGTACGGCTCGAGCTTCGAGCTCAAGGACCTGGACTTGAAGGTCCCCACCGGCTCGGTCTACGGCTTCCTCGGCCCCAACGGCGCCGGCAAGTCCACCACGATCCGCTCGCTCGTCGGCATCGTGCGCCCCGACCACGGCACCGTGAAGGTGCTGGGCCACGACATGCGCACCGAGGCGCCGCGCGCGCTGCTCCGCACCGGCTACGTGCCCGAGCGCCCGCACCTCTACAAGCAGCTCACGGTGGCCGAGTCCATGCGCTATCACGGCGCCTGGTTCCCCACCTGGGACGCGCAGTGGGCCGAGCAGCTGCGCGGCGCGTTCGGCTTGAACCCCGACACCGCGGTCGGCCGCCTCTCCAAGGGCGAGACCGGCAAGCTCATGATGCTGCTCGCCCTCGCGCAGCGCCCCGAACTGCTCGTGCTCGACGAACCCACCGACGGCCTCGACCCCGTCGTGCGCCGCGACGTGCTGAGCGCGGTGCTCGACTACGTGAGCGAGACCAACGCCACCGTGTTCATCTCGAGCCACCTGATCCACGAGCTCGAGCGCATCTGCGACTGGGTCGGCGTGCTCGAGTACGGCGCGCTCGTGGCCGAGTTGCCGATGCACACCTTCAAGGAAGGGATCAAGCGGCTCCGCGTGACGCGCGCGCCGGCCCAGCTCCCCGCCACCCCGTTCGTCGTGCTCGCGCGCACCACCGGCCTGGGCACCGTCGAGGAATGGGTCGTGCGCGGCTGGCAGCCTCCGATGTCCGTCTGGTTCGACGGCGTCGGCGCCACGCTGCGCGACGTCGTGGACCTCGACCTCGAGGAGAGCTTCGTGGAACTCCTCCGGACCGCGCGCGCCGCGCGCCAGCGGGGGGCCGCCTGATGCTGCGCGTCGTCCTCATGTCGCAGTGGCGCACCGCGCGCTGGTTCGTGGTGTTGCTCAGCGTGCTCGCCTTCGCCGTGCCGATCCTGACCACGGCCAAGCTCGGCGGCCTCGACCTGCGCGACCAGCCCGTGCGCGACGTGCTCACCACCTTCGGCCTCGGCGGCCTGTTCCTCGCCCCGATCGCCCTCCTGCTCGGCGTGATCGTCGGCATCGGGGGCTGGAGCGTGGACGCGACGCTCGGGCACGTGTACATGCTCGTGCACCCGGTGCCGCGCTGGTACCTCGTCCTGCTGCGCTTCGCGGCGGGGGTGCTGATCACGCTCGTGCCCGCGGCCGCGCTGCTCGTGGCCAACACCATCGTCACCGTCGCGGGCACGCCGCCCGACCTCGTGCGCGCGTATCCCGTCGCCCTCACCATCCGCTTCGCCGCGCTGTCGCTCGTGATGTTCGGCTTCCTGTTCGGCGCCGGAGCGCTGCCCAGCAAGGCGTACGACGAGGAGGAAACGGCGCGTCGGGCGTTGATCGGCATCGGCGTGGGCCTCGGCGTGCTGATGCTCGGCGTCTGGCTCGACTTCGCGTTCCTCTCCGGCGCGATCGTGAACGGCGTCACCCGCTTCCTCGCGGGGCCGTGGAGTCCGATCACGCTGGTCGTCGGGCGCTGGGGGCTGTATGACATCTAGTGGCGGAGTGGGTGCGCGCCCCGCCGCGCGCGGGTCGCGCGTGGTCGCCGCAGCGCTGCTCATGACGCTCGCGGCGGTCGCCGCGCCGCCCGCGCGCGCGCAAGCGTTGGCGCGTGACGCGGCGCCGCCCGCGCGCGCGCAAGCGCCGGCGCGTGGCGCGGTGCCGCCCTCGCCGGGCAGCGCCCTCCGCGCCGTGCGCGACTCCGCTCTCCGTTCCGCGCGCGCCCGCGCCGCCCGCGCCGAGAGCCTCGCCTACGCGCTGGGCCGCCTCGACGCCGAACGCCACATCCTGGCGCGCGACACCTCGCGTGCCGGCGGCATCACGGTCGCGTCGGCCCCGGCGCTCACCCTGGTCACGCGTCGCGCGCTCGACAGCGTGGCCCCGTCGGTCGTCCATCGTTGGGGCGCCGCCCCGATCGCGCGCGCGCTCACCGAGGCCACCCTGCGCGTGTACATCATCACGGAGACCGTCGTGGGCATCGAGCGCTCCGTCGTGTACGCGGACGTCGAGCGCGGCGGCCCCTCGGAACGCTCGGCGTCGCTCAGCCTCGGGGCCCGCGACTCGGTCGCGGTCATCGGCGCATGGATCTCCCGCACCGTGGCGGAACTCGTGGGCGAGCGTCTCGGCAGCCCCGCCGTGACCTGGCTTGGCAAGGCGCGCATCGCGGATCCCGAACCGCCCTGGACCACGGCGTTCGAGGACCTCGTCACGGCCCCCGCCGCCGTGAGCCGGCGCTGCGCCGCAGGCGAGCTGCCGCAGTGCGCGCTTGCGCTCGGCGTCGTTGCGGCGCGCGACCCGAAGGCCGAGCTCTACTCGGAGGAAGACCGGCGCGTGGTGGCGCGGGCGTGGTGGGGCGGGCGCGTGCGCGGACGCACCGACATCGATCCCGAGCGGAACCCGTGCCGTCCACGGCCGATCACGCCGGCGTGCCACGCGTACGTGGACTCGCTGGCGCCCGCGGTCTGGACCAGGCCGCTTGGCGCCGAGGCGCGCCTCGCGCTGCTCGCGACGGCGGTGACGCTCGGCGGCGAGCAGGCGTGGGGCCGGTTCGTCGCCGACACGGCGTTGCCGGTGGCCGCGCGACTCGAGGCGGCCGCGGGCCGCCCGCTCGCCGACGTGATGGCCGCGTGGCGCTCGCGCCTCATGGAAGCCCGACCCGAGCCGGTGCGCCCACGCACCACTGCCCTGTTCGCGAGCGCGCTCTCGGTGCTCGCGGTGCTTGCCGTCGCCATCGTCCGGAGGGAGCGCGCATGAGCCGACACCCGGAACGGTTCACGCTGCTGGGCGCGCTGCTCGGGGCGAGCGCCGTGCTGCTGAGCAGCGCCGTCATTGCCGGTGGGCACGCGCCCGCGTGGGGCCAGACCCGCTACGCACGGCTCATGGCGGAGCGCAGCACGGCGGCCAGTCTCGCCGTCTTCGATGCGGAGCTGGCGATCCTCGCCGGCCGCGCCGACTCGCTGCGCGCCGAAACCGCGCGACGGCCGTGGCCGTCCGACTCGCTGCTCGTGCTCGCCGACCCGCGGTTGCCCGCCTGGCGACGCGACGGGGATGAGGCGATCCTGCGCCGCGAGTTCGCGCACCTCCGGGGCTCGCCCGCGGGCGCGCGCGTCGCCGTGGCGCTGATCGCCGACAGCGTCCACCTCCCCGGCGTGGGACGCGCGATGCCGTGGGCTTCGGTCATGGGCCAGGTGCTGCCGACGTGGTTCGATGGGCAGACGTGCCTGGTGGTGCTGCAGCGTCCGCGCCTGCTCCTCCTCGGCGACGCGCGTGCCGCGCTCCGCGACCTGCAGGGCGGCGTGGACACGTCGCTCTCGATCTTCTGGCTGGGCGCGTATCGCCCGTCACTCGGTGCGTGCGGCTTCGTCCATGCGTACGGGATGCCGGGGCGCGGCATGCGCGCCTGGCTCGACAGCACCGGCTGGCGCGGCGCGGCGAGCGCCACCTTCGACACGGGCGCCGCCGGGCGTGAGCCGTGGCTCAGGACCTCGGGGCCCGTCCTCCTGAACTCGGTCATCGCGTCGGTCGGCGTGGCCGCCGACTCGGTCACGCTCGGCGCGCAGGGCTGCGCCAGGGGGCGCCCCGGCGCGTGCCGACGATTCGTGCACGAAGCCGCGCACCAGGGCCACGCGAACGGACGCGACATCATGGTCCCCGAGCAGTTCGTTTCGCACGTCGGCGTCGGCAACGTCGAGGCGGGCGACCCGCGCGTGCGCATGCTCGACGACCTGCGCCGCGAGAAGGGGGCGGAGAAGTTCGGCGCGCTCTGGCATGACGATCGCCCGTTCGAGGAAGCCTTCGCCGCCGTGATGGGCGAACCGCTCGACGCCTGGGCGCAGCGCTGGATGCACCGCTCGATCGTGCCGCCCGGCGCGACCTACGGACCCATGCCCTCGGCGCCGTCACTGCTCGTGGCCGGAGTGCCGGTGGTGCTCCTGCTGGTGGCCGGCCTCCTGCTCGCGCACCGGCGCCAGATGGGCATCGTGCGCTAGCGGGACGCGAGGCGCCGTCGCCCGCACGCACCGGCGCGCGCCGCGCCTACGCGCTCTGCGCCGCGCGCGAATCCGCCAGCTCGTGCGCCCGCATCCGCATCCGCTGCGTCGCCCCGCTCACCACCTCGGCGTAGCTCTCGCTCCCGGGCACGCCATCGCTCTGCAGCCGGAGCCGCAGCGCCCGCACCGCCTCGGCCCCCTGCCGCATCACGTGCAGCAGGTCGTCGCGCTTCTGCGCGAGGTCGGCCATCTCCTCCTCGTGCGCGCTCATCGGCACCGCGCGCCCCGGCACCGAGGCGCGGAACGCGCCCGTGGTGACGCGCGGCAGCCCGCCGCGCCCCGAGCTGCGCCCGAAGCTGCCGCGCCGCCCCTGCGACGCGCGTCCCTGCAGCGCGATCATGTCGCCATCCACCTTCCACACCTGCTCGGCGATCGCGTCGGCCTCGTGGATCGCGTCGTCCACCGAGCGCCGATAGTCGGGGGCGCGCTCGAGGTCGGCGCGCACCGTGCGCAGGAGCAGCGCCACGATGATGCGCCGGTCGGTCTGCATCGCCTCGAGGAAGCCCACCGCGGGATCGTCGACCACGGGGGTGTCGGCCGGTTCGGTGCCGTAGAGCGGGTCGGCCTCGCCCGAGCGACGGCGCGATTGCGGCGCCGGCTCGCTCAGCCCCGCCAGCTCGCGCCAGCCGAAGCCGCGCAGCCACGCCTTGGCGTAGAGGCTGGCCTCGTGGATCACCCCGGCCGCGATGAGGAGGTTCGCCAGCAGCACGCGCCCCGACAACGCGAACTCGGTGATCGCCGCCAGCACGAAGCCGCCCAGCCACATGATCGCCGCGCGCGACATCTTGCGCCGCCACCACGCGAGCCGCAGGTGACTCCGCTTGCCCCCCGTCGGCTCGCCCGGGAGCGCGGGCAGCCCGTCCAGCGGCGTGGCCATCGCCGCTTCCACCGCCGCGAGCGTCACCGCGCTCGAGCGCCGCACGCTCGAGCGGCGATGCACCACGCGCGGGGCCATGATCGTCGTGAGCGCCTGCTCGAACTCCGACGCGCTCGCCCAGCGCCCGTCGGGCTCCTTGGCGAGGCAACGCATGATCGCCTCGGCCAGCGGCGGTGGCACGTCCGGCCGGCGCCAGCTGAGCGGCGTCGGTTCCTCGCCGAGCACCTTGGCCACGAGCATCGGCACCGCCTTGGCCTCGAACGGCAGCACGCCCGCGAGCATGCGGTAGCCCATCACGCCGAGCGACCAGAGGTCGGAGCGGGCCTCGACGGGGGCGTCGCCGGCGAGTTGCTCGGGCGACATGTAGTGCGGCGTGCCGACCACCATGCCGTTGGTGGTGAGGCCGGTGTCGTCGAGCGAGAGCGACTTGACCAGCCCGAAGTCGGTGAGCACCACGCTCCGCTCGGGGCCGTCGAGCAGCACGTTGTCGGGCTTGATGTCGCGGTGCACCAGCCCCTGCACGTGCGCCGCGTCGAGCGCGCGCGCGCACTCGGCCAGGATCCGCTGCGCGTCGGCGATGCCCAGCTTCCCCTCGCGATCGATCCAGCCGCGCAGCGACTCACCGCGGATGCGCGGCATCGTGAACCAGGTGATCCCCCCGGCCTCGCCGATGTCGTGCACGTGGATGATGTGCGGGTGCCGGAGCTTCGCCACCGACTCGGCCTCGCGACGGAACCGCTCGCGGTTGATCGGCGCGTCGAGGTCGGGCCGCAGCACCTTCACCGCGATTTCGCGGCCCAGGCGCAGGTCCTGGACGCTGAAGACGAGCGCGCATCCGCCCTTGCCGAGGAGGTCCTCGACCTGGAAGCCATCTCCGAGCACGGCGGAAAGCCGTTCACGCAGCGCGTTGTCGTCCATGGATGTGCCGAGAGACCGCCTCCGGGAGCGGAGCCGGAACCGTGACGTAAATCACAGTCACCGTATAAGTTGCGGCGTTTCCTATGGATGTCCAGCGTCCGCCCGACATTTCCGCGGGTGTCCGACCCCCACACTGGCTCCTTCCTGTACAGTTCTGCGTACCCCGCTCGACGCTGACGACGCAATGCCGGGTCCCGCGCATCCTGCCGACATGCCGTTTCGTTCTGTTCCCCCCAACGTGATCGAGCTCCGCTGCCTCGCCTGCGGCGCGCTCATTCCGGCGGACTTCACGGCCACCACCTGCCCGGCGCCCGGACACGAAGGCGAGCGCGGCATTCTCGACGTGCGCTACGACTACGAGCGCGCGCGGCGCGACTTCCCCACGGGCGACGCCGCCCTCCTGGGCCCGAGCGTCTGGCGCTGGCGCGCGGTGCTGCCGGTGAACCCGCCGACGGCGACGCTCCTGAGCGCCGGCGACACGCCGCTCGTGAGCGCGCCGCGCCTCGCGAAGCGGCTGGGACTGGCGGAGCTCTGGCTCAAGGACGACACGCGGAACCCGACGCGCTCGTTCAAGGACCGCGCGACGGCCGTGGGCATGGCGATCGCCATCGCCCGCGGCTATCCGGGGGTCACCTGCGCGAGCGCGGGCAACGCCGCGATCTCCCTCGCCGGCTTCGCGGCCCATGCGGGCATCCCCTGCACCGTCTTCGTCCCTTCGTATGCGTCCGCCGAGCGGCTCCGGTGGCTCGAGCGCTTCGGCGCCACCGTGCACGTGAGCACGGGCAACTACGACCAGGCGTTCGACGAATGCGAGGCGTTCGTGGACGCCAAGGGGTGGTACAACCGCAACTGCGCGTACAACCCGTTCCTCGTCGAGGGCAAGAAGACCGCGGCGTTCGAGATCGCCGCACAGCTGGGCAACCGGATTCCCGACGCGGTGGTGTGCGCGGTGGGCGACGGCTGCACGCTGGGCGCGATCGGGAAAGGATTCCGCGAACTGCGCGCCATGGGGATGACGGTGACGCTGCCGCAGCTCGTCGGCGTGCAGGCCGAGACGGTGAGTCCGCTCGTGGCGCGGCAGCACGGCGCGTCGTGGACCTCGACCGGCGCCGCGACCGCCGCGGCGAGCATCGCCGTCCAACGCCCGCGCAACGCGGTGCGCGTGCTGCACGAGGTGAAGGAGTGCCGCGGCACCCTGCTCGCCGTGAGCGAGGCGCGCATCGCGGAGGCGCAGGCGGCCTACGCGCGCGAGGCGGGGGTGGTGGTCGAAGCCGCGACGGCGACCACGCTCGCGGGGCTCGAGGCGCTCGTCGCCGACGGGCAGCTCGCGGGGGCGCGCGTCGTGGCCGTGCTCACGGGCAACCGCGACTGACGGATCCCGCCGCCGGCGCCGCAGGCGCACGGCGTTGCGCGCCGCGAGCGCCGAGCAAGGCGCGCCCTACCGCCCGCCCGCCTCGTCGTCGTGCAGCATCCGCACGGCGGGCGTGTCGAGGTCGTCCATCTGTCCGCTCCGCGCGCTCCACACGTACGCGAGCACCGCGGCGCCCACGAGCAGCGTCGCCAACGGCAGCACGATGAACAGGACGCTCATGCGGTCTCCTCGCGTGTGCGGCGCATCCGGACGATGCGCCGATCCCCGTCCGTGACGGCCATCATGCCGCCCCCTCCCCGTTGTACGCGAGCGCCCACAGCATGTTGCGCCGGATCACGCGCATCGTGCGCGCGGCGCCGTCGGCCATCGCCACGAGCGGCGCGAGCCCCGGCGTCGTCAGGTACGCATCGGCCGTGGCGAGGCACGCCTCGGCGCCGCCGTGCACGCCGATGCCGACGTCGGCCACCGCGATCGCCGCGGCATCGTTCACGCCATCGCCCACCATCACCACCGCCCGCGCGGCGTGACCGCGCCCGTCGCGCGTCGTGGCGCGCAGCGCCTCGACCTGCGCACGCTTGGACTCTGGCGTCGCACCGCCGATCGCGTGCTCGGCGCGGATCCCCACCTGGCGGGCCACCGCCTGCGCCACGCGCGGATCGTCGCCCGAGAGCATGCGCACCTCCCAGCCGCGCGCTTGAAGGGCAGTGATCGAGGCGCGCGCGTCGTCGCGCACCTTGTCGCCCATGCCGGCGATAGCGACCACCTGGCCGTCCATCGCCACGAGCACCGGGGTGAGCGTGGGGTCGCCGAGCCGCGCCAGCATCGCGTCGGCGCCCGCGGCGCGCGCGGCCACGAAGGCGGGGCTGCCGAGCACCACGTCGTGGCCGTTCACGCGGCCCGTGATGCCACCGCCCGTGACGTGCTCGAGGTTGGTCGCGGCGTCCACCGTGAGCTCCGGCCACGGTCTTGTCGAGCACGAGCACGCCGGGCTTGGCGAGGAGCTCCAGCGCGTCGCCCCCCTTGATGTAGAGCCCGGCGCGCGCCGCGCGTCCGATCGCCACCGTCACCGCGAGCGGCGTCGCGAGCGCGAGCGCGCACGGGCAGGTGACCACGAGCAGCGCGATCGCGTTGTCCCACGCGGCCGCGCCGTCGCGCGGCAGCCAGAGCAGGAACGTCGCGGCCGCGAGGGCGAGCACCACCGCCACGAACACTCCCGCGATCCGGTTCGCGAACGCGATCACCGGCGCGCGGCGCGCCGCGCTCGCCTCGACGTCGCGCAGGAGCCGCGCGAGGCGGCTCGACTCGCCGGCCTCGTCCACGCGCACCACCACCGGCGCGCTCACGTTGAGCGTGCCGGCATACACGCGCTCCCCCGCGCGCACGCCGGCGGGACGGCTCTCGCCGGTGAGCAGCGCGGCGTTCACGCTCGTCTCCCCTTCCGCCAGCGTGCCGTCGGCGGGGAAGCTCTCGCCGGCGCGCACCACCACCTGCATGCCCGGGAGGAGCGCCACCGCGGGCAGCTCGCGCTCGAGCCCCTGCTCGTCGCGCACGCGCGCCGTCGAGGGGGCCAGCGAGTACAGCAGCTCCGCCGCGTCGGTCGCGGCGCGCTGACCGCGCACCTGCAGGAAGCGGCCCGTGAGGAGCAGGAAGACGAGGATGCAGACGCCGTCGAAGTACACCGGCCCCGACTCGGTGACGGTGTTCACCGCGCCGCGCATCGCCCCCGCGGCGAGCGCGATCGCGATCGGCAGGTCCATGTGCAGCGCGCGCGTGCGCAGCGCCGACCACGCCCCGGTGAAGAACACGCGCCCCGGCCCCAGCAGCGCCGGCACGGTGAGGATCAGGCTCACCCAGCGGAAGAGCCGCTCGTACGGCAGTTCCATCGAATGGAACTCGCCCGAATACAGCGCGAGCGCGGCCAGCATCACGTTGATCGCGATCGCCCCGGCCACGCCGATGCGCATCAGCATCGCGCGGTCTTCCGCGCGCCGCAGCTCGGCCCGTGCCCCGCCCCGGTACGGATGCGGCGCGTAGCCCAGCCTGTCGAGCGCGCGCGCCACCGTCGAGAGCGTCACAAGCGCCGGCTGCCAGGTCACGCGCGCCACGCTGCGCCGCACGTCGAGCTCGGCCCGCG
>JACQES010000084.1 GCA_016200495.1 Gemmatimonadota bacterium
GCGCCCAGCGCCATCGCCTTGTAGACGTCGGTGCCGCGCCGGAAGCCGCCGTCGCAGATGATGACGAGCTTGCCGTTCGCGCCCTCCACCACCTCGGGCAGCGAGCTGATGGTCGCGCGCAGCGAGTTCTCCGCGCGCCCGCCGTGGTTCGACACGAACACGCCGTCCACGCCGTGCTGCACCGCGAGCTCGGCGTCCTCCTTGGTGACGATCCCCTTGATCATCAGCTTCATGTTCTTGGTCGTGTTGCGCAGCCGGTCCACGAATTCCCACGTGGGCGTGCCGACTTCCGGGATGGGCGGCAGCTCCTTGTAGCCGTTCAGGTTCGGCTTGCGGCGGTTGTCGCGGTCGCTGACTCCCTGCATCCCGGGAATCGGCGCGCCGCCCAGGTGGCAGTTGGTGCAGGTGCGCGTGTCGGTGCGCGCGCCGCGGATCATCGTCTCGCGGTTGCTGCCGCCGTTCAGGTCCACGGTGTACGCGATCGCCGCCGCCCCGGCGCGCTCGGCGCGCTCGACCATCTGCTTCGTGCGGGCCCAGTCGTTCTCGTGGTACAGCTGGAACCACGCGGTGCCGCCGCGCGCGGCGATGATGTCCTCGATGGACGTCGTCGCGACCGTGGAGAGCACCTGCAGGTGATCCTTGGCCTTCGCGGCCTTGGCCACGGCGAGCTCGCCCTCGGGGTGGAACGCCTTCTGGCTGCCCACCGGGTTCAAGATGATCGGCGACGGATACCGGGTGCCGTAGAGCGACACGCTGCCGTCCACCTTGCTCACGTCCACGAGGCGCCGCGCGCGCAGCGACCACTTCTCGAACCCTTCGCGATTGGCGCGGATGGTGCCGTCGTCGTCGGTGCCGGTGGCGAGGTACGCCCAGTGCGCGACCGGGATGTTTTTCCTGGCCACGGGCTCGAAGTCGAACACGTTGAGCGCCTGCTTGGCCGTCGTGATGAGCGAGGCGTCCTGCACGGCCTGCTGCGCGGCAGAGAACGCGGCGGCGGCGTTCTTGGGCGACGCGTTGGCGAGGTCGCTCAGCAGGTGGCGGTCGAGGCCGGCGGCCATGAGGATCGGGCTGCCGGCGAGGAAGCCGAGGAAGTCGCGGCGGGTGTTGGCGTCGGGGGGCGTCATGGCGTCAAAGGGAGCGCGCGGCATCCCGCGCCCGGCTCGCCGCGGGTGGCCGTGCGGGCCGCTTTGCTCCCACGCCGGAGGCCCTGCCGGCGGACCTGGCCGGCTACCAGCGCGGCGTGATCGCCACGTGGGGCGCGGCCAACGCCAAGGTGCACGCGGCCATGCTCGGCTGGACCGAGTCGAGCGTCGAGCAGGCGGCCATCGTGCATCCGCTCATCGGCCCGCTCACGGTGCGCGAGATGCTCTTCTTCCAGCATTACCACGAGGCGCACCACTTGAACCTCGTCGCGATGCGCCGCGGGGCAGGCGCGTCGTGAACGCTGCCTGCCCCGCGAAGGACCGCCGTCGAGCCGTGCCCGTTCGCTAGAACTCCGACAGCGCGTCGAAGTCCTCCTCGAACGGGATCACCGTGCGGCCGTTGGCCGGCGGCGCCGCCTTGGGCGGCACGGCGCGCCACGAGCCGGAGCGCGTGGCGGGGCGCACGGCGGCCGGCGACGGACGCGCGCCATTGGTGGCCGGACGCGGACGTGGCGCGGCGGGCTTGGGCGCCGCCTTGGCCGGCGCGGGAGCCGGACGCTCGCGGTTCGCGCTCAGCACGAACTGCGTGACCATCGTGCGAAGTGCTTCCGCCTCCTCGCCCAGCTCGGTGGCGGTGTGCTCCGTGCGCTCGGCGCTGGCGGAGACTTCCTGCGTCACGCCGTTGATCTGCTCCACCCCCTGGTGGATCTGCCCGATGCCGTCCGACTGCTGCGCGGCCGCGGTCGCGATCTGCGCCATCGCCTCGCCCATCGCGGTGACGCGCTTCCGGATCTCCTCGAGCTGGCGCTGGACGTCGGTGTTGATCGTCACGCCGTCGTCGGCGCGCGCGCTCCCCTCGGCGATGAGCGAGGCGCTGGTCTTGGCCGCCTCGGCCGAGCGGATGGCGAGCGCGCGCACTTCTTCGGCCACGACCGCGAACCCCTTGCCGGCCTCGCCCGCGCGCGCGGCCTCGACGGCGGCGTTGAGCGCGAGGAGGTTGGTCTGGAAGGCGATCTCGTCGATGGTGCGGACGATCTTGGCCGTCTCCTGGCTGTTGGCGCGGATGGCGATGATCGCCTCCGACAGCCGCTGCATGGACGCGCTCCCCGCCTCGGCGCTCGAGACGGCTTCCTTGCTCAGGGCGCGGGCCTGGCTCGCGTTGTCGGCGGCCTGCTTGGTCATCGTCGCGAACTCGTGCAGGCTCGACTGCACCTGCTCGAGCGACGCGGCCTGGTCGCCGGCGCGCGCGGAGAGCACGCTGGACCCCTCGCCCATCTCGCGCGACGAGGTGGCGAGGCGCTGCGAGGTCGCGAACACGTCGGCCAGCGCCGACTCGAGGTTCTCGGCGGCCTTGTTCACCGCCGTCTTGATCTTGGCGTGGTCGCCCTTGTAGTCGCCCTGCACGCGCGCGCTCAGGTCGCGCCCGGCAATGCGCTCGAGCACGGTGGTGGCCTCGCCGATCGGCGCGACGACCGCGTCGATGGTGCGGTTGACCCCCTCGACCAGTTCGCGGTAGCTCCCCTTGAACCGCGACGCGTCGGCGCGCACGCCGAGGTGCCCGGCCTGCGCCTGCGCCGTCACGCGGCCCACTTCGCTGATGAGCGCGTGGTTGGCGTCCACGACCGTGAGGAAGGTGCGCGACAGCTGGTCGGCGTCGCCCTGCGGCTTGATGTCGATCTCGAGGCCGCCCTGCGCGACCGTCTCGGCCGCGCCGGTGAGGCCGCGCATGTAGGCGCCGAGCCGCTCGAGCGCATGCCCGAGCCGCTCGCGCTCGTCGCCGGCGGCCACGACGCTGATGGAACGGGTCGTGTCGCCCACGGCGAGCCGTTCGGCGAAGTCGGTGGCCTCGAGCAGCGGGTCGGCGATGCGGCGGGCCATGGCGTGGGCGATGGCGCCCGTGAGCGCGGCGGCGAGCACGGCCATGAGGGCGAGCAGCCAGCCGAGCTTGTTGGCCGCGGCGAAGGCGTCGGCCGAGTCGGCGGCGAGGACGACGTGCGCGCCGCCCCCGTGCAGGGTGCTCACGAGCGGCGCGTGCGCGACGAGGGCGCGCGAGCTGCCGAGGAAGGGCGCGACGAGCGACCCCTCGTGCCCCGAGGCGATGCTCGCGAGCGCGTCGCCATCCTGCTTGGCGACCAGCACGTCGCGGTCCACGCTCGAGGCGAGCACCGTGCCGTCCTTGGCGACGAGCACGACGCGCGCCGACTCCGAGCCGCGTTGCCGGCGCTGCTTCTCGACCGCGCCGAGCGACGCGTCGGACAGGGCGCGCCAGTCCACCTCGGCCACGATGACGCCGGTGCCGCCGCGGAGCGCGTGCGCGAGCTTGACGACGGCCGGGCCGTCGGCGGAGCGCTCGACGTTGCCGGTCCAGGTGGCCTTGGCGGCGGCGATGCCGGCGGCGAACCACGGGGTGCCCGCGCCCTGCGGCGCGGCCGGCCCCGCGGCGGCCACGAGCTTGCCCGCGCGATCATAGAGGGCGAGCGACCGGAGGAGCCGGGCGCGCGTGCGCGCCGTCTCGAGGCTCGCCTTGACGGCGTTGGAGTCGGCCATGCCCAGCGCGGCGGCCATGATGTCGCCGGACGCGCCCGCTTCGGCGACGTCGAGCGAGAGCGACTGCAGGTCCCGGTCGAGGCCGCGCGCGACTTCGCCCGCCAGCTGCGCCTGCGCGCCGCCCAGTTCGTCGCGCACGGTGCGCTGCGAGCTCGACACCGCGACCGCGATGGCGACGACGAGGGGGACGAGCGCGACGCCGAGGAAGGTCGCGAGGAGCTTGCCGCGCAAACTCTGCTGGAAGTACTGCATGGTCCGGTCTCCGGGGGGCACGACGTGCCCCCGGCGGAAGCCGGGGGCCAGGTGACGTGAAGCGGGAATCAGGGCTTGAAGACGAGCGGCAGGACGACGCGCGCACGCACCGGTGCGCCCTTCACCTGCGCGGGCTGGAACTCGAGCTTCTCGGCCACGGCCTTGGCCGCGGCGCCGAGCGCGGGCACGTTGGCGTTCACCTCGATCGTGGACGCTTCCACCTTGCCGTCCTTGCCGACGATGAACTCCATGTCGACGGTGCCGCCGATGCCGTTCTTCTTGAGCTCGCTCGGATACGAGCTCTGGATGAGCCGCGCGGTCTGCGCGCTCGACGAGAGCTTGGGCAGCGTGGTGACGTCGGTCAGGTCATAGACCTTGTCCTGGGCGGCGGCGCGCTGCGCCACGACCGGGAGGACGACGAGGGCGAGCGCGAGGCGGACGGTCCACGCGCGCAGGGCGGCCGGGCGGCAGGTGAGGCTCGGCATGGCAACTCCAGAGGGAAGGCGATTGAGGCTGTGCGAAGCGCGCGCGAGGGCGTGCTTCGTGGTCCTTCCCGATATCGTCCGTCGGCGTGTCATCTTGAGGCGCGTCCGTCACGTCGGCGGTCGTTTCTCGCACCATTAGCCGTCGCGATTCCCTACGCGTAGGGAAGAGCCTACACGTGCACCAGATGCACCACGCGGCGCCCCGCGTGTGGCGGAGCGCCGCATGGTGGCGGGCGCGTGGTGTGCGGCGCGCGTCAGCCGTGTGTTTATGCCGGACGCGAAGGCGCTAGGCGAGCCCCAGGTGCTTGAGCACCTCGGGCGGCGGCCCGTCGAAACGCGGCAGCGCGACGTTGCCGATGTACTGGAGGTCCTTCATGCCGGCGTCGCTCGAGTAGAACCAGGCGGCGGACAGGTCGCGCACGAAGTCGAAGAAGCGCGCCGCGGCGCGGAACTCCGGCTTCGCCTTGGGCAGGTAGCAGAGATCGTCGCAGAGTTGCGTCTTCTCTCCCTCGGCGAGCCTGCCGAACGGCCGGGCGAAGCGGCGGTGCGACTCCGCGTCGAGCCAGGCCAGCCCGCCGCGCACGCGCACCAGGTCGCGCTCCTGGTTGGGATGGCTCACGTACTCGTTGATGAAGGCCGGCGTCCCGACCGCCGAGGCGGACGGGCTGTGCGCATCGGCGGGGATGATCGTGTCGCAGAGCGCGGTGAGCGCCACCATCTCCGTCGCGTTCAGCTTGCGCGGCCAGTCGCGCTTGGGGTGCAGCAGGTCCGGGTCGCTCGGCGTGCCGCGCGGACCGGTGTGCGGGGCGGTGGCGGGCACCTCCGCGCCGTCGGGCGGCGCGGGAGCGTCGGCGAGCGTCGGCAGCGCACGGCGGCCGAGCGCGCCGGCCACCGGCAGGGCCGCGGCGCCGGCGGCGAGCGTGCGCAGGGCGTCGCGGCGCGAGGGATGGTCCTTGGAGTCGCTCATCCGATGTTCCGCTTGGCGAGCTCGTCCTTGATGTGGTCGCAGGTGCGCCACGCAAGGGCGAGGATCGAGAGGGTCGGGTTCTTGTCGGCGTTGCTGACGAACGGCGCGCCGTCGGTGACGAACAGGTTCTTCACGTCCCAGCTCTGCTGGTGCGCGTTGAGCACCGAGGTGCGCGGGTCGTCGCCCATGCGGCAAGTGCCCACTTCATGGATGATCTGGCCCCCCTTGGCGATCGCCTTGGCGCCGTCGGTCTCGACCTTGCCGCCCACCACGGTGCCGCCCATCGCCTGGCCGATCTCGGCGAAGGTCTTGAGCATGTGCGCGGCCTGGCGCGTCTCGTGCTCCGACCACTTCCAGTGGAAGCGCAGCACCGGGATCCCCCACTGGTCCACGACGTCGGCGTCGATCTCGCAGTAGGAGTCCTCGTTCGGGATCATCTCGCCGCGGCCGTCGAAGTACATGAACGAGCCGTAGTAGCGGCGGGCCTCCTCCTTGAACCGCTTGCCGTACGCGCCGTTGGTGTAGTGCTCGAGCCCGCCGAAGATGCCGGGGCCAGGCATGCCGCGCCCGCCGCCGAACTCGATGTGGTAGCCGCGCGCGAAGCCCAGGTCGCCCTTGAGCTGCTCCTTGTAGAGCCACCAGGGCACGTACATGTGCTCGCCGCTCACGCCGTCCTGGTTGTGGGGCGGCATGTTCTCCATGGCGGGCACCTGGATGCTGAGTCCCGCACCCACGGTGTCCATGAGGTACTTGCCCACGAGGCCGCTCGAATTGGCGAGCCCCTGCGGGAACCGGCTCGACTTCGAGTTGAGCAGGATGCGCGCCGTCTCGCCGGCGCTCGCCGCGAGCACGACGACGCGCGCCTTCACCTCGCGCTCCTGCCGCGTCAGCTTGTCCACGAAGCGCACGCCGCTGGCGTTC
>JACQES010000085.1 GCA_016200495.1 Gemmatimonadota bacterium
GGCGAGCAGGTCGACCGCGAGCGCCGTGGTCGCGGCCGTGCGCGCGACGGTGAGCGCGCGGGCATCGCAGAGGAGGAGCGGATCACCGGTGTCGGTGCCCAGGAGCAGCGTCCACGCCGTGACGTGCCCGCCGCCCGGCCGCACGATGTAGGGCGACACCTTGACCCCGAACACGTGCTCCGCGGCGAGCACGCCGCTGTACGTGATCGAGTCGCCGCGCCCGCCGGGAAAGACCACGAGCTGCTGCGGCGGCTGCACCGCGTCGCCGCGCCCGAGCGCGGCGAAGAGCCGCCGCATCTCCGCCACGGGATCGAGGCGCGCAAGGAGCGCCTGCACGCGCGCGGCGTCGAGGACGACGGGAGGCGGGGCCGAGGACATGCCGGGGAACGTAGCGCGCCGCTAGCGCACGCCGCGGAAGTCGGCCGTCCCCACCTTCACGAGCGTGCCGGTGCGCGGGCGCGCGCCGGCGGGCGCGGACGGATCGGGCGGCACCGCCTCGACCCAGACGCCGTACGCACGGCCGCCCTTGGCCACGAGCCACGCGTAGTCGCCGAGGAAGACGTTGTCGCCGGTGAAGGCGGCGTCGGACCAGGCGTAGTTGGTGAACGACGCACCCTGGTTGGTCGAGCGCGCGAGGGTGACGCGCGTCTCGTGCCTGCCCGTGTCCTCGCGGCGGTCGTAGAACTGCACGTAGAGGTCGCCGTTCTCGGGATCCACCGCGAGCCACTGGAAGAACTGGTCGCGCCCGTCGTGGATCGGGTCGTCGTTGACGCGCACGGGGGCCGACCAGTGGCGTCCGCCGTCGGTGCTCTTCGCGAGGAACACGTCCACGTCGCCGTTCCGGAAGTCGCTCCAGGTGACGTAGAGGATGTTGCGCTTCGCATCGAGCCCGACCTGCGGAAAGCCCATCACGCGCACGACGCCCGGCACCCCCGTGGCGCCGCCGAAGTAGGGCGGGCCCACGGGGACGATGCTCCGCGACGGCGCAAAGGTGCGGCCTCCATCGCGCGAGCTCGTGTAGACGATCGAGTTCTGGTCGTTCCAGATCACGTGCATCGTGCCGTCGGGGGCGACGACGCCGATCGGGGCGACGAGCCCGCCGTTGTCGTCGCGCGGAAGCCCGGGCTTGGTGCTGATCGCGCGCGGCACCGTCCAGGTCGCGCCGTGGTCGGTGGAGCGCGAGAACTGGATGACCGAGCGGTCGAGCTCCCAGTTGATCCACGCCACGTAGAGGTTGCCGTGGTGCGGGCTCGCGGGGTGCGCGTCCGTCCAGATGCGCGACATGTCCACCATCTGCGGTGCCGGGTCGCGCGAGTTGGGCCACTGCTTGACCGGCACCGCCGGCGTGGGCCACGTGCGGCCGCCATCGGGGGAGCGCGCCACCCAGATGCCGCTCTTCCCCGCGTGGTGCGCCCAGTAGCTCGGCGTGCCGAGCCCATCGGACGTGAGGAACGAGAGGTAGGCCGCCCCAGCGTCGTCGAACGCCACCGAGACGTCGCCGCCGCCGAGCACTCCTTCGGCCTTCACCTGCGGCGCGAGCGCGAAGGTCGCGCCCGAGTCGGTCGAGTACGCGAGCCACGGTCCGCCGTACGCGGCGATCACGCGCGCGGGGTTGTTGGGGTCGAGCGCGATGCCGGGCTCCGATCCGCGGTGCTCGATGCGCGACACCGTCATGACACGAGCGCCCGGGACGCGGGGGAGTGGCTGCTGCGCGCCGAGCGACGTGCCGAGCGCCGCGGCCGCGGCCAACGCACCGCAGGCGGCGCTACGCGCGCCCCGTGCGTGCTGCGAGGGCCACAGCTGCACGCCGCGCGCGGATCCCGTCACTTCGCCCCCAGCATCTTCTTCGTCTCCGGGTTCAGCACTCCCGTGATCTCCCACTGCACCAACGACGCCGGCACGAGGCCCGTGCGGTTGACCGCGTCCATCAGCTCGCGGAACGAGTACTTGTCGCCGAGCTGGGCCTTCCGCTGCGCGATGAGCGCGTCGAGCATCGTCTTGCCCACCACGTAGCTCGTGCCGTAGCCCGGCTGCTGCAGGTAGATGTGCTGCTCGCCGCGCACGAGGCCGTCGTCGAGCGAGAGCCACCCACGCGGCGTCTTGCTCGACGCCTCCATGGCCGACTGCTCGAGCGTCTGCGTGTTGGCCTGCATGTGCAGGTCGCCCAGCGCGCGCGCGGCCCGCTCGGCCAGCAGGATCCAGATCAGTTCGCGCGAGCGCGGCTTCGCGTCGAACATGCCGGCGTGCATCATCACCTCTTCCCAGCCGGTGGCGAATCCCTCGGTGCGCGTGTTGAAGATGTTGTAGAGGAGCGGGCCGCGGCGAATCGGGTCGGCGTGCGGGTGCTCCTTCATCATGCCGAGGTCGATCCAGTGGTAGCCGTGCGTGCGCATGACCTCGGGGTCGCGGTAGTCCACCTCGGCGAAGAAGTGGCGGTGCCCCGGCGCGAAGGTGCCGATGCGCGCGCGCATGGCGCCGTCCATCCACGGCTCGACGGTCATCACGTCGTGCGCCTTGAGGAACGACATGTAGTCGGTGACCCCCTGGCCGAAGCGCGTCGCGAACTCGGCCGGGCTCGACACCACCGCCTGCGCGGGGAGCTTCGCGTTGCGTCCTTCCTCGAGCGCGAGCGCCGACACCGAGCGCTCGAGTTCGCGCTGCATCAGCGCCTCCTCCTGCTCCCACGTCATCGGCACGAGCTGCACGTGCTGCAGGTACCACGTGTAGTTGGCCACGCCGATCCCCGAGGGCGCCGTCCTGGTCTTGACCTGCGCCTCGACCCAGGTGGCGAGCGAATCGGTGGCGGCCTGCGCGGCCTTCACGCTCGCTTCGAGCGCGGCGTTGCCCGCGACCTTGGGCAGCAGGTCGGCCAGCACCTTCGCCTGCCCGCGCAGCGAGTGCGCGCCCATGTTCCACAGGTCGTGCCCGTTGCCGACCAGGTTGGTGCGCGCCTGCGCCAGCAGCGCCGGGACGCGCTTGAGCCCCGAGTCCACCTGCGCGGCGGCTGCGGCGGAGAGCGGAAACGTCTGTTGCCACAACTCGACCGCACCGTCGGCGTACGGTCCCTCGCGCGCCGGCTGGTCGCTCTGCTCGTCGAACACCGTCACGTAGAACGCGGGGTTGTTGGCCCACGGCCGGAGGACGCGGTGGTCGAAGTCGAGTCCGTTCATCTCGGCGCGGATCACGTGCCAGTCCACCTGCTGCGGCACGGTCCAGCCCGTGGTGTCGAACGCCTCGAGGCGCGCGCGCATCGCGGCGAGGCCCTGCTGCTGGCGCGCCATGGCGGCGGCGGAGTAGTCGGGGGCGCCGTTGACGCGAGCCGGGCGCTGGAAGGCGCGCCAGTCGGCGAACAGGGTGGCCAGGTCGGCGAAGTTGGCGGTGCGCTTGGGCGTCGCGGTCGCGCCGGGACCGCAGGCGGCCAGCAGCGTGAGGGCGGCGAGCGTGCAGGCGCGCACGAGGCGGTCGGGACGGGACATGGGCGTGTGGCGGGGTGAGGGGCGCGGGGAATGTGCGGTCCCCGTCACGCGCGCCGCAATGCGCGACGCTCCCCCGCGCCCCGCGCGCTCGATAGCTTGTCGCCCGGAGCCCGCGTGCACGCCAGGGCTCCCCGCACCCCGCCCGCGGGCGGTCGCGCGGCTTTCCTCCGCTGGAGCCCCAGTCGCATGAGCGTCGGCCGTTCGATCCTCCTCGCCGCATCCAAGAACGCGTTCCTCAACGAGCACGCCACGCGCACCGCCTTCGTGCGCCGCGCGGTGCGGAAGTTCATGCCCGGCGAGCGCGCCGAGGACGCGCTGGCGGCGGCGCAGGCGTTCGCCCCCGAGGGGCGCGGCGTGATCTTCACGCAGCTGGGCGAGAACCTGACGCGGCTGGCCGAGGCCGACGCGGTGCGCGACCACTACCTGGGGCTGTTCGACCAGATCAAGGCGCGCGGGCTCATGGAGGCGCACGTGTCGGTCAAGCCGACGCAGCTGGGCCTCGACCTCGATGCGAAGGCCTGCGCGGCCCACCTCGAGACGCTCGCGCAGAAGGCCGCGTCCACCGGGTCGTTCCTCTGGATCGACATGGAGGACTCGAGCTACGTGGACCGCACGCTCGCGCTCTACACGACGCTCAAGGCGCGCTACGCCAACACGGGACTCGCGATCCAGGCGTACCTCAAGCGCACGCCGGACGACCTCAAGGCGCTCTGGGCCGTCAAGCCCGTGATCCGCCTCGTGAAGGGCGCCTATGCGGAACCGGCGCACGTCGCCTTTCCCGACAAGCGCGACACCGACCTCGCGTACTACGAGCTGGGGATCCAGATGCTCGAGAAGGCGAAGACGGGCGACTGCACCGCGATCTTCGGCACGCACGACCTGGGGCTCGTGGACCGGCTGGTGGAGAAGGCGCGCGCGCTCGGCGTGAGCGACGGCGCCTACCAGGTGCACATGCTCTACGGCATCCGCGACGAGGCGCAGCGCAAGTACGCGCGCGAGGGGCGCCACGTGAAGACGCTCGTGAGCTACGGCCAGTCGTGGTTCAAGTGGTACATGCGACGGCTCGCCGAGCGCCCGGCCAACGTCTGGTTTGTCGTCCGTTCCATGTTCCCGGCGTAGGGGTTTTCGCGGCTTCGCGCCTCGGGACGGCGTCTCATGTTGGGGCACACCGCCCCATCGAGGGGAACGGCCCCATGAGCTTCACGCCGCGCACCATCTTCGAACCCTTCCGGATCCGCTCCGTCGAGCCGATCCGCACCACCACCGAGCGCGAGCGCGCCAAGGCGCTCGCCGCCGCCGGCTACAACCCGTTCCAGCTCCGCTCGGAGCAGGTGCTCATCGACCTGCTCACCGATTCCGGCACCGGCGCCATGTCGTCGCGGCAGTGGGCCGAGATGGTCGCGAGCGACGAGTCGTACGCCGGGGCGCGCTCGTTCTACAAGTTCGAGGACGCGGTGCGCACGATCACGGGCTACCGCCACGTGCTCCCCACGCACCAGGGGCGCGCCGCCGAGCACATCCTGATGAGCGCGATGGTGCGGCCGGGCCACGTGATCCCGAACAACGCGCACTTCGACACGACGCGCGCGCACGTGGAGCACGCCGGCGGCGAGGCCCGCGACCTGCCCGTGAGCGAGGCGCGCCACGCGCGCACGCCGCACCCGTTCAAGGGCAACATGGACGTCGAGGCGCTGGAGCAGCTGGTGGCGAGCGTCGGCGCGGCGCGGATTCCCATGATCATGCTCACGGTCACCAACAACTCGGGGGGCGGACAGCCGGTGAGCCTCGAGAACGCGCGCGCGGTGAGCCGCGTGGCGCGCCACCACGGGATCCCGTTCATCATCGACGCGTGCCGGTTCGCCGAGAACGCGTGGTTCATCCACACGCGCGAGGCGGGCTACGAGGACACGTCGCCGCGCGCGATCGCCCGCGAACTGTTCGACCTGGCCGACGGGTGCACGATGAGCGCCAAGAAGGACGGCATGGCGAACATCGGCGGCTTCCTCGCGCTCAACGACGACGCGCTCGCCACGAGGTGCCGCACCCTCGAGATCCTGACCGAGGGGTTCCCCACCTACGGCGGCATGGCGGGCTACGACCTCGAGGCGATCGCGCAGGGGCTCTGGGAGGCGCTCGATCCCGATTACCTCCGCTACCGCGTGCGCTCGATCGCGTACCTCGGCGAGCGGCTGGAGGCGGCGGGCGTGCCGCTCGTGCTCCCCACGGGCGGCCACGCGGTGTACCTCGACGCGGCCGAGATGCTGCCGCACGTGCCGCCGCTCGACTTCCCGGCCTGGTCGTTCAACAACGCGCTCTATCTCACCGGCGGCGTGCGCGGCGTCGAGATCGGATCGGTGATGTTCGGCCGGCAACCGGACGGCAGCGAGCGGCCCGCGCCCAAGGAACTGGTGCGCCTCGCGTTCCCGCGGCGCGTGTACACGCAGAGTCACGTGGACTACCTGTGCGAGGTGATCCTCCACGTGTTCGCGGAGCGCGCGACGCTCAAGGGGTATCGGATCGTCGAGGAGCCGCCGGCGCTCCGGCACTTCACGGCGATACTGGCGCCGCTCGCATGACGCGCCGCCGGACGACGGGCCGTGCGCGTCGCGCGCAGTCGCGGCGGCGCGCGCGCGGCTACTTCCGCGCCAGCACCGGCGCGCTCGCCGGCGGCACGCGGTGGTGCGTCGCCTGCTCGAACCCGTACGCGAGCGTGATCAGCTTCCCCTCGCTCCAGGGCCGCCCGAAGAAGCTCAGCCCCGCGGGGAGCGTGCCGCGGGTGTAGCCCATCGGCACCGTGATCGCTGGGAAGCCCGTGCGCGGCGAGAAGATCTGGCTGTTGTCGCCGGCCGGCGTGTTGAGGTCGCCGATCAGGCGCGGCGGATTGCTCCACGTGGGGTACACCATCGCGTCGAGCCTGAGCGAGTCCATCAGCGCGAGCACGGCCACGCGGAGGCGCGCGCGCGCGGCCTCGTACGAGACGCAGCCGGGCGCCGTGTCCGGGTTGGCGAGGAACGCCGCCGCCCCCTGCAGGTTGCCGCGCACCGTCGGGTGGAACTTCCCGCTCTTGAGGATCTCGTCGATCGTGTGCACCGGCGCGTTGGGCGCGCGTGCCGCGAAGTACGCCTCGAGGTCGTGCTTGAACGGGTTGCAGCCGCCCCCCGTGGTGCGCATGAGCGCCTGCAGGCTGTCGATGCCCGCGGGATCCACGATCACCGCGCCCGCGCGCTTCATTGCGTCCAGCGCGCGGCCGAAGACGTTCACCACTTCACTGTCGAGGCCCGGGTTCTCGTACGCCTGCCGGAGCACGCCGATGCGCGCGCCCTTCAAGCCGCCCGGCACGACGAACGCGCTGTAGTCCTTCTCGCGATGCTGGTCCGCGGTCACCGTCACGGGATCGGCGGGGTCAGACCCAACCACCACGTTGAACACCGCGACCGCATCCGCCACCGTGCGCGCCATCGGCCCCGCGATGTCCTGCGAGATGAAGAGCGGCACGACCCCCGCCCGCGACGTGAGCCCCATCGTGGAGCGGATCCCGACGAGATTGTTGTGCGCCGACGGCCCGCGGATCGAGTTGCCGGTGTCGGTGCCAAGCCCGACTTCGCCTTCGTTGGCCGCGACGGCCGCCGCCGTGCCGCCGCTCGAGCCCGCGGTCACGCGGTCCAGCGCATACGGGTTCTTCGTGTACCCCGGCAGGATCGAGCTCACCGTCTCGAACGGCGTGAACGCCCACTCGGCCATGTTGCTCTTGGCGAGCACGATCGCGCCCGCGGCCTTGATGCGCGCCACCATCGTCGCATCCTGCGGCGGGATCCATCCGGCCAGCGCGAGCGAGCCCGCGGTGGTCGGCAGGTCGCGCGTCTCGAAGTTGTCCTTCACGATGACGGGAATGCAGTGGAGCGGCCCCGTGAGCCCCTCGGTCGCGAAGCGCCTGTCGAGCGAGTCGGCGATGGCGAGCGCCTTCGGGTTGATCGTGACGAGCGCATTGATCGCCGGTCCCCGCTTGTCGTACGCCGCAATCCGGTCGAGATACGCGCTCACGAGTCCGTGGCAGGTGAGCTGCTTCGAGCGCATCGCGCCGTGCACGCGCGCGATGGTCGTCTCCTCGACGCGGAACGCCGTCGCGCGTTGGGCATTCGCGGGGCGCGACGCGATCAGGGCGGCAACGAGGGACCAGGCAGCGATGACGTGTCTCATGTCGATGAACCCGGGTTCGTGGCATGGGCCGAGCGCGCGCCGTGCTGGCGCAGCGACTCGGCCAGCGTGGTGGCGCCGCTCCGCACGGCGGCGTCGAGTGGCGTGAGGCGTTCCCACGGCGGCAGCCAGTTCACGTCCGCGCCGCGGGCGACGAGCAGGTCGGCCGCGTCCTGCTGGCAGCCATGGCACGCGAACCACAGCGCGCGCGAGAGCGCGTCGGCGGCGGGCGCGGCGCCCAGCGCGGCAAGCCGCTCGGTGAGGCGATCGACGAGGCCCAGCGCCGCGCTCTGGTCGAGCGTCACGCGCGCGCCGCGCGCCACCAGTCGCCGCGCCGCGTTCCACTGGCCGAAGCCGACGGCATCCACCAGCGGCGGACCGCCGCCCAGCACCGAGCCGGGTGCCTCGATGTCCGCGCCGAGGTCGAGCAGCGCGTCGAGCGCCTCGACGTCGTCGTTGCTCGCCGCCCAGTGCAGCGGACGCTCGGCATGCGGTCCCTCGAACGGCGCGTTCACGTCGGCGCCGGCGTGCACCAGCAGGCGCAACGTCGTCGCGACGCCAGGCAGGTGGCCGGGCGAGTCGGTCGCCACGTGGAGCAACGTGCGCGCCTCGCGGCCGGTCCACACGCGCCGCCGTGCGAGCGCGGGGTCGGCGGCGAGCAGGCGGGCGAGCGCCGCGTGGTCGCCGCAGCGAATGGCGTGCACGGCGCCGGCGAGCTGGTCCGTCGCGCTGCTTGGCATCGCATCCGTCGCGCCGCTCGAGAGCGCTGCGGTCGCCCCGCTCGGCAGCGATGCAGTCGCCCCGCTCGGGAGCGCGGCCGCCGCGCCGCTCGGGAGCGCGTCACTCGCGCCGCCGGCGGTCAGCGAACCGGGCGGCGCTGCGCTGCGCGCGACCTGACCTTCCAGCAGCGCCACCCGCTCGCGCAGCGCGGTGATGTCGGTCGCGAGCGCGGCGCGCGCCTCGACCGCGCGGACGTAGCGGCGCCCCAGCACCCACGCGCCCGCGAGTGCGGCGCCCCAGAACGTGACGGCGGAGACGAACATCGGCCAGAACATGGCGTGCAAGATATGGCGGGCGGTCCGGCGACGGCACACATTCCCCGGATTCCCCCAACGGAGCGCTCGCCGTGAACCGGTTCGACGTGAATGGCGTGGAATTCGACAGCGAAGTCACGCGCCGCACCTTCCTGCAGGGCGCCATGGCCGGCGCCGCCGCGATCACCCTCGGCGACTCGCGCGCCCTCTTCGCCCCGCTCGCCGACGACAAGGCGACCGTGATGGCGCAGGTGGGCACGCAGCACGCCGCCACGATCAAGATGCTGCAGGACTGGATCGCGCTGCCGTCCATCGCGGCCGAGAACCGCAACTACCCGCAGGGCCCCGAGTACATGGCCAAGCTCGCGCGCGACGCGGGCTTCACCAAGGTCGAGCTCGTGCCCACGAAGGCGGGCCACGCCGGCGTGTTCGGCTACCTCGACGCGGGGGCCAGGACGACGCTCGCCATCTACATGATGTACGACGTCAAGCAGTTCGACCCGGCCGAATGGAGCTCGCCGCCGCTCGAGGCGCGGATCGTGGACAAGCCGGGAGTGGGCAAGGTGATGATGGGCCGCGGCGCCACCAACTCGAAGGGACCGCAGATGGCGTGCCTCGCCGCGTTTCACGCGTTCAAGGGGGCGGGCAAGAAGCCGCCGGTCAACATCGTGCTCGTGTGCGAGGGGCAGGAGGAGATCGGCAGCCCCAACTTCGGCGAGATCGTCTTCAAGCCCGAGGTCGAGGCCGCGCTCAAGAAGTGCATCGGCATCATCATCCCGCTCGGCAACCAGGCGCTCGACGGCGGCGTCGCGCTCAACCTGGGCTCGAAGGGCGTCTGCGAACTCGAGCTCGTCTCCACCGGCGAGAAGTGGGGCCGCGGGCCCAGCAAGGACGTGCATTCGAGCTACGAGGCGCAGATCGACTCGCCGACGTGGCACCTCGTGCAGGCGCTCAACACGCTGGTCAAGCCCGATGGGCACACGCCGGCGGTCGAGGGCTTCTTCGACAAGGTGAAGCCGCTGACGCCCGCCCAGAAGAAGATCCTCGCCGACGCCATCCCCAAGCGGAACGAGGAGGGCACCAAGAAGGCGCTCGGCGTGAAGACCTTCTTCGGCGACGAGCCGTGGGCCAAGTCGCTCGAGCGGCTGGTGTCGCAGCCGACGATCAACATCGAGGGCCTCGTGGCCGGCTACACCGGCCCCGGCGGCAAGACGATCCTGCCGCACCGGGCCGTCGCGAAGATCGACATGCGCCTCGTGCCCGACATGACCAAGGACGGCACGGTCGAGCTGCTCAAGGCGCACCTCAAGAAGCACGGCTTCGGCGACATCGAGGTGAACGTGAGCGGCGGCTACGACCCGACGCAGACCGATCCCGACGCGAAGCTCGTGAAGGCGTCGATGGCCGCGTACAAGGCGCTGGGGACGGACGCGGAGCTCTGGCCGCGCCTCGCCGGCTCGTGGCCGGGCGTGACCTTCACGGGCCCGCGCCTCAAGATGGCCGCCGTGCAGTACGGCCTCGGCCATGGCGACGGCGCGCACGCGCCCGACGAGTACTGGATCGTCGAGGCGGCCAATCCCAAGGTGGCGGGGATGGACGGCGCGGTGAAGTCGTTCGTCGAATTGATGTACCAGCTCGCGTAGGGCGCAGGCGCTGGTTGTTCCACTTTCCCACTGCAGACTCACGCCCATGACGCTCGACTCCGTTCGACCGGTCACGCTCGCCGAAATTCAGGAGGCGCGTGGGCGCATCATGGGCACCGTGCTCAGAACGCCGCTGGTGAAGCTCGACCTGGGGCCGGACATGCCCGACATCCGGCTCAAGCTCGAGAACCTGCAGCCGACGAACGCGTACAAGCTGCGCGGCGCCGCGAACGCGGTGGCGAAGATTCCGCCGGCCGAGCGCGCGAAGGGAGTGTGGACGATCAGCGCCGGCAATGCGGGGCAGGGGGTGGCGTACGCCGCGCGCCAGGCGGGCGTCACGTGCACGGTCGTGACGATGCAGAGCGCGCCGCAGGCCAAGATCGACCGCATGCGCGCGCTCGGCGCGCGGCTCGAACTCGTGACGTACGAGCGCGCGTGGCAGGCGCTCGATGACCGCAGCTATCCCGGCGTGGACGGCGTGTTCGTGCACCCGTTCGACGACCACGATTTCA
>JACQES010000097.1 GCA_016200495.1 Gemmatimonadota bacterium
ATGCTGCTGGGCAAGCGCCGCGACTACGGTCGCTCCATGATCGTGCCCCACAACGTGCCGTTCACGCTGCTGGGCGCGGGGCTCCTCTGGTTCGGCTGGTTCGGATTCAACGCGGGATCGGCGCTGGGCGCGAACGAGGTCGCGGCCAACGCGTTCCTCACCACGCACAGCGCGGCGGCGGCGGCGATGGTGGCGTGGCTGCTCGCCGACCTCGTGCGCACCAAGCGCTCGACGGCGGTGGGGGCGGCCACCGGCGCGGTGGTGGGGCTCGTGGCGATCACGCCGGCGGCCGGGTTCGTGACGCCGCTCGCGGCGCTCGCGATCGGCGCGATCGCGGCGGTGCTGAGCTACACGGCGATCCAGCTGCGTCCCCGCATCAAGGTGGATGACGCGCTCGACGTGTTCGCGTGTCATGGCGTGGCGGGGATCGCGGGGGCGGTGCTGACCGGCGTGTTCGCGACCAAGGCCGTGAATCCGGCCGGGGCGGACGGCCTGCTGGCGGGGAACCCGGGCCTGGTGGGGGTGCAGCTCGCGGCGGTGGGCGCGACGGTGGTGCTCGCGGGCAGCGCCTCATGGCTCATCCTCACGGCGCTGCAGGCGCTGATGGGTCTCCGCGTCGGGCTGAGTGACGAGGTCATGGGCGTGGACCTGGCCGAGCACGGCGAAGAGGCATACCACGGCGGCGGCGTGGGCGACCTCGTTGGGCGCTCGAGCGCACTGGGGGAGAGCGTGGTGATTCCGGTCACCGAAGGCGACGCCGCGCTCGCCTTCCGCCGGTCGTAGCGCGACATTTCTGCGTGGAAGTCGACTGGGGCCGGAGCAATCCCTCCGGCCCAAGGCGATGTCCAACGGGTACCTGAGCGCCAACGGTATTTCGGCCGTGGCCAGCTATCCGTCATGCCCCCCGTCTCCGACCGCAACGTCCGCGTGCCCGTAAGCGACGTGCGTGCGCTCCTGCAGCGCGCACTTGGCGACGCGTACACCATCGAGCGCGAGCTCGGTGGCGGCGGCATGGCGTACGTGTTCGTGGCGTTCGACCACCAGCTGGAGCGGCGCGTGGTGGTGAAGGTGCTCCCGCCCGAGCTGACGGCGACGCTGTCGGTGGAGCGGTTCCGCCGCGAGATCCTGATGGCGGCCGCGCTCCAGCATCCGCACATCGTGCCGGTGCTCACGAGCGGCGTGGCGGAGGGGCTGCCGTACTTCCTGATGCCGTTCGTCGAAGGAGAGTCGCTCCGCGAGGCGGTGCGGAAGGGGCCGATGCCGATCCGCGACGCGGTGCAGATCCTGCGCGACGTGGCGCGCGCGCTGGCGTTCGCGCACGAGCGCGGCGTGGTGCATCGCGACATCAAGCCCGACAACGTGCTGCTCTCGGCGGGCTCGGCGACGGTCACCGACTTCGGCGTGGCCAAGGCGCTGGTGTCGGCGCGCACGCCGAGCCGGTTCCATGAACACGGCACGCTCACGGGACAGGGGACATCGCTCGGCACGCCGGCGTACATGGCACCGGAACAGGCGGCGGGAGACCCGGACACGGACCACCGTGCCGACATCTACGCCGCGGGGATCGTGGCGTACGAGATGCTGACGGGGAAGCCGCCGTTCACCGGCAAGACGCCGCAGGCGCTGCTGGCCGCGCAGCTGGCGGAGGCGCCGGTGCCGGTGCAGGAGCGCCGCAAGGACGTGCCCGACGCGCTCGCGGCCGTGGTGATGCGCTGCCTGGAGAAAGAGGCCGACAAGCGGCCGCAGACGGCCGAAGCGCTCGTGGCGCTGCTCGACGATCCGGCGGTGGTGAGCGGGACCTTCTCGACGGCGTCGCGCGACGCGCTGGCGGCCGCGTCGCTCCGGCGCGGACCGCTCGCGCTGGCGGCGATCTTCGTGGTGCTGGTGGCCGGGGTGGGCGGCGCGCTGCTCATGCGCGCGCGCGACGTGCGGGCGGGGCGGGTGACGACGCCCGTGAGCGAGGTGTCGAACGGGGCGCCCGCGCCCAACTCGGTGGCGGTGCTGCCGTTCACGTCGATCGGGCCCGACACGCAGGACGTGTACCTGGCCGAGGGGATCACGGTCGAGCTGACGAGCGCGCTGTCGCGGATCGCGGGACTGCGCGTGGCGTCGCGGATGCAGGCGTCGGACCAGCGGCAGCGCGGCGGCGACATCGCGGCGGTGGGGAAGGCGCTCCACGTGGCGACGGTGCTCGAGGGGACGATCCAGCGCGACGGGAAGCGGATCCGCCTCACGGCGCGGCTGGTGCGCGTGAGCGACGGCCTCACGGTGTGGAGCGACGTGTTCGAGCGCGTGGCCACGGACCTCTTCAAGGTGCAGGCCGCGCTGGCGCGGTCGATCACCGAGGCGCTGACGCCGGAGCTCGCGCCGAGCGAGACGACGCAGGTGGCGGAGAAGGAGGTGGACCCGAAGGCGTATGACAGCTACCTGCGGGGCCGCGAGCTGCTGTCGCGGCCGGGGCCGGCGACGCTGAGCGCGGCGGCGGCACAGTTCCGCGCTGCGATCGCGCGCGACTCGGGGTTCGCGCTCGCGCACGCGGGGCTCGCCGACGCGTACGCGATCGGGACGCTGACGACGCCGGTGCCGTCGGACACGGGGGTGACGGCGGGGCTGGCGCAGGCGGAGCGGGCGCTCGCGCTCGACAGCACGCTGGGCGAGGGGTACGCCGCGCGGGGCCACCTGCGCTCGCTGATGGGCGACGGCGCGCGGGCCGAGGCCGACCTGGCGCGCGCGGTGCAGCGCGCGCCGGAGTACGCGAACGGGCAGCTGTGGTACGGGGAGCACCTGCTGCGCACGGGGCGGCCGACCGAGGGGCTGGCGGCGCTCCGCAAGGCACGGACGCTCGACCAGAATTCGCCGGTGGTGGCGAGCGCGCTCGCGCTCGGGCTCGCGAGCGCGGGGCGGAAGGACTCGGCCGTCAAGCTCGCCGACGACATGGTGGAGTCGTTCCCCGACCTGCCGATCGCGCGCGCGGTGAAGGCGCGCGTGCTTCGGGACGTGGGCGACACGAAGGGAGCGCTCAAGGAACTCGAGGCTGCGGCGAGCCTCAGCAACGGCGCGCCGCCGTTCGTGGGGCTGCTGGGGGGCGCGTACGCGCAGGCTGGGCAGCTGGACCGGGCGCAGGGGGCGCTGGCGCGGCTGCTCAAGCAGCCGGCGGCTCCGGGGGCGCCGGGGGCGATCGCGGTAGTGTACCTCGGGCTCAAGGACACGGCGAACGCGATGGCGTGGCTGCTCAAGGCGGCCGACAAGCACGACCAGCTGTTCCGCGTGAGCGCGCTCGCGGACAAGGAGTTCGACGTGGTGCGGGCCGACCCGCGCTTCGCGGAATTGGCGAGGCGGCTCGGATTGCCGGCCAAGCCGGTGGCGCCGGCGGCCAGCCCGAGCGCGGCGCCATCAGCGACCGCGCCAGTCGGTCCGTCGCGTCCGTAGGGGCGCACCCACCCTCGCCGCGTCCCGGGCGGCCATGCACATTCCGGGGATGACGACCACCACTTCGATGTTCCTCGTGCGGCGCGCGATGACGCGAGCCGCGACCCTGGCCGCGTGCACACTGCTGGCCACCACCTCGGCGCTCGGCGCGCAGGCCGCCCCGCGCATCACCGCGCTCAAGGCGGCGCGCCTCCTCGTCGGCGACGGCACGCAGGTGGACAACCCGGTGGTGATCGTGACGGGCGAGACGATCACGGCCGTGGGGCCCGCGTCGCGCGTGACGATTCCCAAGGGGGCGACGGTGGTGGAGCTGCCGGGCTACACGCTGTTGCCGGGGCTCATCGACTGCCACACCCACATCACGTCGTACGACGCGGATGGCGGCGACATGTCGGTGCTCAAGGAGACGGCGGCGCACCAGGGAGTGTACGGCACGGTCAACGCGAAGAAGACGATCGACGCGGGGTTCACGACGATCCGCGACGTGGGGGCGACGCACTTCGCCGACGTGGCGGTGCGCGACCTGATCGCGAAGGGGGTGATTCCCGGTCCGCGGCTCTACGTGGCGGGGCCGTCGCTCGGGATCATCGGCGGGCACGCGGACGTGAACGGGTGGAGCCCGGACCTCAACATCCCGGGCACGGGCGTGATGGTGACCGGGGTGGATGAAGTGCGGCGCCAGATCCGCACGAACGTCAAGTTCGGCGCGGACCATATCAAGCTCACGGCGACCGGCGGGATCCTGTCGAGCGGCGACGCGGTGACGGCGTCGGCGTTCACCGACGAGGAGCTGCGCGCGGCGGTGCAGGAAGCGGCCAAGCTCGGGCGGAAGGTGGCGGCGCACGCGCATGGCGCGGACGGGCTGCTCGCGGCGGTGAACGCGGGGGTGGCGAGCATCGAGCACGGCTCGCTCATCGACGAGCGCGGCATCGCGGCGATGAAGGCGCATGGCACCTACCTGGTGCCGACGCTGATCATCCTCGAGGACATCATCCACCGCGGGGCGGAGAACGGGACGCCGCAGTACGCGATCGACAAGGCGAAGGCGATCGAGATCGAGCGCAACAAGCGGCTGCGCGCGGCCTACCAGGCCGGGGTCAAGTTCGCGTTCGGCACGGACGCGACGAGCGACATCCACGGGCGGAACGGGCAGGAGTTCGCGCTGATGGTCAAGATCCTTGGCGCGACGCCGATGGACGCGATCACGACGGCGACCAAGAACGCGGCCGAGCTGATCGGGATCGGCGACAAGACGGGGACGATCGTGGCGGGGAAGTGGGCCGACATCATCGCCGTGGAGGGGAACCCGCTCGAGGACGTGCGGAAGCTCGAGACGGTGGCGTACGTGATGAAGGCGGGGGCGGTGATGAAGGACGCGCGCAAGCGGTAGCGATGGGGGCGGAGCCGGCCGGTCCGACGGAGGACGCCTTCGCGGCTGCCCTCGCCCCGCGCTACACCCTCGGCCGCGAACTGGGGCGCGGCGGCATGGCGATCGTCATGGAGGCGCGCGACGTGCGCACCGATCGCCCGGTCGCGATCAAGCGGCTGCTCGAGGATGCGTCGGACGTCGTGGCGCAGGAGCGGTTCCGCCGCGAGATCGCGATCCTCGGTCGGCTCGCGCACCCGCACATCCTGCCGCTGCTCGACTCGGGGGTGGATGCGGGCCGCGCGTGGTACGCGATGCCGCTCGTGTCCGGGCGCTCGCTGCGCGACCGGCTCGCGCGCTCGGGGGCGCTGCCAGTGGATGACGCGCTCGCGCTGGTGCGCGACGTGGCGGCGGCCCTCGACCACGCGCACGGGCACGGCGTGATCCATCGCGACATCAAGCCGGAGAACCTGCTGCTCGACGCGCGGGGGCAGGTGCGCGTGGCCGATTTCGGGATCGCGCGCGTGCTCGCGACCGGGGGCCCGACGATGACGTCGCGGGCGCTGACGATGGCCGGGACCGGGCTCGGCACGCTCGACTACGCGAGCCCGGAGCAACTGCTTGGCGAGGAGGTGAGCCCGGCCTCGGACGTGTACGCGCTGGCGTGCGTAGCCTCGGAACTGCTCAGCGGCGCGCCGCCCTTCCGATCGCAGAGCGCGCAGCGATCGCTCGCCCTGCGCCTGGCCGGGACGCCGGCCCCGCTGGCCGAGATGGCGCCGGACGCCGCGCACCTCGCGCCGGTGCTGCATCGGGCGCTCGATCCCGACCCCGCGGCGCGGCATGCGACCGCGGGCGCGTTCGCCGCGGCGCTGCAGGCCGTGCACGACGCGGCGGCCGGTGGCGCGGCGGGTGGCGCGCGCGCCGCGTCGGTGATCGCCGGTTCCATGGACAGCGCGGCGGTGGCCGTGCTGCCCTTCGACGTCATCGGGCGCGCGGAGGAGGCGGGCTACCTCGCGGAGGGTGTGACGGAGGAACTGCTGCACGCCCTGTCCCGCGTGGCGGGGCTGCGCGTGCCGTCGCGCGCGGCGACGCGCGCGCTCGTGGGGCGCGGCGGCGCGCCACCCGAGCCGGCGCGCCTGGCGGCGCAGCTGCACGTGGCGCAGGCGGTGCACGGGGCCGTGCGAGTGGCGGGCACGCAGGTGCGCGTGACGGCGGAGCTCGTGGACCTGCGCTCGGGCCTGTCGTCGTGGTCGGCGACGTTCGACCGCGAGCTGAAGGACGTGCTCACGCTGCAGGAGGAGCTGGCCGGGGCGATCGTGGCACAGCTGCGTGGGCGCCTGGCGACGGGGCAGCCACGCCCGGCGCTCGCGCGGCGACATTCGTCGAATCCGGAGGCGTACGCGGCGTACCTGCGCGGCCGCTATCACTGGAATCGGCGGCCCCGCGAGACGATGCGCGGCATCCAGTACTTCAAGGAGGCGCTCGCGCTCGACCCCGACTATGCGCTGGCCTGGTGCGGGCTCGCGGACTGCTGGGCCACGGTGTCGAGCTGGGAGGGAGGCGCGGTGGCGCCCGCAGAGGGCTTTCCGCAGGCGATCGAGGCGGCGCGACGCGCGCTCGCGCTGGATCCGACGCTCGCGGAGGGGTACACGGCGCTCGCGTACGCGGATGTGCACTTCGGTGGCGCGGTGCACGAGGCGACGGCGCACTTCGACCGGGCGCTCACGCTGGATCCGGGGTATGCGCATGCGCACCACTGGTCGTCGCACCTCGCGCTGATCCTCGGCCGCCGCGAGGAGTCGCTGACGGCGAGCCTGCGCGCGCTCCGGCTGGAGCCGCTCGACACCGTGATCAACGCACACCTCGCCTGGCACCACCACTTCTCGGGTGCGTACGCGCTCGCGATCGAGCAGGGGGAGCGCACGCTGCAGCTGGATCCGGACGACTTCTGGGCGCGCTTCTTCATGGGGCTCGCGCAGGAACAGCTGGGGCGGCACGGCGCCGCGATGGCGCTGCTCGACGAGGCGGCGACGCGCACGGGCCGGCAGAACGTGCTGCTCGGCGCGTACGGACATTGCCTCGCCGCGGGCGGCAATGCGGCGGAGGCACGCGCGGTGCTGCGCGAGCTCGACCAACGCGCGATGGCGGGTTACGCGTCGCCGTACGAGCGCGCGCTCATCCACCACGCGCTGGGCGAGGTGGAGCCCGCGCTGGCGCGGCTCGCGGAGGCGTGCGCGGTGCGGGACGGGTGGTTGCCGTACCTGCGCATCGATCCCCGCTTCCGCGCGCTCGGCGACCGGCCGGAAGCGCGCGCGATCATCGCGTCGGCGGCGCCGCGCGCCTAGACCGTCCCGTCCGCGTGCAGCCGCGCGAGCTCGGCGGCGGTCACGCCGACCTCGCCGAACACCGCCCGGTTGTCCTCGCCGAGGTTGGGCGCACCCTTTCGTATGTCGCCGGGAGTGCCTGAAAGCCGCGGGGTCACGTTGTGCATCTTGACCGACCCGATGTCGGCGTCGGGGTACTCGACCAGCACCTCGCGCGCGCGCACGTGCGGGTCGTCGACCAGCTGCGCGGTGTCGTACACGGGGCCGGCGGTGATGCCGGCACCCTGGAACAGCGCGGTGTTCTCGTCGAGGGTGCGCTGGCCGACGAATTCCTGGATGATGGCGTCGAGTTCGTCGATGTTCTCGATGCGCGCGGCGTTGTTGGCGAAGCGCGGGTCGGTGATCATGTCGGCGCGCCCCATGACGGTGAACAGTTTCTCGCACATCGGCTGCATGGAGGCCGAGATGGCGAGGTAGTGGCCGTCCTTCGTGTGGTAGACGTTGCGCGGCGCGCTCACGCTCAGCCGGTTGCCGATGCGGAGCGGAATCTCGCCCGTGTGCTGGTAGATGGCGGCGTCGGGTCCCACGATCGAGAGGAGCGGCTCGAGGAGCGAGAGGTCGATGACCTGGCCGCCCTGGCCGTGCACGTCCCGCGCGCGGAGCGCGGCCATCACCGAGAAGGCGCCCGAGAGCCCGGCGACCATGTCGGCGAGCGCGACGTTGGGGAGCACGGGCGGGTGGTGCGGGAAGCCGGTCTTGGCCGCGAGGCCCGACATGGCCTCGATGAGCGTGCCGAAGCCGGGACGCGCGCTGTACGGGCCGGTCTGGCCGAATCCCGAGATGCGCACGATGACGAGCCGCGGGTTGGCGGCGAGCAGCACGTCGGGGCCGAGCCCGAGCTTCTCGAGCGTCCCGAACTTGAAGCTCTCGACGAAGACGTCGGCGGTGGGGACGAGCTTGAGCAGCAGCGCGCGCGCCTCGGCGCTCCGCAGGTTGAGCGTGATCGAGCGCTTGTTGCGGGCGTACACCTTCCAGAAGAGCGGCTGCCCGCCGGCGGTCCACTCGCGGAGCGCGTCGCCGGTGCCGGGCTCCTCGACCTTGATCACGTCGGCGCCGAAGTCGGCGAGCGAGAGCGTGAGCATGTTGCCCGCGACCAGGCGGGAGAGGTCGAGCACGCGCAACCCGGCGAGCGGCAGGGCGGGCGCGGTGTCGGGGACGTGGGCGGCGGGAGGGGTCATCCGGAGGGGTGGCGGCACGGGAACGGAAACGCCCGTCCCCTCGGACGGGGGGCGGGCGCGCGGAACGCGTTCACGCCCCAAGTTACGCGGAGCCGGGTGGAGCCGAGAACCGCCCGGACGGGCGGGGAGCGCGTCAGGGGTCGCGCGTGGCGAAGACCGGACGCGCCTTCCCCGTGCCGCTCGCGGCCCGTACGTTCGCGCGCTTCCTCCCGCCTCCCTGGTCCACTCCACCGTGCCCCTCTCCGATTCGCTGCGCCGAGCCGTCGGCACCGCCGTCGTGCTCGCCACGGCGTGCGGGTTGCTCGTGCACATCGCGCGTCGCCCGCCGCGCGTGGTGCCGGCCGCGGCGCCGCCGGGGGTGTTCAGCGCCGAGCGCGCCCTGGTCCACGTGCGCGCCCTCGCGGAGCGGCCGCATCCGGTCGGATCGATGGCGCACGACGCGGCGCGCGACTACGCGCTGCGCCAGCTGCAGGCGCTCGGTCTCGTGGCCGACCTGCAGGAGGCGACCGGGATGCGCGGCGGCACCGCGGCGCGCGTGCAGAACGTGGTGGCGCGCGTGAACGGCAGCCGGCGCGCGGGCCCTGCGATCCTGCTGGCCGCCCACTACGATGGCGTGCCGTCGGGACCGGCGGCCGGCGACGATGGCGCCGGCGTGGCGGCGGTGCTCGAGGCGCTGCGCGCGCTGCGGTCGTCGGCGCCGCTCGCGAACGACGTGATCGTGCTGCTGACGGACGGCGAGGAACTCGGTCTGCTGGGGGCCGACGCGTTCGTGACGTCGCACCCGTGGGCGAAGGACGTGGGACTCGTGCTCAACTTCGAGGCGCGCGGCACGACCGGGCGCTCGATGATGTTCGAGACGGGGCGGCGCAACCTCGACGTGGTGCGCACGCTGCGCGACGTCGGGGACGCGAGCGCGAGCTCGCTGATGGTGACGGTGTACCGCAACCTGCCCAACGACACCGACCTGAGCGTGTTCGCGAAACTGGGGCAGCCGGCGCTCAACTTCGCCTTCATCGGCGGCGTGCAGCGCTACCACACGCCGTTCGACGACGTGGCGCACCTCGATGCCGGCAGCGTCCAGCACCATGGCAACCAGATGCTCGCGCTGCTGCAGCGGTTCGGGCGCGACTCGCTGCCCCGGCCCCAGACGGGCGACGCGGTGTTCTTCGACCTGCCGGTGCTCGGCGTCGTGTACTACCCCGAGTTGCTCGCGCTGCCGCTGGCCGTGGTGGTGGCGATCGCCGCGCTGTGGGGGGCGTGGATGAGTGCGCGGCACGAACCCAGGCCGTGGCGCGGCGTGCTGCTCGGCTTCGCGGGCGTCGTGCTCTCGGCGGCGGCAGGCGCGTGGCTCGTGGGGCTGGCGGCCGGACAGATCGGCGCGCTGCACGCGCGGATGCAGTGGGATGGCAGCCCGGGGGTGCAGGGGGTGTACGCGGCCGCGATGGTCTTGCTCGCGCTCACCGTGAACGCGGGCGCCTGGGCGCTGGTGCGGCGGTGGGCCGAGGAGGACTGCGCCTGGATGGGCGCGATCGTGGCGTGGAGCCTGCTCGCGATCGCGAGTGCGGCGTGGCTCACGGGGGTGAGCTTCCTGCTGGCATGGCCGCTCGCGGGGGCGGCAGCGCTCGCATGGTCGCGAACGCGCGAAGGATGGGTGCATGACTTGAATGGCTGGGCGGGCACGCTGCTCGGCCTCGCCGTGCTGGTGCCGGTGATCTCGATGGTGGGCGGCTACGCGCTGCCGCTCGACATGCTGGGCGGCCAGGCGGCCGCGGTGCTCACGGCGCTCGCGGCGTGGCTGTTCGCGCCGCACGTCGAGACGATGCTGACGGAGCGCCGCGCGACGGGACTCGCGGCGGCGCTGGCGCTGACGGCCGGCGTCACGGGCTACGCCATGGCGACGGTGCGGCGCAGCGACGCGAACCCGACGCCGGTGACGGTGATCGTGGCGCAGGAGGCCGACTCGGGCGCGGCGTGGCTCACGCACTCGGCCGGGATGGCGCCCGCGGGCAGCTGGGCGAGCGCCGTGATGGGCGACAAGGCGGTGAGCTTCGCCGACACGGCCGGCACGCGCGACGTGGCGCTGAGCGCGCTGGCGGGAACGTGGGGCTGGCGGAAGCTCGCGCGCGCGGTGCCGCGGCTGCCGTTCGACGGCGTGCGCGTGGACTCGCTCTCGGTGCGCGGCGACGGCACGCGGCGGTCGGTGTCGCTGCGGCTGATGGCGCCGAGCGACGCGGCGGGGATGACGCTGCGGGTGCGCGGGGCACAGGTGCGTGCGGCGACGGTGGACACGCGCGCCCTGCGGCTCGACGAGGGGCGGAAGGGGCGACCGTTCGCGATGGACTACTTCGCACCGCCGCGCGCCGGGGTGCCGGTGACGCTCGAGCTCGAGGGCACGGGGCCCGTCGCGCTGGATGTCGCGGCCCTTCGGTATGGCGTGCCGCTCGCGGCGCTCGGATTGCCGCCGCGGCCGGCGAACGTGGTGCCGGCGCACCTCGGTGACCTGACACTGGTGACGCGGCGCGTGGTGCTGCCGTAGGGCGAGGCCCGCCGCGGTGCGGCGGTCGGCATGGCTGCGTTTGCGGCGGGAGCGGTCGCGTGACGCGGTATTTCGAGCGCAGCGTGGCTGCGTGGCGCGGTATCACGAGCGCAGCGCGGCGGCGTGGCGCGGTATCACGAGCGCAGCGCGGCTGCGTGTCGCGGTATCACGAGCGCAGTGCCGCCGCGTGGCGGCGCAGGAAGATCAGGTCGCGGGCTTCGTCGCGGGTCGAGGGGATGACGACCGGCCCGCGGAACCAGCAGATCGCGTCGGGCGCGACGCGGAGCGCGATGGGACGGGCGAGGTCGGCGCGCGCGACGTGCGCCTGGGCCAACGCGTCGGGCGGGAGGAGGCCGAGTGCGGCGGGGGCGGTGTCGCGGATGACGTGGTCGGGGGTCGCGCGGAGGCGCGCGAGGTTGGCGCGGCCGCGGAGTGGATGGCGCGCCAGCGGCCCGACGGGGGCGGGCGGCGCGAGTTCATCGCGCGTGGCGAGGCGCGCGGCGACGATGCGACGGACCGCGAGGTCGTCATTGTCGGTGCGTTAGACCCACGCGACGACGAGCGGGATGCCCTCGCTCAGCCCGAGGGTGACGCGCGTGGCGCCCACGACGAGCCGCCAGGTGCGGTCGGTGAAGACGCCGGTGGCGAACTCGAAGTCGAAGGCGCGGTCGAGGAGGTTGCGGCTCGAGGGCCGCGGATCCCAGACGAAGCGGACGGTGGGAGTGAGCGAGAGCTGGGCGCGCATGCGGACACCGGACGGAGGGAGTGAGGTGGTCTCGGTCGGTGCGAGGGTAGCTCGGCCGGCGGCGGCGGGCGTCACCCGAACGTTGCGGGGGAGGCGGAGTGTTGCGCCGGCGCTAGGTTGGTCGGAGCGCCGCGGCGGCGCGGGGGCTCCCATGTTCCATTGACGATGATACAGATGCGCGCAGGGCGGGACAGAACGGGGCACGCGGGACGCGCGGTGCGCGTGGCGGCATTGGTGGCGCTCGCGGCGCCGCGCGCGACGGCCGCCCTCGACGCGTCGCCGGCTGCCACGCCGCGCGAGATCGTCGCCATCGAGGCGCGACTTCCGGCCGCCGCCCTCCGCCTCCCCCCGACCGCCGCGCAAGACACCGGCCTCGCGCCCGCGGGCACGCGGTGGCGCCTCACGAGCGCGGGGATGCCGCTCGTGGCGACGGTGGTCACGCGCGACATCGAGATCCCGTTCGGACTCACCTTCCTGCCCGACGGGCGCGCGCTCGCGACCGATCGCACGGCGGGGCGGCTGCTGCTCGTCTCCCGCGCCGGCGCGGTGACGGTGGTGCAGGGCGTGCCCGCGGTGAACCACGTGGAAGACGGCGGACTGCTCGACGTCCAGCTGGATCCGTCGTTCGCGCGCACGGGGCGCGTGTACTTCACGTTCACGGAGGACAGCGCGGGATCGTCGTGGGTGGCGGTGGAGCGCGCGCGGCTCGTGCGCGATTCCTTGGTGGACCGCGTGCGGCTGTACACGGCGCGCCCCGCGCTCGCGCGCGGCACGCAGCACGGCGGGCGGCTGCTCCTCACGGGCGGTTTCCTGTACGTGGCGCTTGGCGACCACGGCCCGCGCGAGCAGGCGCAGGACCTGCGCAGTCCGTGGGGCAAGGTGCTGCGCCTCGCGCCGGACGGCGCGGTGCCGCCGGACAATCCGTTCGCGGGGCGCGGCGATGCGCTGCCGGAGATCTGGACGCTGGGGCATCGCAACCCGCACGGCTTCGTGGTGCATCCGCAGACGGGGGCGCTGTGGGAGGTGGAGCACGGTCCCAAGGGCGGCGACGAGGTGAACATCCTCGCGCGGGGCGCCAACTACGGCTGGCCGGTGATCACGTACGGCCGCGAGTACAAGGGACCGCTCATCAACGACGGGCTCGAGGTGAAGGACGGGATGGAGCAGCCGGTGCACTACTGGGTGCCGAGCATCGCGCCCGGAGGCGCGGCGTTCTACGCGTCGCGCGCGCTGCCGGCGTGGACCGGGAGCCTGTTCGTCGGCGCGATGGGGAAGCGGCACCTGGCGCGGCTCGAGTTCCGCGACGGGCGGATGGTGCTCGAGGAGAAGCTGTTCCTTGGGCACAACTGGCGCGTGCGCGCGGTGGCGGTGGCGCCGGACGGCGCGCTCTGGTTCGGCGTGGACGGCGGGATGCTCGTGCGCGTGGCGCGCGCGCGATGACCGACCGCATCGTGGCGCGGCGCCTCGTGGTGCTCGCGGCCGGCGTGATGGCGGCCTGCGCGGCGCCGGCGGAACCCGAGCTCCGCATCGTCGGCAGCGACTACGCGTTCACCGCGCCCGACAGCGTGCCGGCCGGCGCCGCGGTGTCCGCCGTGCTGTTCGCGAATCCGGGGGCGGCCAACGACGAAGTCGGGTTGCGCGTGACCTTCGTGCGCGGGCGCCGCTACGCGCTGGTGTGCCAGTTCCGCGACTCGGCCACGGCGCCGCGCCACCAGACGCTCGGCATGTTCAAGATCGTGGGGGTCCGGTGAGGCGCGCGCGATGCGGCGCGCTGGCGCTGGCGCTCGCGGCGGCGTGCGCGCGGGAGGCCCCGGTGGTCGAGGTGACGGGGCGCGATTACGCGCTCACGGCGCCCGACACGCTCGCGCCCGGGGTGACGCGGTTCCACTTCACGAGCGCGGGCAGCGTGGCGCACGAGGTCGCGATCGCGCGGATCAAGGACGGCGTGCCGCTCGCCACGGTGCTCGCGTCGGAGTTCAAGGGCGCGGACCCCGAGGGGCTCTACGACCCGGGCGAGGGGCTGCTCTTCGCGGAGCCGGGGCAGCGCGTGGACGCCGAACTCCTGGTCGACCTCAAGCCCGGTCGCACGTACATGCTCATCTGCACGCTGGACGCCAAGGGGGACACCACGCACGCGATGCTGGGGATGCTGCACCCGGTGCACGTGTGCGCGCGGTGAGGCGGCGGGCCCGGACAGACGCCGGGTGACGCGCGCCGCCCCGCGCCGCGCATCATCCCGTCGGCGACGGCCTACGGGCGCGCCGCCTGCAGCTTCTTCGCCGTCGCCTCGGTGGCCTTCCAGACGCGGATCAGGTTGCCGCCCCAGATCTTCTCGATGTCGCTGGCCGAGTAGCCGCGCTTGACCAGCTCGAGCGTCACGTTGAAGGTCTCGCTCGCGTCGTTCCAGCCGACGATGCCGCCGCCGCCGTCGAAGTCGGACGAGATGCCGACGTGGTCGATGCCGATGCGCTTGACGGCGTAGTCGATGTGGTCCACGAGGTCCTTGACCGTCGCGGGCGAGGAGTCGCGCGGGGTGGGGCGCTTGAGGAAGCCGCCCAGGGCCACGACCTGCACCACGCCATCGTTGGCCTTGATCGCGTCGAGCTGCTCGTCGTCGAGGTTGCGCGGGTGGTCGCTCAGCGCCTTGACGCCAGAGTGCGAGGCGATGACGGGCGCCCTGGAGCGCTGCGTGGCCTGCATCATCGTCGCCTTGCCGTTGTGCGAGATGTCGACCATGATGCCGACGCGGTTGAGCTCGTCCACCACCTGGCGGCCGAAGGGCGAGAGGCCGCCCCACTCGTTGGGCGTGTCGCCGGGCAGGTTGATGGACGGGTCGCCGATCTCGTTGGTGCCGTTGTGCGTGAGCGTCATGTAGCGCGCGCCCAGCGCGTGGTACTTGGCGATGAGCGAGAGGTCCTTGCCGATGACGTAGCCGTTCTCGATGCCGATCATCGCGGCGAGCTTGCCGGCGCGGGCGATCTTCGCGACGTCGTCGGCCTTCGTCGCGAGCGCGACGCGGTCCTTGTACGTGTTGGTGGCGCGCCGGATGGCCGCGAACTTGGTGAGCGCGAGCTCCTTGGCCGTCTCGGCCGCCTCGCCCTGTCGCGCGCCCTGCGCCACGTACACGATGAAGAAGACGGCGTCGAGGCCGCCCGCCTTCATCTTGGGATAGTCCACCTTGAACGTGTCGCGGCGACCCGGGTCGGCGAACTCGGTGGCGTACTGGTACGGGATGTCCACGTGCGTGTCGAGGGTGACGACGTGCTTGTGGATCTCGCGGGCGCGCGCGACGAGCGAGTCGGCCGCGGTGACGGGGCGCTGGGCGGGCATGGTGGCAGGCAGGGCGACGGCGAGCAGGACGGCGGCGCGGAGCGACATGGGCCGGGGGGCGGAGTGACGGGACGCAAACGTTCACGGCACCCGACTCATGCATCCGTCGGGGTGACACCCCTGAAAGCTAGCGCGTAACTTTGGCGCGCTGCCATCGGGCGCATGACGCCCCGCTTCTCCCCAGCCGTCGTCCAGGAGTGACCGTGATGCGTCGCACTGCCGTGCTGCTCGCCGCCATCGTCGCCGTGCCGCTCGGCGCACAGGGGCCTGGAGGGCGCCCCGGCGCCGCCGGGTGGCGCCGCGGCGTGTCGCACCTCGACCTGCTGAGCCCGCGCGTGCGCTCGCTGGAGGCGCTGATGCTCGCCTGGAGCCCGGGCACCAACGGCCGGCCGGTGGACGCGGACGTGATCACGATTCCCGAGCTCGCCGACTCGAACGCCGCGGCCGAGTGGCTGAGGACGGTGAAGGGGAAGGCGGTGCTGACGACGGCGCCGCAGCTCTCCTGCCGCTCGCCGCAGCAGGTGGCGGAGTTCGCGACGCCCGAGACGCAGGCGCGCATAGCGAAGGACCAGGACGCCCTGACCGCGAGCTGGCGTGCGCGGCTCGCGACGTTCGGCACGGCGCCGGCCGCCATCCAGCAGAAGCTCAAGGATGCCGGCGCGGTGGCGGTGCTGGCGAACAACTGGTCGCGCTGGCCGGGGATCGACAAGATCTTCGGCTCGTGGCGCCAGCTGCTGCCCACGTTCGACGTGAGCTGCGAGGACTACGGGCTGCTCTCGCGCCTGGCGGAGCACGGGCAGAAGCCGCGCGTGCGGATGACGGCCGAGAGCGAGTTCCTCGGCGAGAAGCCGGTGTTCAACACGATCGCGGAGATCAGGGGCACGGAGAAGCCGGACGAGTACGTGATGCTCTCGGCGCACTTCGACTCGTGGGACTGGTCGAGCGGCGCGACGGACAACGCGACGTGCACGACGCTGATGATGGA
>JACQES010000037.1 GCA_016200495.1 Gemmatimonadota bacterium
CGGCATCAGCACGTCGAGCAGCAGGAGGTCCGGTTCCTTGAGCTCGATCTGCTCGAGCATCGCCTGTCCGTTGTCCGCCGTGCTCACGTCGTAGCCCTGCTCGCGCAGCACGATCGAGATCGTCTGCAGCAGGGCCGGGTCGTCATCGACCACGAGGATGCGTGAGCTACCCAATGACGGCGCCGTCCGGAGGGAGCGAGGGTCGTGAGCGCGCCGGCGCGATGGCCCGGCGCTCTGCGGCATCGCACCAACCTACCATCCGCCCCGGAGGGCGTAAAGCAAGAAAGGGCTTGGCGCTACGCCTCGGCGGGCGGTCCGCCCTCGGCGTCCACCGCCGCCACGCCGTCGGCGACGCTGTCGTCGGGCACCACGCGCGCCACCGCCGTGACCAGGTCGCCGTCGGCCGGGGTCAGCAGCTTGACCCCCTGCGCGTTCCGCCCCGTGACGCGGATCTGGTCCGCGCTCGAGCGGATCACCTGCCCGTGCTTGGTGATGAGCATGATCCCGTCGTCCGGGAGCACCTCCATCAGCGACACGAGGTTCCCCGTCTTCTCGGTGCGGTTGACGGTGAGGATCCCCTTGCCGCCCCGCTTCTGCACGCGGTAGTCGTCGAGCGGCGAGCACTTCCCGAGCCCCTTCTCCGTCACGACCAGCAGCGTGGCCTGGTTGCGGCGGATGACCACGAAGCCGACGACCGCGTCCTCGGGGCGCAGCTCGACCCCCTTCACGCCGGTCGTGTCGCGCCCCATCTCGCGCACGTCCTCCTCGTGGAACCGGATCGAGAGGCCGTGGCGCGTCGCCATGACGATGTGGTTCGTGCCGTCGGTCACCTGCACGTCCATCAGCTCGTCGCCCGCCTCGATCTTGATCGCCTTGATCCCGCTCGCGCGCGGGTTCGAGTACTCCGACAGGCGCGTCTTCTTCACCGTCCCGTTCCGCGTGCAGAACATCAGGAACTGGTCGTCGGTGAACGCCCGCACCGGCACGATCGCCTCGATCACCGTCTCGGGGCTCGTGTTGATCAGGTTGACGATCGGCTTCCCCTTGGTCGCGCGCCCGCCCTGCGGGATCTCGTAGACCTTGAGCCAGAAGCAGCGGCCGTCGTTGGTGAAGATCAGGATGTACTCGTGGGTCGAGGCGATGAAGAGGTGCTCGATGAAGTCCTCGTCCTTGAGCTCCGACCCCGACACCCCCTTGCCCCCCCGGCGCTGCTGCCGGTAGATGCTCATCGAGGTGCGCTTGATGTACCCCGAGTGCGAGATCGTCACGACCATCTGCTCGTTGGCGATCAGCGACTCCGGGTCGATCTCCCCCGAGTCGTCGGTGATCTCGGTGCGGCGGTCGTCGCCGTACGTCTTGGCGACCTCCTGCAGCTCCTTCTTCATGAGCGCGAGGCGCTTGGGCTTGGACGCCAGCAGCGCCTCGAGGTCGGCGATCGTCCCGCGCACCTCGGCCAGCTCCGCCTCGAGCTTCTCGCGCTCGAGCCCCGTGAGCTTGGCGAGGCGCATGTTGAGGATCGCCTCGGCCTGCAGCTCGGAGAGCTTGAAGCGGCGCTGCAGCTCCGCCGACGCGGCCGGCGTGTCCTCGGCCGCGCGGATGACCTTGATCACCTCGTCGATGTTGTCGACGGCGATCTTGAGCCCCTCGAGGATGTGCTCGCGCTCCTTCGCCTTCCGGAGCTCGAACTGCGCCCGCCGCGTGATCACCTCGTGGCGGTGCGTGATGTAGTGCTCGAGCGCCGGCTTGAGCCCCATCTCCTTGGGCACGAGGCGCCGCGTCACCGGGTCGGGCACGAGCGCGAGCATGATCACGCCGAACGACGTCTGCAGCTGCGTCTGCTTGTACAGGTTCTGCAGCACCACGCGCGGGATCGCGTCGCGCTTGAGCTCGATCACGATCCGCATGCCGTCGCGGTCCGACTCGTTCCGCAGGTCGCTGATCCCCTCGAGCCGCTTGTCCTTCACCAGGTCGACGATGTTGTCGATCACCGTCTTCGGGTTCACCTGGTAGGGCACCTCGGTGATCACGATCTGCGCGCGGTTCGTGGACTCCTTCTCCTCGATCGCCGCGCGCGCCCGCATCACCACCTTGCCGCGTCCCGTCGCCGCGTAGTCGCGGATCCCCTGCCGCCCGACGATGAACGCCCCCGTCGGGAAGTCCGGCCCCTTGATGTGGGTCAGGATCTGCTCGAGCGTGAGGTCCGGGTTGTCGATCAGCGCGATCGTCGCCGCGATCACCTCGCGCAGGTTGTGCGGCGGGATGTTCGTCGCCATGCCGACCGCGATGCCGCTCGACCCGTTCACCAGCAGGTTCGGGAACGCCGCCGGCAGCACCGTCGGCTCCTCGAGCCGGTCGTCGTAGTTCGGCGCGAAGTCCACCGTGTCCTTGTCGATGTCCGACAGGAGCTCGGTGGCGATCGCCGTCAGGCGCGCCTCCGTGTACCGGTACGCCGCCGCCGCGTCCCCCTCGATCGAGCCGTAGTTCCCCTGCCCGTCCACCAGCGGGTGCCGCAGCGAGAACTCCTGCACCATGCGCACCAGCGCGTCGTACACGCTCGAGTCGCCGTGCGGGTGGTACTTGCCGAGCACGTCGCCCACCACCGTCGCGCTCTTCTTGTAGCCGCGCCCCGGCACGAGGCCGAGTTCGTTCATCGCGTACAGCACGCGGCGGTGCACCGGCTTCAGGCCGTCGCGCACGTCGGGCAGCGCCCGCGAGACGATCACGCTCATCGAATAGTTGATGAACGATTCCTTGATCTCGTCGTCGATCAGGCGCGGCAGGATCCGTTCGCGGTTGTTCGGCGCGGTCATGAGGCCTTGAAGCGGAGGGGGGTCGGGCACCCGCGGGGGAAGCGCAAAATATACCCCCGAACGGGACGCAATTCTAGGGTGTCAGACAGGTCGTAACCGGTTGGCATGTATTGCCTTAGCGCCCGCACCCAACCGTCATCCCGCGGCGCGTCATCGTGCCTCGCGCTTCGGGGAGCCTTCGCCCCCCATGGCACGGGCCAGACCACGGACCCTCGTGGCCGATTGCACCTGCGCGCCGCGCGATCGCCGCCGGCGCGCGTGGCCGATCGAGCCCACGCGACGTGATCGCCGTGCGCGTCGTCGACCGAGCCCGCGCAACGTGATCGCCGTGCGCGTCGCGGCCGGATCGGCGCGCTACGCGCGATCGCCCCCGCCCGCCGCCGCCTTCACCGCGGGCTCCGCGGCCTTGGGCGCGGAGCGGCCGCCCGACGCGGCATCCTCGGCCTCGTCGGCCAGCAGCGACAGCTGCGCCTCGCGCGCCAGCGCCTCGCGCTCCGCCTTGTAGCGCTCGTACCACTCGCGCGTGATCTCGCCGGCGAGCTCGCGATTGCCGAGCCCG
>JACQES010000098.1 GCA_016200495.1 Gemmatimonadota bacterium
CCGCGACCGACGCGCTCGAGACGGCCGCGGCGTCATGGTCGGGCTCGGCCGCGTGGTCGTGGGCGCGTTCGCGCCGCGACCGCACGACCCGCCGAGTTCAGCCTCGCGGCGCGTCGCACACGGTGCGCGGCCGCGACGACCGTCTAGTCGATGATCGGTGGCGCGCCGGAGCGGCGCGCCGCCCGGCGCTGCCAGATGCCGCGCACCGCGAGCATGATCGTCAGCCCCCCGATCCCGCCCAGCGCCCAGAGCGTCCAGACGAAGAAGAAGCCACCGGGCGACGCGGCGTGCTCGGGGTAGTGCGTGCCGCGCATGTGCATCACCGGCATCAGGAAGGCGAAGAGGCCGACGAGGAGCATGATGATCTCGCCCGCGAGCTTGTCGGAGAGCGCGAGCGTCCCGTACACGAGGATCGCGAGCACGACGAGCGCGTACTCCGCGGGCTCCGCCTTCGAGATCCCGCGCACGATGTCGTCGGTGACGTGCAGCGTCAGCAGGAGGAGCGAGAGCGAGGACGCGGTGGAGAGCAGCGCGGGCGATCGCATGAGGACGGCTCCGGTCCGGGGGGCGCGGGCGGCGAGCGGCGAGCGGATGAACGTGCGCCGCTCCTGCGAGAGGGGCAAGCGCGCAGGGTCAGGTGTCGTCACGGCGACACGGCGGGACGCCGATGCGGGCGGGCCGGCGGCTCCCACCCTGTCACGATGTCGGCGCCGGAGGGGGTGGCACGATCGGTATCAAACATGGCGTTCTTGCCGCTGTCGTCCGGGAGGGCGGCGCGGCACGTTGCGAGGCGATGACGACCCGCGTCCCGCGCAAAGGCGGGTCGCGTTCCCTTCCCTGCGCCGGAGGCTCAGCGCTGATGTCACCCGCCCGCACCGTGCTCGACGCCATCGGCCGCACGGCCCTGGTCACCCTGCGCCGCGTCGTGCCGCCCCGCTGCGCGCGCATCGTCGTGAAGGTCGAGGGGCAGAACCCCACGGGCAGCATGAAGGATCGCGTGGCGCTCGCGATGATCGCGGGCGCGGAGCGCGATGGCCACCTCTCGACCGGGGGCACGGTGGTCGAGTACACGGGCGGCAGCACGGGCGCGTCGCTGGCACTCGTCGCCGGGGCGCGCGGCTACCGGATGCGCATCGTGTCCTCCCCCGTCTTCAGCGAGGACAAGCTGACGCAGATGGCAGCGCTCGGCGCCGAACTGACGCTGGTGCCCAGCGCGGACGGGCGGATCACGCGCGCGCTCATCACCGAGATGATCGCGCGGGCGCGCGCCATGAGCGAGGAACCCGGCACCCACTGGACCGACCAGCTGCACAACCGACACTCGATCGCCGGCTACCATCCGATGGGCGAGGAGATCTGGGAACAGACGGCCGGTCGCGTGGATGCCTTCGTGCAGTCCGTCGGCACGTCCGCGTCGCTGCAGGGCGCGAGCGAGGCCCTGCGCCGGCATGCGAGCGCGCTGCGCGTCGTGGCCGTCGAGCCGGCGGAATCGGCGGTGCTGTCGGGGGGCGCGCCCGGCGCGCACCTGATCGAGGGGATCGGCATCGGGTACGCACCGCCGCTCTGGCGCCCCGACGCCGTGGACGAGGTCATGGCCGTCCCGACCGCCGACGCGCAGGCGATGGCGCGCCGCCTCGCGCGCGAGGAGGGGTTGTTCGCCGGCACGTCCTCGGGCGCGAACGTGATCGCGGCGATCCGTCTCGGACTCACGCTCGGGCCCGACGCCACCGTCGCGACCTTGCTGGTGGACTCCGGGCTCAAGTACCTGAGCACCGAGGTGTACCGACGAGCGGACGCGGCGACGGCGGCGTGACGTGGCGACGGGCGCTCAGGCGGTGCGACGGATCTCCCTGATCCCCTGCCGCAGCCGGCGCCGCAGCAGCGCGCGCAGGCTCGCGCCGTCGGCGTAACCCACGCGCGCCGCCACCTGCTCGACGCTGGCCGGCGTCGTGCGCAGCAAGTGCGCGGCGAGCTCCACGCGGAGGTCTTGCACGTACGCGAGCGGCGACTTGCCGACCACGCGCTCCGTGTGCCGGGCCAGGGTGCGCTTGCTGGCGCCCACGGCCCTGGCGGCCGCGTCGAGCGAAAAGCGTTCGTGCAGCCGCTTGCGGGCCCACGCCTCGAAGCGCCGCACGATCGGGTCATCGTGGTTGAGGTGGTCCACGAGCGCGTACGCCGCCTGCGACGGGCGCGCGTCGGCAATCAGGTAGCGCGCCGTCGTCGCGGCCAGTTCAGGACTGGAGCGGCGCACCAGCCAGAGGGCGAGGTCCACGTGGCCGAGCGCCGCCCCGGCCGTCACGACCGGCCCGCTGGGGACGATCATCTCCGTCTCGTCGAGCGTGACGCGCGGGTAGCGCTGGCGGAAGAACGCGGCCAGCCACCACGTCGTCGTCGCGCGCCGCCCGTCGAGCAGTCCCGACTCGGCGAGCACGAAGGTGCCGACGCAGGATGCCGTCACCAGCGTGCCGCGCGCGGCGGCGCGGCGCAGCAGCGCGCCGGCATCGCGCACGTCGGCGCGGCCGAGGGCGAGCTACAGTGGACCCGGCATCTTGACCCCGAGGGCCGGCACCACGATGCAGTCGGGCGGGCGGCCGCTCGCCGGAAGCGTGGCGACGCGCAACCCCTGGGCGGTCGTCACGCGCCGCCGGACCGACACGACGCGCGTCCGGAAGGGCGCGACGCGCAGGCCACCGGCCTCGATCAGCTCGTTGGCCGTCTGCAGGGTGTCGAGGATCGCGGCCAGCCCGAGGTCGAACACGCCGTCGAGGGCGAGGACGTCGATGCGCATGGGCGGAATTCTAGCGGCACGCGCGCGTGCGGCGGCGCGTCGCGGAATCGCGCCGGGAAGGCGCCCCCCTCATCCATTCGGACGATGGGAGTCGGCAGCGGCGGACGGTATCCTGCCTTCACGTCCGGCTGCGCCGATGGCCCCGTGCCTCCCGAGGATCCCGCCCATGCTCGTCAGCGCCACGTCCCTGCACGGCTTCCACCTGAAGGCGAGCGACGGTGCGATCGGCACGGTCCAGGAGTTCTACTTCGACGACCAGTTCTGGACGATCCGCTACCTGGTCGCGGCGACGGGGGGCTGGCTGAGCCAGCGCAAGGTGCTCATCTCCCCCTATGCCCTCGAAGGGGTGAACGCGGACCGGCAGGAGATCGCGACGACGCTCTCGCGCGCGCAGATCGAGGAAAGCCCTCCGCTCGACAGCGACAAGCCCGTCTCCCGGCAGTTCGAGGAGAGCTTCTACGGCTACTACGACTGGCCGGCGTACTGGAACGGCCCGCACATGTGGGGCACGGATGCGTCGCTCGTGCGCGACCGGACGCAGTGGCACATGCCGCCGGCCGAGCACGCGCCGTGGGATCCGCACCTCCGGAGCTCGGACGAGGTGCGCGGCTACTACCTCGAGGCCTCCGACGGCGAGATCGGGCACGTGGACGACTTCCTCATCGACGACGAGACGTGGGCGATCCGCTACCTCGTGGCGAGCACGCACAACTGGTGGCCGGGCAAGCGCGTGCTGCTCGCGCCGCAGTGGAGCGAACGCGTGAGCTGGGAGGAGGGGAAGGTCCACATCACGGCGACACGCGCGCAGGTGAAGGCCGCCCCGCAGTTCCACGAGGGCACGATGCCGAGCCGCGACGACGAGCGCGCGCTGCATGCGCACTTCGCCCGGCCCGCCTACTGGGCGCACGCGCCGGCTTCCGACTCCCGCGGCCGCTGACGGCGCGCCGCTTCCCTTCCCACGCCGGGTGACGCGCATGACGCTCTCGGAGCACGCCGCACGCAAGCTGGTCCGCCTGAATGAACTCTCCCTCGTCGACGCGAGCTTCCCGCCGGGGCTCGAGTCGATGTCGCTCACGCACCTCAAGCAGCGCATCCAGCGCGCGCACCGGCTGATGACCAAGTATCGCGACATGGCCGAGCAGCAGCGCGGCGAGGCGCGCGGGAAGCGCACGCCCACGCGGCGGCGACCGGCCAACGGCAACGCGGGGACGGTGGAGAAGCAGCACCTGTTCGCCGAGGTGCTCGCGCGCCTCGAGGAGCAGCTGGCGGCGCGCCTCGCGGCCGCGCCGAACGCGGGGCAGCACGGCGTGTTCGCGCCCGTCGAGCGCCACGTGCCCATCGACGTCGCGGCGACGCTGCGATGGGCCCCCGCTCGGCGATGCAGTTCGCGAAGCAGGGGGAGGCCGCCCACCTGGCGCACGGGGCCGCGCGCGGGCGGCGCCAGCAGGCGCGTCGGGACGGGGGATCGCGGGGGAAGTAGCCACCGGCGTCGCGCGATGCGGCGCTCCGCCCCCTCGCGCCGCGGACGCGACGGCGGTGGCGCATGAGGTGAACGTCATTCAGATTCTGAACGACGTTCACCGCTTGCCATCTCTCGTCATGCCCCGCTCCCGACGTCGCCCCACCGCGGCCACTGCCGCCACCGCTAGCGCGCCGCTCACGCGCGCGCCGGCCGCGACCGCACCCTCGCGCCGCGTGCAGCGCGCCGCCGCCGTGCGCGCCGAGATCCTCGAGGCCGCGCGGACGCTCCTCCCCGAGCGCGGCTTCGAGGCGCTCACCATGCGCGACGTGGCCGCCCGCGCCGGCGTCGCGCTCGGCACCCCCTACCGCTACTTCAAGGACAAGGGCGACCTCACCGCGCACCTGATCGGCGAGGATTTCCTCGAGCTCGGGCGCCGGCTGCTCGCGGTGAAGGGGCGGACCGCGCGCGCCCGCCTGGCCGGCGTGTGCACGCTCTACTTCCGCTTCGCGCGCGAACACCCGCAGCGCTATCGCCTGCTCTTCATGGCGCCGGGGATGCCCAGTCCGAAGGACGCACCGTCGGCGCCGCAGGCCGAGCGCGGGAATCCCGACGAGGACTCGTATGCGGCGTTCCGCGTCGTGGTGCGCGAGGCGCTGGTCGAGGCGGGACGGCCCGCCGGCGCCGCCCACGCCGATCGCGCCACGCAACTCGTGTGGGCCGGGCTGCACGGACTCGTGGGCCTCGAGCTGGCGCCGCTGCAGGCCACGTGGGTGCCGTTCCGTCCGTGGGCGGAACTCGAGAAGCACCTCGTGACGCTCCTGCTCGACGGCGTGCTCGGCCCCGCGTGACGGCGGCGGCGAGTTCGGGGCGCGCGGCGAACGTCCGGAACGCCGAGGGCACGACGCGCGCCGCCCTCAGCGCAGGAAGGGCAGCAGGCTCATCACCGTGGGAATGAGCGCCGCGGTGGCCGATGCGCCGGTGAGCCCCGCCGACAACCGCACGTAGGCGCCGCGCATCGTGGCGCGCGACTGCCCG
>JACQES010000099.1 GCA_016200495.1 Gemmatimonadota bacterium
CGCGTCATCCACCGGCAGCATCCCCTCGCGGTCGATTCGCGCGCGCAGCGACTCGCCGGTGACGTACGGCATCACGTAATACACGAGCCCGTCGGCCACGCCGGAGTCGAAGAGCCCGAGGATGTGCGGGTGTTGCAGCTTCGCGGCCACGCGGATCTCGCGCTCGAACCGCTCGGCGCCCAGCGACGCCGACAACTCGGGCAGGAGAACCTTGATCGCGACCTGTCGCTCGTGCTTGACGTCGGTGGCGAGGTACACGGTGGCCATTCCGCCGCGCCCGAGCACGCGCTCGACGGCGTAGCGTCCCTCGAGCGCCGAGCGAATCTCCTCGAGTGCGTGCGCATCGGGGTCCGGCCGCTCCGTCGCGGTCCCCTCCGCGGGTGTCGGTCGCCCGCCGCCCACGACGGGGGCAGCGGGCGGCGTCGGCGCCGTGCCCCGCGCCGGCGTGGAGGGTGGCGTCAACGTCCCCGTCGTGACGGCGCGGAATTCCGTCGTGCTGAACGACATGCCGCAGCCGTGGCAGAAGCGCGCCCCGGGCGCCAGGGGCGTCCCGCAGTTGGGGCACTTCGGCGTCTCGGGCGCGTCGTTCACGGGGGGGATGGCGTGGGCAGGATGGCGGCGTCGCCGGGGCGCCACGAGTCCGGCGCCACGGCGAAAGCTCGCGACCTGCTGCGCGGGGTCAAGTGTGTGTCACGCGCCGCGCATCCCGCGACGGCGAGTAAGTTGCGCCTCGGCGCAGGCGGCGCCCTCACCCTCCGAGCGCATGACGGCCGAGCACGACCCGTACAGCGGCATCCGCAATCCCCTGGTGCGCGCGTATGCCTTCGGACGCGCGGCGTCGGTGCTCGGCAATCAGGTGATCTCGACCGCCGTGGGGTGGGACCTCTACGAGCGGACCCACGACGCCTGGGCCCTGGGACTGGTGGGCGCCATCGAGCTCGCGCCCGTCATCGTGCTCATGTTCGTGGCCGGCAACGCCGCCGACCGGTATCCGCGCCGCAACATCCTCATGGCGGCGCATGCCCTGCTCACGCTCGTGGGACTGGGCCTGCTCGTGGCGTCGCGACTCGGCGGGGGCGTCGAGCTGGTGTACGGCTGCCTCTTCTTCATCGGCGTCGCGCGCGCCTTCTCGGCGCCGGCCGGCGGCACGGTGCTGCCGCAGCTCGTGAGCGCGGAGCAACTCGCCAACGCGAATGCGTGGATGTCGTCGTCGTACGAGATCGCGGCGATCTCGGGGCCCGCCGTCGCGGGCTTCCTGATCGCCGCCACGGGCACGGCGACGTGGGCCTACTTGCTGGGGGCCCTCGGGCAGCTCGCCTTCGTGGTCGCGCTCACGCGGCTTCCCGCCCTGCGGCCGCCACCGGCCACGGGCCCGCACGATGCGCGCGAACTGTTCGCGGGCGTGGCGTTCATCCGTCGGAACCCGATCTATCTCGCGGCCATCACCCTCGACCTGTTCGCGGTGCTGCTCGGCGGCGCGGTCGCGCTCCTGCCGATCTTCGCCAAGGACATCCTGCATGCGGGTCCGACCGGCCTCGGTTACCTCCGCGCCGCGCCCGCAGTCGGGGCGCTCCTGACGGCCCTCCTCGTCACGCGACTCAAGCCGTGGACGCATCCCGGGCGCGTCCTGCTCGCGGTGGTGGTCGGCTTCGGGCTCGCGACCGTGGGCTTCGGGCTCTCGCGCTCCTTCTGGCTCTCGTTCGGCTGCCTCTTCCTCACGGGCGCGTTCGACGCGATCAGCGTCGTGATCCGGGCGACGATCGAGCAGGTGATCACCCCCGACGCCCTGCGCGGACGCGTCTCGGCGGTCAACTTCCTGTTCGTCGGCTTCTCCAACGAGCTCGGGTCATTCGAGAGCGGCAGCACCGCCGCGCTCGTGGGCCCGGTGGCCAGCGTCGTGGCCGGCGGGATCGGCGCGGTGCTCGTCACCGCCGTCGTCGCCGTCGCGTGGCCCGAGCTCGCGAAGATCGGCCCGCTGCACACCCTGCGCCCCTCGGACGCCCGCCTCGCCGAGGAGGATGCCGTTCACGCATCGGCGGAAACGGGACCCTAGGTCATCATGCGACTGCACTCGAGGTTCGGGCACGTTGCGGCGCGCTTCTTCCGCGCCCGGTCGCGCCGCGCCGCGGCGGCGCTCGTCGCCGCCATTGCGGCTACCGCGTGCCTGCCGGCATCGCTCGCCGCGCAGGCGATCCTCGGCCGCTGGGAAGTGCGGAACCAGATGGGCGGCACGACCACGCTCGTCCTCACCGACGCCGGCGGTGGCCAGCTCGGCGGCACCTTCAGCGGCAATGGCAACTCGTTCGTGGTCGCCGGGCAGATGCAGGGCGATGACGGATCGGGGACCATCTCGGGCCGGGGCATGTCGCTCTATTTCCAGGCGACGGCCAAGGGCGGCGCGCTGCTGCTGGTCCTCGCGGAGCCGGGCCCGGGCGGCGCCCCCAACCTCGCGACCGCGCAGCAGGTGCTGCTCACCAAAGTCGTCGAGGCCGGCGGTGGAACGACGGGCGCCGCTGGCGGTGGACGGACGAGCGGCGCGCCAGGCAGTGCGAGCGCCGGCGCGGCGGCGCCGTCTGCGGGTGCGAGCGCCACGAGTGGGAGCGCCACGAGCGGAAGCACCGGGGGCGGTGCGACGCCGGCGCCGCGCACGGCGGGTGGCGCCACCGATGCCGATCGGCAGATGATCCGCCTGCTCACGGCCAATGCGTGGTGCGCGTTCAGCTATTCCGGGTCGCAGACGTACTCCGGATCGAGCGGCACGACCCGCACCGAGCGCGTCGTTCTCTCGCCCGACGGCACCGCGCGCTCCGGCGCGCAGAGCGAATTCTCGGGCTCGGGCGAGGCGGGATCCGCCACGACGTCGCGCGCGGGCGGCCAGACGGGCTACTGGCGATTCGAACGCGGCCTGCTGGCCTTCTCCGCCGACGGCGTCACGTGGCAGCCCGCCGCCTTCAAGATGACGTTCAACTCGAACGGCTATCCGATTCCCGTCGTCAACGGAAAGGAGTACATGGTCTGCCGGTAGTCGGTGCGCGGCGCAGGCGCGGCGCAGGCGCGGCGCAGGCGCGGCGCAGGCCCCTGCCCGATGCCCCGCCGCGCGATCGCGCGCGCCGAGTCGTACTGCGCCATGCCGATCAGGCACGCCACGTAGCCGGCGCGCGGCAACCCGGCGCGCGGAACGATCGCCAGCGCCTCGCGATAGAGCGCGAGCGCCGGCGGGCACAGATCGTGCTTCCGGTATGCTTCCGCGAGGAATGCGCGCGGTTCGTAGTCGAGCTTGTACAGCGCGATCGCGGCGCGCAGCTCGCGCTCCGCGGCGGGGAGCTGGTCGTGGTCGAGGTACCAGGCGCCGAGGTGGTAGTGCGCCCGGTAGGCGTCGGGGAGGTCGCGCACCGTCTGCGCGAACAGCGTGCCGTTGTCCTTCCACACGGGGCCGCGCTCGCTCGAGCGCCACGTGCCGAGCGCCACGAGCAGGAGCGCGATCGTCCCGGCGAGCGCGCGGGCGCGACGCCGGTCGGCCGCGGGCACCTGGCGCACGAGCGCCTCGAGCGTCCACCCGACGAGCAGCACGGCGGCCACGCTCGGCACGAGCAGCGTGCGTTCGGCGAGGATGAGGCCCGCGACGACCAGCGTGTTGCTCACGGGGAAGAGCGTGATCACGAGCCACGCGCAGGCGAACGCCGGCAGCGGCCAGCGGCGCCAGCCGAACACGGCGACGCTCTTGACGCCGTAGACGAGGGCGACGGCGGGCACGAGGGTCCACGACCAGCCGGTGATCACGCGGATCGCCGGCGGCGAGTACTCCGCGGAGAGCGTGGCCGGCCAGAAGAGCAGGCGCAGCCATTCCAGCGACACGCCGAGCATCGTGAGGTGGCGCGTCGTCACGGAACTCGTCGCCCACACCACGTGCGGGAACTCGCCATTCACCCCCGCCAGCGCGAGCTGGCGCGCGACGAGGTAGCCCGCGGCCACCACCGTGAACGCCACGCCGAGCGGCACGAGGCGGCGCCACTTGCCGGGTTCGGCGGGGAGCAGGATCGCCTCCGCGACCAGCAGCAGGAGGGGCAGCATCGCGCCGTGCTCCTTGGCGAGGCACGCGACGGCGTAGAGGGCCGCGAGGATCGCCACGTCGCGCGGCGCGAGGGCGCCCCGACGTCGCCGCTCGATGTACCACGCGGCGGCGAGCAGCATCGGCAGCGACGCGAGCATCTCGGCCAGGCCGACGGCGTTGGCCACGGCTTCGACGTGCACCGGGTGCGCCGCGAACAGCAGCGCGGCCGCGACCGCGCCGCCCTCGGGCAGGAGCACGCGCGCAAGCCGCAGCACCGCGAGGCAGAGGAGCGCGTAGAGCGCGACGTTCGCCCAGTGGAAGGGCGCCGGTGCGCCCTGCCCCACGGCCCAGAGCCCCGTGTAGGCCAGCATCGTCAGCGGCCGGAAGAGCCCGCCGCCGCGCTCGCGCGGCCAGTACGACTCGGCGAAGCGGTGCCACCAGTGCGCGGCGTCGTGCACGAGCCCGTTCGTCTGGATGATCGGCACGTCATCCATCGCGAAGCCGTTGCCGAGCGACCCGGCCGACGCGACCGCCGCCACCAGCAGCACGGCCAGGCCCGCCCACCACCAGCGCGGGACGTCGTCGGGGTCGGATCGCTCGGGCCCGGTCACGCGGGAAAGCTAACCGTCGGGCGAGTTTTCCCCGCCGTGGCGGGGAGATACCTTTCGCCCCGTCCGGCCCGGCTCCGACTCACTCCATCCACCGGCCTGCACCGTGAGCGCTCCTGCCCAACCCCGCCGCACGATTACCGTTCTCCCCGGCGACGGCATCGGCCCCGAAGTCGTGGGCGCCACCGTCCGCGTTCTCCGCGAGGCGGGCGCCCCGCTCGACTTCGAGGACGGCGTCGCCGGCGGCGAGGCGTTCCGGCGCGGCATCTCGTCGGGGGTGCCGCCGGAGACGCTCGACTCCATCGCGAAGAACCGCTGCGTGCTCAAGGGCCCGCTCGCGACCCCGATCGGCAAGGGGGAGAAGAGCGCGAACGTGACGCTCCGCAAGCTGTTCGAGACGTACGGCAACCTCCGCCCGGTGCGCGAACTGCCCGGCGTGCCGACGGTCTTCGCCGGGCGGGGCGTGGACCTCCAGATCGTGCGCGAGAACATCGAGGATCTCTACGGCGGCATCGAGCACATGCAGTCGCCGGGCGTCGCGCAATCGCTCAAGGTCGTCTCGAAGAAGGGGTGCGAGAAGATCGTCCGGCTCGCGTTCGAGGTCGCGCGCTCCGAGGGCCGCGAGAAGGTCACCTGTGCGACCAAGGCCAACATCCTCAAGCTCTCCGAGGGGATGCTGCAGCGCACCTTCGACGAGATCGCGCCCGAGTACCCCGACATCACGGCCGAGCAGATGCTGGTGGACAACTGCGCCCACCAGCTCGTCATCGCCCCCGAGCAGTTCGGGGTCATCGTGATGACGAACATGAACGGCGACATCCTCTCCGACCTCGCCTCGGGGCTGGGCGGCGGGCTCGGCTTCGCGCCGAGCGCCAACATGGGCTCCGACTGCGCGATCTTCGAGGCGGTGCACGGCACGGCGCCCGCCATCGCGGGGCAGGACAAGGCCAACCCGACGGCGGTGCTCCTCTCGGCCGTGATGATGCTCCGCTACCTCGGCCTCTTCGAACACGCGACGCGCATCGAGAACGCGGTCCTCGTCACCCTCGAGGCGGGCGTCC
>JACQES010000100.1 GCA_016200495.1 Gemmatimonadota bacterium
CCATGCCGCCGCGGCCGATCTCGCGCTCCACGCGATAGCGGCCCGCGAGGGTGTCGTTCAGCTGCGCGATGGTGGACGACATGGGCATCAAGGCTCGGTCTGATCGGCGCGTAAACATGGCGCGCGCCGGGCGACGCCGCGAGAGGACGGGGTTTGCGAACGCCGCGCCTTCGCGTCTTATTTGACACGCCAGCAGCTGGGCTCGGGCGTTCGGCCGCTCGGCCACTGCGTACCCAGAGGCACTGCCACCCGCCGCGTCCAGAGCCCCTTCACTCCTCCGCCCATGCGCATCCGCCCACTTCCCGCGCTGCTCGCATGCCTTGCGAGCCTCTCCGCCTGCGACAAGTCATCAGAGAAGGCGACGGACAAGTCGGCTCCGGCGAAGGCCGACTCCACGACGCCATCGGCCTCCGCGCTCGGACCCGGCGAAGCCCGTCTCGCCGTCGACGGCGGTCGCATCTGGTACAAGGTGTCCGGCAGCAAGACGGGCGTCCCGGTCATCCTGGTCCACGGCGGTCCCGGGTTCAACAGCTTCTACCTGAAGCCGCTCGAGGCGCTCGGCGACGAACGCCCCGTGGTCCGCTACGATCAGCTGGGGGCCGGCAAGTCCGACGGGATGACCGACACGGCGAAGATGAACATTCCGCACTTCGTCGCCGAACTGGACTCGCTGCGCGCGCACCTGGGCTACGACAGGGTGCACCTGGTCGGCCACTCGTGGGGCACGATGCTCGCGATGGAGTACTACCGTGCCCACCCCGAGCGCGTCGTGAGCCTGTCGCTGGGCGGGCCGGTGATGAACGTGCCGGAGTACGCCGCGCACGCGCGCGCCCTCGTGAAGACGCTGAGCGACTCCGCGCAGCGCGCGATCCGTGACGGGGAGGCCGCGGGCAAGTTCGACGCTCCCGCGTACCAGCACGCGATCGAGGAGTTCTATGGCAAGTACGTGTGGCTGCGGCCGAACGCCGCGGACCTCGACAGCACGATGAAGATGGTGAACGAGCGGATCTACAATTACATGCAGGGGCCGAGCGAGTTCACGATCACGGGCACCTTCAAGGACTACGACGCGACGCCCTTCCTTCCGAAGGTCAAGGCGCCCACCCTGTTCGCGGTGGGTGACGTGGACGAAGTCGGGCCGGACATCGCCAAGCGCCATGCGGCGCTGACGCCCGGCGCGACGTACGTGTTGATCCCGCATTCCGCCCACATCAGTACGTGGGACAACCCGGAGGCGGTGCTGAAGGCGATCCGCGCGCACCTGAAGAAGGCGGACCCGAAGTAGTGTGACAGCCCGATGCATATCGGCTTGATCGGCGGGATCGGCCCCGCCGCGACGGACTTCTACTATCGGCGGTTGATCGCGGCGTTCGCGGCACGATCGCAGCCGCTCGAGCTGACGATCGTGCACGCGGACACGTCGACGCTGCTCCGGCACCAGGCCGCGAATGATCGGGCCGCGCAGGTGGCGATCTACCAGCGGCTCACCGCGCGACTGGCCGCGGCGGGCGCCGAGTGCACGGTGGTCACTTCGATCGCCGGTCACTTCTGCATCGCGGAGTTCGAGGCTGTCTCGCCATTGCCGGTCATCAACCTGCTGTCGGTCGTCAACGCGGCGATCGAGGCGCGCGGGTTGCACCGCGTGGGTTTCTCGGCACCCGTCTCGTGATGGCGACGCGCTTCTACGATGCGGTGAGAACGGCGCAGGTGATTCCCCCGGCCGGGGCGGGGCTCGACGCGGTCCACGAGGCGTACGTCCGCATGGCCGCGACCGGCGTCGCGACCGACACCGAACGCGCCGTGTTCGCGGCGGCCGTGCGCGCGCTGCTGGACGAGGCGCATGTCGAGGCGATTCTCCTGGGCGGCACCGATCTCGCGCTCGTCTACCGCGACGGCGAGACGGCATTTCCGGTGGTGGATGCCGCTGCGCTGCACGTGGACGCCATTGTCGCGCGCGCGGGTGCCTGACGGACACGCGCCGTCTTTCGTGCGCCACGCAACCACCATCCACGCCGACCATGCCCCTGCCTCGATGGATCCGCCGCGCCGCGCTGGCGCTGCTGGGCCTCGCCGTGGTGGTCCCCTCGCCGGCCTGGCTTACCTCCGCTGGGCGCTCGGCCCCGGTCCGATGGCGCGATGCGCCGGCCACACGCGATTCGATCCCGTCGCCTGGCGCGATTCCGCCCTCGTCGCCCCACCGCTCTCGATCCGCGGGTGCATGGTCGATGATCTCCTCGCGACGCACGACCTGCGGGGTCAGTCGCTCGACGACGTGGTGCGCCTGCTCGGCGCGCCCCCTCGCAGCGCGTTTTCCCGGCACGGAGAGCTCCGTTATCGACTCGGGCCCGAGCGCAGCGCCGTCGGCATCGATTCCGAGTGGTTGCTCCTCGAGCTTGACGGGGGGCAGCGCGTGCGCGCGGCACGGTTGATCACCGACTAGCGAGGCAGCGTCGCGGCGACTGCCGCCCATGACGGCGACGGGAGGGCTGGCGCCCCGACGCCGTGGGCCCCAGACTCCGGCGCATTGCGCGGCCGCGGCCCCTGGGACGTCGGACTGATCACGACCATACTTCCACCACGCGAGTCATCCGTGCCCTCACCCGCTCCGGAATGTCGTGACTGCCGCGTCGCCGTGGACGCCGGCTTGATCCTGGACCGCACGCAGGGCGGATCGGAGCAACCCACGTGGGTCAAGGGCACGGCCGACACGGGGATCTTCGGCCTCCTGAAGCTCAAGGATCCGCATACTGAACGACTGCCCGTGATCACCTTCCGGTGCCCCACGTGCGGTCGTCTGGAGTCGTACGCGCAGGCAGCCTCCACGGACCGCTGACAGCCCGCACCGCACACGGCCGGTATGCAGCCGAGCTGGCAATGCGCGTGTCGGTGCTCACCTTCCGGATCCGGTCGCGCGATGCCGAAAACGTCGACGGCTCCCGTCTGGTGATCGCCTAAGTGGAAGGAATGCGCTGACATAGCCCTAGGGCACTCGAAGCGATGCGCCTTGATGGTCGGCACGCCGCCTCGGTCAGCATTGACAACTCCCCCCGGCTTTCGTACCCTCGCCCTTCCACACATGCGGCTTGAAGGGAGGGAGATTGCCATGCGAGTCGATTCCGAAATCGTCGTGCAAGCCGGCGTGCGGCACGTTGTGCGAGCACTGATGATGACGCGGCGATCGCTCACCGCCCTGCTGGCCATCGCCACGGTCGCGGTCGCATCCCCCGCATGGGCGCAGAACTACTCGCTCATCTTCCGGGGCACGGCCACCGGCACCGACAACACGGGCGAGATCTTTGCGCCGGGTACCAGCTTCTCCGGCCTGCGCTACACGGCCACGTACCTGTACGACACGTCGCTGCCCATCCGGAACACGACCGCCACCGGCGATCACCTCCACGGCGGCGTGGCGTGGGGTACCCCCGATCCCGTTCAGGCGTTCATCACGCTTGGCGGAAAGACGCTCTGGTTTGGTGGCGCCGTGGGCTCCGCGGGTGGCGCGTGGGATGCCGGCGTCGGCGTCGAACAGGGGTTCCTGATCAATGCCCTCGTGCACCAGGATCTGTTCACGGCCACCATCATGTCCTTCCAGGTCTACCTGCCGGGGGGCGTGTTCATACCGGCCAGCCTCGAACAGCCATTCTCCGTGGCCTTCACGCCGGGAGCCAACATCAGCTCGTTCATCTACAACAACTTCGATCCGGGCACGGGTGGCTTCGCCAATGTCGGGGCGAACCTGAGCGTCGATTCGGTCGAGCTCGACGCCATCGCCGCGCCCGAGCCGGCGACCACCTCGCTGCTGCTCACGGGACTCGGCGTGGTCGGCCTCATCGCGAGGCGGAGGCGATCGCGCGGGTCGTGAGGCCGGAGGTCGCTCCGGGTCGGTGACTGCACGCGGGCCGTCACCACGCGGAGCATGCCGAGAGTCGTGATGTCATGCACGCCACGCGCGCGGGCGACGAGCAAACGGTAGGACGGCGTGATCCGACTATCTTGGTCCATACCCCAAGAACGGAGACACCGTGATGCGCCCCCTGCCCCGTCGATTCCTTTCGCTGGCTGTCGTCCTCGCGGCCGCGGCCATTCCGCTTGGCCAATCGGCCGCGCAGGCTCCGACCTCCGGCGCCGCGACGCCAAAGGGGCGCGCAACCGAATCGACGCCTGCGCCCGATGCGACGCACCTCGACAGCGTCTTCAAGCCGGTGAAGTGGCGGTCCATCGGGCCGTTCCGCGGCGGACGCTCCGTCGCAGCCTCGGGCGTCGTGGGCGACCCGAAGACGTACTACCAGGGCACTACCGGTGGTGGCGTGTGGAAGACGGACAACATGGGAATCACCTGGCGGAACATCTCCGACGGCTGGTTCAAGACGGGCTCCGTGGGCGCGATCGCGGTCGCCGAGTCGGATCCGAACGTGGTGTACGTCGGCATGGGGGAGCACGCGATCCGAGGCGTGATGACCGGTTCGGGTGACGGCGTCTATCGCTCGACCGATGCGGGGCGCACCTGGAAGAAGATCGGCCTCGACGACTCCCGGCAGATCTCGCGCATCGTCGTGGACCCGCGCAACCCGGACGTGGTCTTCGTCGCGGCACAGGGGTCGCCCTACGCCCCGACCAGGCAGCGCGGCGTGTTCAAGTCCACCGATGGCGGCGCCACGTGGAAGAACACCCTCTTCGTGGACGAGAAGACGGGCGCGGCCGAACTGTCCATGGATGCGCACAACCCGCGCATCCTGTATGCCGCGATGTGGGAACATGGGCGCCGGCCGTGGCAGGTCATCAGCGGCGGGCCGGGGAGCGGCCTCTACAAGTCCACCGATGGCGGGGAGACCTGGGAGAAGATGACCAAGGGTCTCCCCGACAAGATGGGGAAGATGGCGATCGCGGTGAGCCGCTCGAACCCCGACAAGGTGTATGCGCTGATCGAGAGCGACTCCTACAGCCCGGCACGCGGACTCTACGCGTCCTCCGATGCCGGCAAGAGCTGGAGCCAGGTGACCAACGATCCGCGCCTGCTGCAGCGCGCCTGGTACTACATCGAGCTGTTCATCGACCCCAAGGACGAGAACCGCGTGTACGTGCTGAGCGCCCCGGCGCTGCGCTCCAATGACGGGGGCAAGACGTGGGAGGACATCCCGACCCAGCACGGCGACACGCACAACCTGTGGATCAACCCCGACAATTCGGACAACTTCATCCTGTCGGACGACGGCGGATCGGCGATCACGTTCGACCGCGGCAAGAGCTGGAGCACGTTGAACAACCAGGCCACGGGCCAGTTCTACCGGATCAACGTGGACAACCAGTTCCCGTATCGCATCTACGCGGCGCAGCAGGACAATTCGTCGGTGATGATCGCGAGCCGTGATGTCGCCGGCGGTGGCATCGGCACCTCGAGCTGGAGCGCGTCGGCGGGCGGCGAGAGCGCGTTCCTCGCCTTCAACCCCGACGATCCACGCTACGTGCTCGGCGGCAGCTACGCGGGCACGATCGAGGTGCTGGACACCAAGGCGCGGGTGGGCGCGAACATCATGGCGGCGCCGATCCAGTACCAGAGCATGGACGCGAAGGACATGAAGTACCGCTACGACTGGAACGCGCCGATCATCTGGAGCAGGCACGAGCCGAACACCTTCTATCATGGCGCGCAGGTGCTGCTCAAGACGAGCGACATGGGCAAGACGTGGAAGGAAGTGTCGCCCGACCTGACGCGAAACGAGAAGGAGAAGCAGGGCAAGGCCGGCGTCCCCTATATCAATGAAGGGGTGGGCGCCGAGACCTACGGCGTGCTCACGTACGTGGCGGAGTCGCCCCACGAGAAGGGGGTGATCTGGACGGGAAGCGTCGACGGGCTGGTCCACCTGACGCGCGACGGCGGCGCCACGTGGAAAAACGTCACGCCCAAGGGACTCGCCGAGTGCCTCGTCAACGCGATCGAGGTGTCACCGCACGACAAGGGGACGGCGTACATCGCGACGACGCGCTACAAGTTCAACGACCAGACGCCCGGTCTCTACAAGACCACGGACTACGGGCAGACGTGGACGCGCATCAATGCGGGCATCGCGCCGAATGCATTCACCCGCGTGGTGCGTGAAGACGACGTGCGGCGGGACCTGCTGTTCGCCGGCACGGAAACGGGCCTCTACGTCTCATGGAACGGCGGCAAGGACTGGTCGCCGTTCCAGCGCAACCTGCCCGTCACGCCGATCACCGACTTGCGGGTCCATCGCGGCAACCTGATCGCGTCCACCGCGGGCCGCGGCATCTGGGTGCTCGACGACCTGGCGCTGCTCCGGCAGTATCGCGCTGATGCCACCGACCTCGCACTGTTCCGTCCCGCCGACGCCGTACTGACGAACAGCGGCAGCGAACTCGACGAGTCGAACGAATCGTTCACCGGCGCCAACCTGACCCGGGGGGTGAACCCGGCGTCCGGCATCGTGCTCTACTACCGGCTGCCCAAGCTCGAAAAGACCGACAGCGTGACGCTCGAGGTGCGCGACGCCGCGGGCGCGCTGGTGCGGCGCTATTCGTCAAACGCGGACACGACCGTGAAGAAGTGGGCGAGCGCGCCGCCGAGCGACCCGGTGCTCCCCACCGCCACGGGGATCAACCGGATCGTGTGGGATCTCCGGCATGCGACCATACCGGGCGTACCCGGCGTCCACATGGAAGCGAGCTATCGCGGGCACAAGGGGTCGCCGGGGACGTACCGGTTCTCGCTGTCGGCGGGCGGCCGGACCGTCACGACCGAGGCCGCGATCCTCGCCAACCCGCTGTACGCGATGGATGCCGCCGCGTACGCGGAGTACGATGGCTTCATGTCCGCGATGGAGCGCGAGCTCACGCAGATGCACGAGACCGTGAACCGGCTGCAGCCGCTGCAGGAGCGACTGACCTCGGTGCTCGCGGACCTGCCCGCCGGCGACGCCTACGCCGGCCTCAAGCGCGATGGCGACGCACTCCTCGCGAAGCTCAAGGCGTGGGACGAGGAGATGATCCAGCGTCGCACGAAGGTCTACGACGACGTGGAGAACTTCCCGCAGCGGTTCACCGCGCACTACATCTTCCTGCTCAACCAGACCGAGAGCGAGCGGCCGCAGGTGAACCAGCCGGCCAAGGAGCGTCGGGCGGAACTCGACAAGCAGTGGGCGGCCCTCAAGGCACGCTCCGACGCGATCGTGAACGAGGACATCCCGGCGCTCAACCGGAAGCTCTCGGACGCCGGCATCGGGGCGGTCGGGAAGGCTCCGCCGAAGGCGCAGGTGGTGCCGTAGGAGACGGCGGCGGCGAGGGCGCGACGCCGGATGCACGACCGCCGGCTGTACCGACGGGCGCACGTCGCGTAGTATCTCCTCCATGACAGCCGGAGCATCGCTCGCGCGCGGTGACGCCGCGCATCCATGGCGGGACGAAGCCTCGAGGCGCTTGCGCCTGTGGCAGGTCCGTGCTCGCACGTGCATCGCCGGAACGGTGGTGCTCCTCGTGGCCGGCGGCTGCACGCGCGCGGCATCGCCTCCGCGCACGGACGCGCCGGCGGCCGCTCTCGTCCGCGTCCGCTCGCTGATCCCCACGTTCGAGCAGTGGCGCGGCGCCGCGCGCAGCCTGCCGCAGGCCGAGCGGGCGGCGCTCTATCGCCGCGTGTACCTGGCCGCGCATCCCGACGTGTTCGGTCCGGTCTTTCCGGTTCCGACCGATCGGGCCCTCACCGAGTTCCTCACGTGGCTCGCGCCGCGTGAAGATTCGGCGCTCGTGCTCTCCCGTCAGATCACCGCGGCCATTCCCGAGGCCGTCGCGCGCCTGACGCGAATCTTTCCCTCGATGGCGCGCGACACCATCGACGTGGTGGTCGGCGTGGGGTTCATGAGCAACGGGACCGTGCGACGCCTGCAGGGCCGCACCACGCTCTTCCTCGGCCCCGACGTGCACACCATCGTGGACGCCTCCGTCGCCGATCCACTCATGCTGATCGGCCATGAACTGGTGCACGTGGTGCACGCACGGCGGAATCCCGTCCTGTACGGCCTGGTCGAGGACGCGCTGCGGCGCCAACCGAGCCCGCTGTACGCCAGCGTCTTCGCCGAAGGGTTGGCCACGTGGGTGAGCGGGCGCGTCGCGCCGGGACGTCCTCTCGGTGCGCGGTTGCTGAGCAACGAGCTGGCGGCGGCCGCGCCGGCCGCGGCCGCACGACTCTGGCCGGTGCTGAACGCTGAGCTGACCTCCACGGACGTTCGCCGGTACGGCGACTGGTTCTTCCTCGGGGGGCGCCCCTCGGAGATCCCGGCACGCTTTGCGTACTGGGCCGGCGACACGATTGTCGCGACGCTGGCCCAGCACCACTCGCCGGACGAATTGCTTCGGCGCACGCCGGACGAAGTCCTGCGCGATCTGCGCGAGGTCATCGGCGGTCTCATGCGACCCTGAGTTCGGAAGTCGGCCCGGCGCACGATGCGCGCCAGCTGGCGGCGACTAGACCACCAGGGACCACCGCTCATCCGCGCGACGCGCTCGCCCCTCTCCCTCGAGCTTGATCAGGTGCGCGAGCAGCGAGCGCTGCGCGAGCGGGTACAGGGCCGGCGGCGTGTCGGCATACGCGACCGGCACCAGCTGCTCGATCGTCGCCCTCGCATGGCTGCGTAGCGCCGCGATGACCTTCGCCTCGCGCTCCAGGCGATGCCGGATGATCCCCTGCACCACCGCGCCGGGCCGCGCGATGAGAAAGCCGTGCCCGGGCGCGCTCCGACGGGATGGCGGGAGCACGCACGGCGACGGCCTGGGGCGCTCAATGCGCGCGCGTGCAGGTGCCGGCGTGGAGCGTGCGCGGTAGCGGAGATCGCCGACACGATGGCCGGTGGGCGACCGCCAGGCGGGGTCGGTGGCAGACCGTCACGAATCCGTCACAGGACGCGTTCAGGCGGGTGACGGGATTGCGACCAGGAAGCCGGAAATCGAGAATCCTCGGCTACTCGAAACGGTTCTCCACCCCATGTCCTCGCCCACCATCCTCCGCGGTGCCATCGTCACCGTCCTCGGACTGGCGCTGCTCCCGCTGACCAGTCGCGGCCAGAGCGTCGCCGGTGTTCCGTCGCTCGCGTCCGAAGGGGCTTCCGCGAAGTCCGCCACGCTTGGGGAACAGATCGAGAACCTGGGCCGCGTCTATTCCAACAGGGACAATCCGGTCGTCCAGGAGTTCTGGCTGCTCGGCCGCTACCACGGCCAGCAGCACTCGTCGGACGGCAGCACCGGCCAATACGCCTCGCGGTTCGAGCACCGCCGCCTGCGCGTGGGCTTCCAGGGCAAGTTCTTCAGCGCCCTCACGCTGCACGCCCAGATGGTCAGCGGTGCGGACCTGGAGCCCGTCTACAATGGCTTCACCGAACTCTGGACGCAGTGGTCCTTCAGCGACGCGCTCAACCTCACCGTCGGCCAGCAGAAGCATCGCTTCACCTTCGACCGCAACGTTTCCAGTCGCTACATCAACTACCTGGAGCGGGCGATGCTCACCAACATGTTCACGCTGGACTACACGCCCGCCGTGACCCTCAGCGGCCGGCTCGGTGCCGTCAACTACTACACCGGCGTGTTCTCCAACGCCACCGGCCCCGACATGGGCAATGCCTTCACCAATTTCAACTCCGGCTTCAGCTACATCGCCGCCACGACCTGGGACCTCGACCGGCGCCTCGGCACGGACAACGCCTCGCTGTACCTGAGCTACCTCTACAGCGAGGCCGATGCCCAGGCGAACTACATGAACCGGTTCCGGCACGGCCTCTCCGCCGCGCTGATCCTCACGGACGGTTCGTACTCGCTCGTCACCGAAGCGACCTCCGGCCTCGGCGGCACCCGCGGCAGCGTGCACGGCATCAACCTCCAGCCCGGCGTCTTCCTCACGAACACGCTTCAGCTGGTGGGCCGCTACCAGTTGGCCGCGGCAGATGAAGCCGGCGGCATCCGTGCCCAGCGCCGCTACGAGCGGACCGTCGGCCTCAACACGGGCGACCACTACCAGGCCGGCTACCTCGGCTTCAACTACTACGTCGCCAGGCACCGCATCAAGGTCATGAGCGGCGCGGAGTACTCCACGCTCGACGGCCGTGAAGGCTGGACCAGTTCCATGGCGCTCCGCTTCTTCTTCGGTCCGCAGGCGAAGGGTCCGTTCCCGATCGCCCAGACCCTGCCGGGCGCCTGGTAGGCCACGCCCGGCCTGCGTCGTGCCGGCGCCTACGCCACCACCGACCACAACTCATCCGCGCAACGCGCCCGTCCCTCGCGCTCGAGCTTGAGCAGGTGCGCCAGCAGCGAGCGCTGCGCGAGCGGGTACAGGGCCCGCGGCGTGTCGGCGTACGCGACGGCCACCAGCTGCTCGAGCGTTGCGTCCGCCACGGTACCCAGCGCCGCGATGACCTTCGCCTCGCGCTCGAGGCGATGCCGGATGATCCCCTGCAGCACCGCGTCGGGCCGCGCGATGAGAAAGCCGTGCCCCGGCGCGATCCAGTCGAGCTCCAGTGCACGCATCGCCTCGAGCGAGGCGAGATACGCCGCCATGTCGCCGTCGGGCGGGTCGATGATCACGGTGCCGCCCTGCATGACATGGTCGCCGGCGAGCAGGGTGCGCTCCTCGACGAGCAGGAATGACAGGTGATTCGACGCATGCCCCGGCGTGTGGAGCACGCGCAGCGTGGTCGAGGGCCCGAGCGTGATGACATCGCCGTGGGCGGGCTCGGCATCCGGTGCGAAGGCCGTGTCCTGATGCTCGACGTGGCGTGGACGCATGCCGAGCACCGGCGCGCCGGTCCGTCGCGCGAGGGGCGCGGCGCCCGGCGAATGATCGGGATGCGTGTGGGTGACGAGTATCCGCTCGATCGGCCCCGGCGCCGCGCGCACGAGCGCGTCGAGATGCGCGTCGTCGTCCTCGCCCGGATCGACGACGGTCCACCGATTGACCTCCGGATCGCCCACGAGATAGCTGTTGGTGCCGGCGCCGGTCATGAGGCCGGCGTTGGGGGCGGTCACGCGGATGAGGCGCGCGGAGAGTTGCACGGCGCGACCAGCGAGCAGGTCGCTCCACGCGCGACCGTCGCCTGCCGGGTCGAGGTGCGCGACCTCGTCATGCGCCGCGTCGCCGGGCAGCACGAAGCTCGCGCCCGCCGTGGTGCGCGTGCGCCGCGGCAGGATGCGATCGACCGCGGGGAGCGCGCGCGCGTATGCGAGCGCGTCGTCCACTGATCGGAATCGCGTGAGCAGCGTCAGCACCTCGCGCGTCACGGGCACGAGCTTGAGGGCCGTGGCCGGATCGAGGGCCTCGCGCGGCGAGAGCCACATCACCTGCTGTGCCTCGCCCAGGTCGGCCACCGCGCGCTGCCCATCCGGCTCGCGTGCCACGAAGAAGCGCGTGTCGAACCGGCGGGCGTTGCCGAGGGGGGTGAGCCAATGGCTGATCAGCTCCCACCCGCGCAGGTCGAGCCGCAGGGCGAGCGCCTCGCACATCGCCGCGAGCGTCCGCTCGCCGCGCTGCATGGGCCCGCGCCAGTCGGCGTACGCGCGCGCGAGCTGGTCGGCCGTCGCGTCGAGCGCAAAGACACTCCATGCATCGCCGTCACGTTCGGCGCGCCGAAGCATCAGCACCTCGATGCCCTCGCCGGCACGATCGCGCAGCACGATGACGGACGCGGCCTGGCGCGCGCCGGCCAGCACGTCCGGACTATCCATGGAGGTGACGGCCGAGCGCGCCCGTGAAGCGGGCCGCCGGGCGCGCGGCCCGCATCGTCACGCTACTCCCTGGCCGACGCGAACGCCGCCCGAGTGTCGACGCTGACCACGGCGAGCGTGGCGGCGAGCACGAATCGTGAAAGTCTCACGCGATCATTCCGTGACTGGAGTGCAGGGGGAGTCAACCATGGCTCCCCCCGGAGCCCGCGTCAATGCCGGCGCCTTGCCCGCGTCCGCCCGTTTGCTCCGGGCGCCGACCGGTCGCACCTTTCCGGAGCCGCCGCGCGGCGCATCACAGGGTCGCGAGCGTCGCCACGGGTGCTGCCGGCGCAAGGGCATCTGGTGGAGGCGCTCGGTGCGACCCGGGCAACGCGCGCATCATGGGGTGAGGTCCGTCCAATGAACCCGATCTCGTACGACACGATCGCCCCGAACATCGACCAGGTGAACGTCACCGACGCGCAGGTGGAGGTGCGGTGGAAGTGTCCCAGCACGGGGCGCATCATCGGCACCTCCACGGCCACCATGGCCGCGGACGCCTCGATGGCCGGCCGCGTGGGCGCGAGCGTCAAGCGCAGCATCGCGTCCGAGGTGATCTACGGCGTGGCGCGACTGATCTCCGGCATGCTGGGCGGCGCGATCGGACGCGTGGTCGACAACGCCGTCAACACCGCCGCCGCCGACCTCAACGCCTCGGCCACGTCCGGCGTGGACTACACCGAGGCCAGCCGTCGGGCCGCGATCGTGGTCGCCTTCGAGTCCGTCCGGTCATGCTTCGCGTGGGACGACACGCGCCAGCAGTTCGTCGGGTCCACGTCGGCGCCGGCGTGACGGTGGCCCGGTCAACCCGCATCGTTCCGCTCCTCGGATCGTCACCTTGTACGCGCCCCCGCGGCTGAACGCGGCATGCTCGTCCGCTGCCGCCGCGTTCAGGAGGCATGCGCACCACCTGTACAATCCATGGGATGGCCCCGATGCCTCGGTTCACCGTTGTCCGCACGTTCCTGCTGGCCGCCATTCTCGCGGGCGCGTGCGGTGGTCCGGCGCCCGCGACCTCGCGCGCCGAGCGCGCGCCCTTCGATCTCGACGCCACGCGTCGTGTCATCGCGCAGCAGAACGAGCGCTTCACAGCGGCGCACGTCGCGGGCGACATCGCCACCATCGACTCGATGTTCGCGCCGGACGCCAAGTCGTATCCGCCCGGTGCCGCCGCCGTGACCGGCCTCCCGGCACTGCACGCCTTCACCGTGGAGTACCTCAAGGCCGGCGTCACGGCGTTTCGCGAGGAGACCACCGACTTCTACGGGAACGCGGAGGTCGTGGTGGACGCCGGCACTTACTCCGTGACCTACGGTCCCGACCACGTGACCGAGCGCGGGAAGTACCTCAACGTCTGGACGCCGATCAACGGCCGCTGGAAGATCAAGGCGAACATGTGGAATACCGACGCCCCTCCTCCAGCGCCGAAGTGACATGACGCGGCGCGCCGCGCGCTCGAGGACGGCGGGTACGCCCACCGCTTCGTGTTCGCGCTGGGCGCGACGCACTGCAGTTCCAGGGTGATCGGGCAGACGCTGCCCGAGGCGCTGAAGTGGATGCGGAAGGCGTATCCGCGATGACCGGCCGTCCACCCACCAGTTCGCAGAGTGGTGACATGCACACGCGAACGGCAGGGCGATGGCTCGTGCTGATGGCGGCGGCGCTGCCCCTGGACGGTTGGCCGGCGCTCGGACGGTGACCCGGCGGCGGGGTGCGCCCCGCTCGCGGCAGGACTCGGCCGGCTCGGGCCCCTCTCCCGCATGCCCTTGCGCGCGCTCCCCGGCACCCATATACTGAACCACATGGTTCAGTTTTCCCGTGCGCACTACGACGCCACGTTCGCCGCGCTCTCGGATGCCACTCGGCGCGGCGTGCTGGAGCACCGCGGGCGCACCGACGCGTCGATCACGGACCTGGCCGAGTCGTTCCGGATGACGCTCACGGGCATGAAGAAGCACGTGAGCGTGCTGGAGCGGGCGGGACTCGTCGCGACGGAGAAGGTCGGGCGGGTGCGCACCTGCCGGCTCGGCCGCCGTGGACTTGAGGACGAGGCGGCATGGATCGAGCGGTACCGACAACTCTGGAATGCCCGCTTCGACCAACTGGACGACGTGGTGGCGGACCTACAACGGAAGGAGGCAGCCGATGGAAGACAGAAGCGCAAGTGAGGCCCAGCGCACCAAGCCGCAGGCGAAGGTGGAGCGGACGTCCGAGCTCGACCTCGTCGTCACGCGCACCGTCAACGGCCCGGCGCGCCTCGTCTACGACGCGTGGACCAAGGCCGACCTGTTCAAGCGGTGGTGGGTGCCCAAGTCGTTCGGGCTGACGCTCCTGTCGTGCGAGATGGACGCGCGCGTCGGGGGGCGGTATCGCCTGGTCTTTCCCCACGGCGACTCGACGGTGGAGTTCTTCGGCACGTACACCGAGGTGGTGCCCCACGCGCGCCTCGTGTGGACCAACGAGGAAGACGACGGCGGCCTCACCATCACGACGGTGACGTTCACGGAGTCCGCCGGCCAGACGGTGGTGGTCGTGCACGATCACTACCCCACGAGCCACGCGCTCGAGAACGGCTCGACGCACGCGCTGCCCGAATCACTCGACCAGCTCGACGAGCTGCTGGGCAGCCTGGGTTCAGGCAAGGGGACGGCATGACGCCACCACTCCACACCGCGCGCGCATCCGGCCGGCGCCCGACTGGGCGCGGGGCCGCCGCGTGGACCACCGCGTGCCTCTGCATGACGCTCATCACGAACGCCGCGGCGGCGCAGCCGCAGCCGACAACGGGCTACGCGTCCGTCAACGGCCTCAAGATGTACTACGAAGTGCACGGCAGCGGCGCGCCGGTGGTGTTGCTGCATGGCGCGTTCATGACGATCACCAACAACTGGGACGGGTGGATCGCCGAGCTCGCGAAGACGCGCCAGGTCATCGCCGTCGAGATGCAGGGGCATGGGCGCACGGCGGACATCCCGCGCGCGATGACGGCCGCCAATCTCGCCGACGACGTGGCCGCGCTGCTCGCGTACCTCAAGATCCCGCGGGCGGACGTGCTGGGCTACAGCATGGGGGGCGGCGTGGCGCTGCAGTGCGCGGTCCGCCATCCGGACCAGGTGCGCAAGGCGGTCATCATCTCGAGCACGTTCCGGAGTGACGGCATGCTCGCCGCCGCGCGCGCCTCGATCCCCAAGCTTACGGCGGAGGCCTTCAAGGGCACCCCCCTCGAGACCGAGTACAAGCGCCTGAGCCCGACGCCCGACGACTTCCCGAAGTTCGTGAAGCACCTCGTCAGCTCGGGCGGCTCCGGAAACGAGTTCAGCGCCGAGAAGCTCAGGGCCACCCCGGCGCCCATGTTCTTCATCCACGGGGACGCCGACGGCGTGCGGCTCGCCCACGTCGCGGAGATGTTCCGACTCAAGGGGGGCGAGACGCACGGCGACATGGGGCCACGCACCGCGTCGCGCCTGGCCATCCTGCCCAACACGACGCACGTGACGCTGATGCAGCGCATGTCCCTCATCGTGCCGATGGTGAACGACTTCCTGGACGCGACGCCGTAGGCAGCCGGCACCGCACCGCGACGGCGCGCAGGGCGTCGCGACGCCGTTCATGCTCGGCGGCGGCACGTCGTTCCTCGTCGCTGCGCGACGGCGGCTGCGCGTGGTCGCCACGGGAAGCGGGCTGTCGCGACACCGCAACAATCGCGTCGCATGGCATCCACAGACGGTGCGCGCGGGAGCTCGGCCGTTCCACCCGCTCCGCGCGCGGAGTTGCGCCGCGGCGTGCCCGTGTCAGGGAGCCGCGTGCAAACGCGCCGCCAGATCGGCCTTTTAAGGCCCACCTAAGGACAGGCGTAAGGGCTGGCGACCGCGCAGCGCGGGCGTGATGACCCCTTCACGACGGCGTCTGCGATCGCGCCGTGACCCCCTCGACGGGCACTCGAATTGCTGCCAACACGGCGGCAATGGCGAAGGGCTTCATCATCCAGGGAGAGCGGTCAATGCGAAAGATCGTATGCGCGACCGGAGTGGCGCTGGCGCTGGTGGCCGGCCCGGTGCAGGGCCAGCAGGCGTGCGTGAACGGGGTCAAGTTGAGCAACTTCACGCCGTGCACGTTCTCGGGGATCACCTTCTCGTCGGCGAGCTTTCTGGCGACGCCGGTGACGCCGTCCTCCCTCGTCCCGACCGACTTCCGCGTGCTGTTCTTCGCGCAGAACGGCTACACGCGGCTCCGGCTCGAGGCATGGCTGGGGACGGGTGCGTACGTGCACAACACCAACTATCCGAACCCGGTCGCCGGCACCTACCAGAACTTCGACCTGCTCGTGAGCGCGTCGAACGCGACCGACTTCTCCTACCGCATGACCGCCTCGCTGAGCCTCGCGGCGGCGGCGGGCAAGCAGATCGACAGCGTGTTCGCGCAGGGGCTCGGCACCGGGAGCGTGTTCGGCGACATGGCCTATGCCTACGTGAACTGCCAGACGCCGTCGAGCACATCCTGCGGATCGGCGTCGGTCACCAACCGCTACGGTTTCCTCGCGAACACGGCCAGCGGTCCCGGTGCCCTGGTGGGCAGCGTCTCCGCGTCCGCCATGGCCGATGGCGTCAACGGCACGCGCGACGCCTGCAGCGTCTATGCCGGGAACTACAACTCGTGGCAGGCCTGCGGGGCGGGGTCGTGCACCTATCTCGGCGCGAGCTACTTCGGCAGCGACCGGTGCTCCCTCGACGTGGTGAAGGGGGGCTGGCTGGGCGATCCGTGGGCACCGATGGATGGCGTGACTGACGGATCGTTCTTCATCGACAGCGATCTCTCGGCGACGGCCGGCGTCATCTTCGGTGCGAACGGTCGTCCATCGTACCTGAGCGCGGGCGGACAAACCGACGGGATCTACGAGATGCGGATCTACACGGGCGACTACGTCGCGCCGCCGATCGACACCACGGTGCCGGAGCCCGCGACGCCGGTGCTCGTGGCCTCGGGGCTGGCGCTGGTCCACCTGCTGCGGAGGCGGCGCCGGTAGCGGGCGCAGGACCCCGCGCCAGCGTGGGGCGCGAGGTCCCGAGCGGGGACCCGGCGGGCGCGTGCTGACCTGCGCGCTGCCGGCGCTCCGCGGGCTGGACGACGCGGCTCGCGGGCCGCATCGTTCCTCGCTCGGGTGGGCAGGTCACCTCGGTCCCGCAGGCGACATCATGCTGCTGCACGTGCGCCATCGGTACGCCGTGTACCGCGGCGAGAACCACAACTCGGTGCGGCTCGCGTCGTTCCCGTCGGGGCTGTTCTGGGGCTACCGCGCGGCGGGCGGACCGTGAGCACGCTCGTCTTCGGCATGATGCAGTCGCTCGATGGCTACGTGGACGACGCCGAGGGCCGCGTGGTGTTGCCGCCCCCCGGCGCGGCGCTGGGCCGCCACTTCACCGAGCACGTGCGCCGCGTGGCCGGCGCGCTCTACGGACGACGGATCTACGAACTGATGCGTTACTGGGACGTGGATCAGCCCGGGTGGGACGCGGACGACCACGCGTTCGCGGCCGCGTGGCGCGCCGTGCCCAAGTGGGTCGTCTCGCGCACGCTCACGTCGGTCGGGCCCAACGCGACGCTCGTCCGTGACGGTCTCGAGGCGTTCGTGCGCGGACTCAAGCGCGACGTCCAGGGGATGATCGACGTCGCCGGCCCGTCGCTGGCGTCGAGCCTCACGGCGCTCGGGCTCATAGACGAATTCCGCCTCTACTACCGGCCGTTCGTGCTGGGCGGCGGCAAGCGGTTCTTCGCGGGGGCGCGACCGCCGCTCCGCATCATCGCCAGCGAGCGCATCGGCGAGGATGCGGTGCGCGTGCGGTGCGTGCCGGCATGACGAAGCACCGCATCTTCACCACCGCCTTCGCGAGCGTCTATCCGCACTACGTCCGGAAGGCCGAGAGCAAGGGCCGCCGGCGCGAGGACGTGGACGCGGTGATCTGCTGGCTCACCGGGTACACGCCGCGTGCCCTGGCCAGGCAGATCGAACGCAAGGCGGACATCGAGACCTTCTTCACCGAGGCGCCGAAGCTGCACCCGAACGCCGGGAAGATCACCGGCGTCATCTGCGGCGTCCGGATCGAGACCATCGAGAACCCGCTGATGCGCAAGATCCGCTACCTCGACAAGTTGGTGGACGAGGTGGCGAAGGGGCGGCCGATGGAGAAGATCCTGCGTACGTAGCGACGTCCACCCGTCCCCCCGGAGCCCCATGCCGATGCGCGTCCTCCTCCGTGCCCTGCTCCTCGTCCTCCTGGCGAGCCCGCTCCGGGCGCAGTCCCTCCCCCCCGACTCGGTGCTCGCGCGCCTCGCGGGGCGATGGGTGCTGCGGGGCACGATCGCGCGCCGGCCCACGGTCCACGACGTCACCTTCTCGTGGATGCTCAATCGCGGCTACCTGCAGATGCACGAGGTCTCGCGCGAGCGGACGGCCGCGGGCGCGCCGGCCTACGAGGCGGTGGTCACCTTCACGCGCGACCCCAAGACGGGCGAGTTCGCGTGCCTGTGGCTCGACAACACCGGCGTGAGCGCGTTCGAGGACGCGGGGATCGGGCGCGGCATGGTGGCCGGCGATTCCCTGCCGTTCCTCTTCCGCTACACCGCGACGACGAGCTTCCACACCACGTTCGTGTACGACCGCGCGCATCGGTCGTGGGCGTGGCACATGGACAACGACAGCGCGGGGGTCCGGCGACCGTTTGCGCGGGTTACCTTGACCCGGCGTTGACGGGCGAACGGCTCGTCGTGCGCGTCACGAGCGCGACGGGCGCTCCCCACGGCTTCCCCTCGCGCTGGAGCGCGCCCGCATGACCGTGCAGCGGATGGACAACGTCGGCATCGTCGTGGAATCGCTCGACGACGCCATCGCCTTCTTCACCGAACTGGGCCTCACGCTGCAGGGACGCGCCATGATCGAGGGCGCGTGGGCCGGCCGCATCACCGGCCTCGGCAACCAGCAGGTCGAGATCGCGATGATGGTCACCCCCGACGGTCACGGCAAGCTCGAACTCTCGCGCTTCCTCTCGCCGCCGGTCGTCGCCGACCACCGCACGGCGCCCGTCAATGCGCTGGGCTACCTGCGCGTGATGTTCGCCGTGGACGACCTCGACGACGTGCTCGCGCGGCTGCGTCCGCTCGGCGCGCAGCTCGTCGGCGAGGTGGTGCAGTACGAGGACGTGTATCGCCTGTGCTACATCCGCGGGCCCGAGGGCGTGCTGATCGGGCTGGCGCAGCAGCTGAAGTAGTGGGCGGACGCCCGCGGACGGGTCCCGCGGCACGGGCACGCCGAATCGGGGGTATGTTCTCCCCGTCTCCCTCGCGAGAGCCGCTCATGCGCCACGCCATCGCCGCCGTGCTGTTGGGTGCCACGCTCTCCTGCCGGGCCGGCCCCACGCCCGCCGCGGCGTCGAGCGCGGCATCGCCCGCGCCGGCGGCCGCGCCCGGGGGAACGCTTCCCGACTCCGTGGCCGCCATTCGCGCCGCGAACGCGCTGGTGGTCGACAGCGTGCTGCGCGCCATCGCCGGCCAGGAGTCGAAGCCCGCGGCGGAGGTGTTCGAGGACGTGCGCTGGCTCAAGGACGTCAACGCGCGCACCTTCCTCACGATCATGAGCATCGGCTACGCCAACGCGCTCGGCGTGCGATGCGCGTACTGCCATGACGTCTCGAACTTCGCGAGCGAGGAGAAGCGCCCAAAGCGCGCCGCGCGCGAGATGCAGGTGATGCACCGGAGCATCAACACGCAGCTGATGGCGATGCAGAACCTCGCGACGCAGCCGCCCGACCGCCGCGCGATCAACTGCACGCTGTGCCACCAGGGACGGATCAACCCGAACAAGCGGCCGTGAGGGCTGACGTGATCTCACCTCGCACGATCCCGCCGAGCGCAAGCCCGGCACGACGCTTGCGCACTCGCGCGCTCGCCAGCCTCGTCGCGGCCGCTGCACTCGCCGCCTGCACGCCGACCCACGAGGTGACCGACGCCACCCTGCGCGCCGCCGACGCCGACACCGCCAACTGGCTGTCGTACGGTCGCACCTACAGCGAGCAACGCCACAGCCCGCTTCGGCAGGTCAACGACACGTCCGTCGCACGGCTGGGCCTCGCGTGGACGGTGGACCTGCAGACGTTGCACGGGCTCGAGGCGACGCCGCTCGTGAAGGATGGCGTCATGTACCTCACGGGCACGTGGAGCATGGTCTACGCGCTCGACGCGCGCACGGGGGCGCTCAAGTGGCGCTACGACCCGCAGGCGCGCCGCGACCACGACAAGTTGATGTGCTGCGGCGTGGTCAATCGCGGCGTGGCGCTCTACCGCGGCCGCGTGTACGTCGGCACGATGGATGGCCGCCTCGTCGCCCTCGACGAGCGCACGGGCACCCCGGTGTGGAGCGTGCAGACCACGCCGGTGGACTCCCCCTACTCGATCACCGGCGCGCCGCGCATCGCCGGCGGCCGCGTGATCATCGGCAACGCGGGGTCCGAGTACGCGGTGCGCGGCTACGTGTCGGCGTACGACGCGATGACGGGGGCGCTGGCGTGGCGCACCTACATGGTCCCGGGCGATCCGGCCAAGCCCTTCGAGTCGGAGGCGCTCAAGCGCGCGGCGTCGACCTGGTCGGGCCAGTGGTGGAAGGGGGGCGGTGGCGCGAGTCCGTGGGACCCGATCGTGTACGATCCGGAGCTCGACCTCGTGTACGTCGGCACCGGCAACCCGTCGCCGTGGTACCCGGAGCTGCGCGGCACGAGCGTGGGTGACAACCTCTACGGTGCGTCCATCGTCGCGCTGCGCGCGAAGACGGGCGAGGTCGCGTGGCACTACCAGACGACCCCTGGCGACGCGTGGGACTACGACGCCACGCAACCGATCGTGCTCGCCGACCTCACGATCGCCGGCGTGAAGCGCCGCGTGCTCATGCAGGCCAACAAGAACGCCTTCTTCTACGTCATCGATCGCGCGACGGGCGCCCTCATCTCGGCCACGCCGTACGCCACGATGACGTGGGCCAATGGGATCGACTCCACGGGTCGCCCGATCGTGGACTCGTCGACGATCGCCACGTCGACGTCCGCCACCGTGGTCACCCCCGCCAACTTCGGCGCGCACAACTGGAACCCGGTGTCGTTCGATCCGTCCACGGGGCTTGCCTACCTTGGCGTCGTGGACGAAGGCACGGACTTTCACGCGGTGGACCCCGCGTTCGTGCTCACGCCGACGGATCGCACGCTCGGGCGCGACCCGCGCTATCGGGGCCCCCGGCTGGCGCAGTCGCTCCTCGCCAATCCCCACGGCCGGCTCATCGCGTGGAATCCCGCGACGGGGCGCGAAGTCTGGCGGGTGCCGCATCCGGTGGTGCGGAGCGGCGGCACGCTCAGCACCGCCGGCAACGTCGTCTTCCAGGGACGCGTGGACGGCATCTTCGCCGCCTATCGCGCCACGGACGGCCAGCGGCTGTGGCAGTTCGACGCCGGCGTGGGGTTCGCGGCCGGACCGATGACGTACGCCGTAGGGGACACGCAGTACGTGGCCGTGCTGAGCGGACCGCCCGCCCTCTACTCCGACGCTGCCGCGCGTGCCGGGCCGGGGCGCGTGCTGGTGTTCACGCTCGGCGGCACCGCCGCGCTGCCGCCCCCCATGGCGCCGCGCGGACCGGTGCCTGTACCCACGTACAAGGTCGCGGCGTCGAAGGCAGAGATTCTCGAGGGGGGCGCGCTGTTCACGTCGTACTGCAGCCGGTGCCACAGCTTCACGTCGAACCTGGTGAAGGGGGGCGCGGTGCCCGACCTGCGTCGCACGAGCCCCGCCGTGCACGCCACCATCGACTCGATCGTCTTGGGCGGCGCGCGGCGCGCGCTCGGCATGCCGTCGTTCGCGAAGGACCTGACGTCGGCGCAGGTGCGACTCATCCAGGCCTACGTGCTCGACCAGGCGGTGCTGGCCGCGCGCGCGCGATGACCGTCACCCCCGAAGCGCAGCTGCGCGCGTACTTCGCGCGCTTCACCCCCGCGCACCAGAAGCTCGTCCGCGCCATCCGCGCGGCACTTCGCAAGCGCCTTCCGACGGCCAACGAGCTGGTGTACGACTACGCGGCGTCGGTGGTGATCGCGTACGCGCCGGGCGAGCACGGCATCGACGGGATCCTCGCGCTGTAGGCGCGCGACGATCGCGTGGACCTCTACTTCAACCAGTGGCGGCAGGTGGAGGATCCGAAGCGGCTGCTCCAGGGCACGGGCAAGGCGGTGCGCTTCCTGACCCTGGAGTCGGCGCGCCGCGTGTCGCATCCGGACGTCGAGGCGCTCATCGCATCGGCGGTGGCGGGTGCGAAGGTGCCGCTGGCGCGCGACGGCCGGGGCCGGCTGGTGTTTCGCACGGGCGCCGGCAGCGCGAAGGGGAAGCGGACGAAGAAGGGGTGACGGTGGGCTGAGGGGAAAGCGGGCCTTGACAAGAAATCTTGTCAAGGCTACCATCCCCCCATGCCCGACATCCACGTCATCGAGGATCCCGCGGCGGCGACGGTCGCGCTCGAGCCGGTGCGCAGCCGCCTGCTCGCCGAGCTCGCCGAGCCCGCCTCGGCCGCCACGCTCGCCTCGCGCGTCGGCCTGACGCGACAGAAGGTCAACTACCACCTCCACGCGCTCGAGGCGCACGGCCTCGTGCAGCTGGCCGACGAGCGCATGTGGGGTGGCCTCACCGAGCGGCTGCTCGTCGCGACCGCCACGTCGTACGTGGTGTCACCCGCCGCCATGGGACGCGTCGGCGCCGATCCGGCGCGCGAGGTCGACCGGCTCTCCGCGAACTACCTCGTCGCGCTCGGCGCACGGCTCGTCCGCGAAGTCGGCGCCCTGGTGCGGCGCGCCCGGACCACCGGCAAGCGACTCGCGACGCTCGCGGTGGACACCGAGGTCCGCTTCCGCTCGGCCGAGCAGCGCGCCGCATTCACGCACGAACTGACCGACGCCATCGCGACGCTCGTCGCGAAGTATCACGATGCCGACGCGCCGGGCGGCCGCGCGCATCGCCTCGTGATCGTGGCCCATCCCCTCCCCCAGCCGTCCAAGCCCCAGGAGTCCCAATGAGCATCAGGAAGGAAGCATCCGGTCGCCGGTCCATCGAGTTCGAGGTCGAACTTCCCGGCACGCCGGAACAGATCTGGCAGGCGATCGCCACCGGCCCCGGCATCTCGGCCTGGTTCGTGCCTGCCACGTTCGAGGAGAAGGACGGGCAGCCCGTCGCGGTGAACCTCGACTTCGGTGGCGGCATGACGTTCCGCCACGACGTGAAGGCGTGGAATCCGCCGCACACGTTCGTGCGCGAGGGCCCGGGATGGGTGCCGGGGTCGCCGCCGATCGCGGCCGAGTTCCGCATCGAGGCGCGCGCCGGCGGCACGTGCGTGGTGCGCGTGGTGCAGAGCCTGTTCGCGAGCACGGATGACTGGGACGGCCAGCTCACCGGCGCCGAGGAAGGGTGGCCCGGCATCATCCGCATCCTGAAGCTCTACCTCGCGCACTTCCGCGGGCAGCGCTCGGCGATCGCGAAGGTCCTCTCGCCCGTGCCGGGCACGGCGGCCGAGGCGTGGACCACGCTCACGACGTCGCTCGGCCTCGCGGGGGTGCGGGAGGGCCAGCGCTGGACCGCGCCCGCCGGCGTGCCCGCGCTGGGCGGCGTGGTCGAGCACGTGAGCGACCATCCGTTCGGCACGCTGGTGCGACTCGACACGCCGCGCCCCGGCCTCGCGGCGCTCGGCACGATCGAGTTCGGCGACATGGTGATGGCCGGCTTCACCTTCTACTACTACGGCGAGGACGCCGACGCCACGGCCGCGCGCGAGACGCCGGCGTGGGACCAGTGGATGCAGGCGCGGTTCCCCATGCCGACGATGCCTGGCGCGAGTGGCTGAACGACATGACATTCGCGCCGGACTCGCTCCCGCCATCGGCCCCGCGCCGATGGTGGGAGCGCGGGTGACGATGCTCGAGGCCGCGCGCGCGAACGCCGATCGACGGCCCGCGACGCGCGATGGCCCGTCCGGGAATTGCCGACCCGAACGCAGGCACCCGCCACGGCGACAGCACGGCCGGCCGCCGCACAGGGTTGACGGCGAGGCTCGGCGCACCGCATCGTAGCGACCTGCGGTGGTGCCACGGCGCCCCGGAGTGCGGCTCGACGACGGGCCACGTTCGCGTACGCCTTCCTCGACCCGGGGTATCGGTCATGCGTCTCGTCCGCGCGTTCGCGGTGGCCTGCGCCGCCCTCCTCGCCACCTGCACCGACCCCGTCGCGCCGGCCAAGCTCACCGCGCCGATCACGATCCAGTTCGCGGTCGCCTCGAGCACGATCGCGAGCGTGCTGGTGGAGGTCACGGCGTCCGACCTCCCGACGACGCTCCAGTTCAACCTGACCGTCGCCTCGGGCGTCGCGTCCGGCGTCGTGCAGATTCCGGTGGGCAGCAACCGCACGATCACCGTGCACGCGTACGACGTGAACGGCCTCGAGACGCACCGCGGCAAGACGGTCATCAACGTCACGAGCGGCAGCAATTCGGCCGCGTCCATCGTACTCCTGCCGCTTACGGGGAGCGTGCCGATCACGGCCACGGTGGGTGCGTACGTGGTGGTGATCACCCCCGCGAGCGACACGGTGAGCACCGGGGGCACCGTCCAGCTGACCGCGACCGTCACCGACGGGGTGAACACGCTGGCGGTCTCGTCGGCGTGGGCCTCGCTCAGCCCGTTCGCGGCCACGGTGGATTCCACCGGACGCGTGCACGGCCTGTTGCCCGGCCTCGTCACGATCGTGGCGACGTACGGCAGCTCCGCGGGCAGCGCGCAGGTGCTCGTGTCGCCCTCGGGGCTCGTGCCGCCGAGCGTGACGATCGCGCCGATGAACGGACCGCAGCACATGCAGGTGCTCGTGGACTACGCGCTCACGCACCCGACAAGCGACACGGCGTCCATCCTGGTCGAGTACTCGGTGGACGGCGGCGGATCGTGGCACCTCGCGTCGGCAGCGGCGGGAACGGCCGACACGGTGCATGGCCTCGCGTCGTCGCCCTCGGGGGTGCACCACCTCTTCCACTGGAACGCGCTCAAGGACTCGGTGGCCACCACGGGCCCGGTCAGCACCGTGCGGCTGCGGCTGAGCCCGACCGGCACGACGCCCGGCATTCCGGTCTCGACCGCGTCGTTCACGGTCAACAACAACCTCCAGCAGGTGATCGCGGTCGTCGGCGCGCTGATTCCGCGCAACGGCACCATCGAGCGGACCACCGAGATCGCCTCCGGCGACCTGATCGCCGACGCGATGCGGCAGCGCGCGGGCACGCAACTCGCGTGGATCAATGGCGGCGGCATCCGGTCGTCGCTGCCGTCGTCGTTCGTCGCCACCAACCTCGCGCTGCGGCGCGCGGGCAGTCCGCCGTTCGATCTCGTGATGGGCGACGTCTACACCGTCCTCCCGTTCGGCAACCGCATGGTGACGCGGACGGTCACGGGCGCGCAGCTGTGGGCGATGCTCGAGTGGAGCGTGCGCCTCATGCCCGCGGCCAACGGCGGCTTCATGCAGATCTCGGGCTTCACCTTCAGCTACTCGCTGTCGGCGCCGTCGGGCGCGCGCGTGCAGTCGGTGCTGCTCAACGGGATCACCCCGATCCTCAACAGCAGCAGCGTCACGTACACCATGGCGCTCACCGACTTCAACAACGGCGGGGGCGACGGCTACGCGATGATCGCCGACGGCACCGGCACGCCGCACGAGATCATCGCCGACATCGTGCTCGACTACCTCGTCTCGGTGGGGACCATCTCGGGCATCGCGGCGTGGCGCATCACGCAGAACCCCTGAGGCGATCCCGGCCCCTACCCCGCCAGTTCGGCGCGGAGCGCGACGGCCGCGCGCTCCACGTCGCCGTCCGTGTTGAACTCGTGGAACGAGAAGCGGATGCCGTTGAAGCCGAACTCGGGATGGGTGGCGCGGATGGCGACGCCGTGCCGCTCGAGGAGCGCGCGTGAGACCGCGCTGCGATCGAAGCGCTCGGCGAGGAGCAGCGTCAGGAGCGGCGAGGCGAGCGCACCGGCTGGCGGGCTGACGATCGTGAGCTGCCGCATGGCCCGCACGCGCTCGGCGAGCGCGTGGCGCAACGCGAGGTTGCGGCGCTCGACCTCCGGCATTCCCGCCCGCTCGAGGAACCGGATCGCCTCGGCGAGGCCGAGCAGCCCTGGCAGGTTCACCACGCCGCTGCTGGCGCTGTAGGTCGCGTACGTCGCCTCGAACGCCATCGGGCGGATGCGCGCCTGCGCTTCCCTGGCGATGTAGAGGAGCCCGGTCCCTTTGGGACCCATGAGCCACTTGTGGCCGCTCGTGGCATAGGCATCGCACCCGAGCTCGCGCACGTTCACGCGCACGGCGCCCACCGCCTGCGCGCCATCCACGACGCACAGCGCCCCGCGCGCGTGCGCGAGCGCCGACAGCTCGGCGATCGGCATCCGCAGGCCGGTCGATGAGAAGACGTGACTCACGCTGACGACGCGCGTGGCCGGCCCGATCCGTCGCGCCATCGCGTCCACGATCGCGCCCGCGTCGAACTCGCCGCGGGGAATGTTCACGACGTCGAGCAGCACGCCGTGATGGCGCGCGAGGTACTGCCAGCAGTGGAGTCCGCCCGCGTGCTCCTGGTCGGTCAGCAGCACGCGATCGCCGGGGGCGAGGCGCAGCCCCTCGGCGATCGCGTTCATGCCGCTGGTCGTGCTGGTGGTGACCGCGAGCTCGTCGAGGTCGCAGCCGAGGAAGCGGGCCGCGACAGTGCGCGCGTCCTCGATGAGCGCCTCGCCGGCGAAGCGGCCGTAGTGCGCGACCGGATTGGCCTCGAGCGTGACCCACGCGCGCTCGGCCGCCTCGAGCGTGGCGCGTCGGCAGGGGCCGATGGTGCCGGTGTTGAGGTATGCGACGCCGGGCGCGAGGAGGAACTCGCTCGGTGGCGCGGCGGGTTCGGCGGCGGCCGCGCCGGGCAGGAGTCCCAGGGCTGCGCTGCCGGCCACCGCGTGCAGGAAGTGCCGTCGGTCGGGAGAGGGAGCGTGCATCTCGTGCCCTGACTGGAGGTTGTGCGTTACAGTGGAGGCGGACGGGACATCGCGCAAGCGGCGCCGTGCAGTTGCCCTTCAGACTCGCGGGTGGCCGTCGTGCGGGCGCAGAGTGGAAATCCGCCAGCGGATTCCCCAGTTTGCGCGCTGGGAGCGACGCCGCTCCTCCGTGCCCCGGTTGTCGTGGACACGATCATCGTCCAGTAGCGCCGGCACCTTCGCGACCCATGCGTCCACTCCGCTACTCCATCAACGTCACCCTCGACGGCTGCTGCGACCATCGCGTGGGGGTCGTGGACGAGGGACTGCACCTGAACGCGATCGCGACCCTCGAGCGCGCCGACGCGCTGCTCTTCGGACGCGTGACGTACGAGATGATGGAAGCGGGGTGGCGCGGCGCGTCGCCACCGGGCGCGCGCCCGGCGTGGATGGACGCGTTCGCGCGCACGATCGACGCGGCGCGGAAGTACGTGGTGTCGAGCACGCTCACGCACGTGGACTGGAACGCGGAACTGCTGCGCGGTGACCTGCGCGCGGCCGTCGAGCGCCTCAAGGCGGAACCCGGCAAGGGGATCCTGACCGGCGGCGTCACGCTGCCCAAGGCGCTCGCCGCGCTCGGACTGATCGACGAGTACGAGATCCTGGTTCACCCGCGCATCGCCGGCCACGGTCCCTGGCTGCTCGATGGCATTCCCAGCCTGGTCGACATCCGGCTCGTGCACCGGCACGAGCTCGACACCGGCGTGATGGTGATGCGGTATGAACCGCGCTCGTGACCGCGCGGGGTCGGGCGGGGTCGGCCGTCGCGGCGCGCGCGGGCTGATCGCGCGAGCGCGCCGCGCCGCCCTGTGGCTCGCGCTGGCGTTCGCCCCCGTGGGCGTCGGGGCCCAGCGGGCCGCGCCCGCGCCACTGCCACCGGTCCTCTTCGTCTGCGAGCACGGGACGGTGCGCAGCCTGCTCGCCAAGCTGCTGTTCGACGAGTACGCCGCCGCGGTCGGGCTCGCGCGTCCGGCCATCGCACGCGGCACGCAGCCGGATTCCGCCGTGCCGCCGTGGATGCTCGCCGGACTCGCCGGCGATCGGTTGGCGCTCGGCCACTGGCACCCGCAGCCGCTCACGGCGCGCGACCTGAGCGGCGCGGCGCTCGTGGTCTCGTTCGACGTGCCCTCGTCCGCCACGGCGGGCACCACCGCGCCGCGCGCGCAGTGGGACAGCCTGCCGTCGGTGAGCCGCGACTACGCCGCGGGCCGCGACGCGATCAAGGCGCGCGTCCATCGGCTGGTGGATTCGCTCAAGCAGGCGGAGCGCCGGCGGGCGCCGTAGGGCGGCGCGCCGGCCCGGGCATCGCGCAAACGCTCAGCGCGGCCAGAGCCAGCCGAAGGTGCCACCCGTGAGCAGCGCGTAGATCAGGCCGTCGAGCGTGTGCGTGACCGTGAAGCGCGTGCTCCGGCCCCACCAGATCCAGTTCTGCCAGTGCGCCATCGCGTAACAGCAGAAGGTCACGGCGCCGCTGACGCGGAACACCGTGAGGTACGGCGCCCCGACGCCCAGCGTGCGGCCCGTGACGTACGCCGCGAACACCGCGACGACGAGCGCATACGCGAACCACTGGCCCATCATCTTGCCCATGGGGAGCTCGCCGTTGGGCCAGATGGTCATGATGCCCACGGCACCGGTGTTCATCTTCTGCACGAACTCCGGCGCCTCCATCTCGGCCACCGTGGTGCCATACGGGAAGCGGTAGTCACCGGGCTGCACGCCGAGGGTGCGCAGCGTGTCCATGACCTGCGTTTCGCCGGGCAGCGCGACCATGTCGGCGCGATGCCAGCCCACGAGGCCGTGGATGAGGAAGAGCGCGATCATGGCAAACACCGCCGACACGACGATCGGCATCCAGAGTGCGACCAGGCCAACCATGGGGACCTCCGCGAACCGGGGGGAAGCGACGCGAGTGGGCAGGGCTGCGCACCGGAAGGGTGCACCTGTTCACCCGCGCCGCGGGGCGCGTGCGAACGCGAAGATACGACGTCCGGAGCGCGAGCGCCCGTTGCCTCGGGACGCCGCGTCCGCCTGGGCGGATGGGCTCAGCCCCGCGCCTCGCGAATCAGCCGCAGCGCCGCGGTGACCAGTTCGGCGTTGTCGCGCGCGGGCCGGCCGTCGGGCAGCACCGTGATGTCCTCGAGTCCCGTGCGGATGCCGTGACCGCGCCCGAGCGCGCGCCGGTTGACCGCCCAGCACGCGGGACCGTAGCCATGGTGCACCTGCTCGAGCGTGATCCCGGCGTCCGTGACGATCGCCTCGATCTCCGCCGCGTGCCGCAGCGCCTCCGCCTCGTCGGCGTCGAGCGGCTCGACGAGCACGCGCCGGCAGCGCGCCGCGAGTCCGGACGTCACGAAGGCGCGCGCGTCGTCGCGGGTGAGCAGTCCCGCCTCGATCCCCACGCCGCGCGCGAGGAGCGATTCGCAGAGTTCGACGATTCCCGGCTCGCCCTGGTTCGCGGTCACGACGTCGGGGAGCACGGTCCACCGCTGCACGAGGGCATGGCGTTCGGCCGGGTCGCGCACGATGGCCGCGGAGGTCGTGAGCGAGATCGGCGTGCCCGGACAGCGCGCACGGATCGCCTGCACGACCCGGGCGCACGCGTCGCCCGCGAGCGTCTCCCGTCCGGCCTCGTCGAAGGCATGCACGTGCACGACCTGCGCGCCCGCGTCCACCGCGGCGCGCGCGGCGCGCGCGATCGCGTCCGGCGTCCGCGGCGTCGCGGGATGCGTCGCATCTCCGTTGAGCGCCACCTGCAGTGGGGTCCGCGTCGGCATGCCGCAAGCTACCGCCGACCGTGCCGCGATTGACGCCCGGAGGGCCGGACATAGTCTTAGCAGGTCGCGTCACCGCCCACCCCCCACCCGACTCCGGAGTTCCCATGAAGCGCGTCACCGGCATTGGCGGCATCTTCTTCAAGGCCAAGGACGCCCCGGCGCTGCGGGCGTGGTACCAGCAGCACCTGGGCATCGACGTGCAGCCGTGGGGCGGCGCGTCGTTCACGTGGGCCGACGCCGACGGCAAGCCGTACGCGGGCACGACCGTCTGGAACATCGCCCCCGCGACCACCAAGGCGTACGAACCGAGCCAGGCATCGTTCATGGTGAACTACCGCGTCGACGACCTGCTCGCGCTCGTGAAGGTGCTGCGCGAGGAAGGGTGCAACGTGCTCGAGAAGGTGGACGACTCCGAGTACGGCAAGTTCGCGTGGGTGATCGATCCCGAGGGGAACAAGGTCGAGCTCTGGCAGCCTCCCGCGGGCGGCTGACGCCGTTCGCGGCGACCTCCCCATGGCCATCACCGGAGTCGGACTCGTGCACGTGCTCGGTACCTCGGCGAGCCTCCTGACGGGCGGCATCCAGCTGTTCCGCCCGCAGCGCGACGAGCTGCATCGGCGCGTCGGCTACGTGTATTGCGGCGCGATGGTGGTGGGCAACCTGTCGGCGCTCGTCATCTACAA
>JACQES010000108.1 GCA_016200495.1 Gemmatimonadota bacterium
CCAGACCGCCGCGATGGCGTCGGCCCACGTGCCGCCCGCGCGCGTGAGCCTCGGCAACGCGCGCGACCTCTACTGGACCTTCGCGCAGATGGTCGCGCACCACACGATGAACGGGTGCAACCTCCGCCCCGGCGACCTTCTCGGCTCGGGCACGGTGAGCGGCCCGACGCCGGAGTCGCGGGGCTGCCTCATGGAGCGCGCCTGGCGCGGCACGGAGCCCGTCGCCTTGGCCGGCGGCGAATCGCGCGCCTGGCTCGCCGACGGCGACACCGTGATCCTGCGCGGCTGGTGCGAGCGCGACGGACGCCGCATCGGCTTCGGGGAGTGCCGGGGCACCGTGCGCCCGGCGGCCGCGTCGTGACCAACGCGCGCGCGTGACCGACCCGCTCGCGCCCTTCCTGACGCACGTGCTCGCGTCGTGGCGGGGCGCGGCGGCCACGCGCGAAGACGAGCAGTCGCTCCGCGCGTTCATCGCCGCGTCGAGCGCGGATGCGGCGGGACGCGATCCGCTCACCGCCCCCGAGCGCGAAGCCCGCGTGGCGCGACTGCTCGCCGATCCCGCGCTGCTCGCCGCGCTCTTCCAGCACATCGACGTCCTCTTCGCCTCGCGTGCGCGCGAAGCGCCCGGTGTCGCCGCGCTCGTGATGGCGGCCATCGAGCGCGCCGCGGCGCACGAGCGGGGCGATCCCGCGCCCCCCGCGCCCACGCGCGCCGCCTCCGGCCCATGACCACGTTCCGCGACCTCTTCTCCGGCCACGCCGCCGACTACGAGCGCTACCGGCCGCGCTATCCCGATGCGCTGTTCACCTGGCTCGCCGGCGTCGCGCCCGCGCGCGACGTCGCCTGGGACGTGGGCACCGGGTCGGGCCAGGCGGCCGTTGCGCTCGCGGAGCACTTCGCGCGGGTGATCGCCACCGACCCGAGCACGGCGCAGCTGGCACATGCGCAGCCGCATCCGCGAGTGAGCTACCGCACGGGCAGCGCGGAGGAACCCGACCTCGAGCCCGCGAGCGTCGACCTCGCCACAGTGGCACAGGCGTTCCACTGGTTCGACGCACCCCGCTTCTTCACGGCGGCGGCGCGCGTGCTGCGGCCGCGCGGGGTGCTCGCGCTCATCACCTACCGGTCGTCGCGCGTGAGTCCCGACGTGGACCCGATCGAGCGCGACTTCTACGTCAACGTCATCGGGGCCGACTGGCCGGCCGAGCGGCGGCTGGTGGAGGAAGGCTACGCGTCGGTCGTCTTTCCCCCGCCGTTCCGCGACATCGCGACGCCGTCGCTCGAGCTCACGGCCGACTGGACGTTCGAGGAGTTCATCGGCTACGTCTCCACCTGGTCGGCGGTGCACCAGCACCGGAAGCGCACCGGCGTCGATCCGCTCGAGCCCTTCGCGCGGCGGGTGCACGCCACCTGGCCCATGGGCGAGGTGCGCACGGTCCGCTGGGAGTTGAAGCTCCGCGTCGCGCGCCGCGACTGAACGCACGCGGGGGGCGCCATCCCGTGGATGGCGCCCCCCGTTTCGTGCCGCGCGACCTGGCGGCTACTTCTGCCGCGAGACCTTCACCACGCTCGACTGCGTGATCGGGATGACGAGGCCCATCGCGTCCACCGTGACCGTGAGGCTCGTCTCGTCCGTGCCGGCCCGCGAGAGGTACTGGCCGTCCTTCGAGATCAGGTGCACGCCGTTGCCCTTGCCCGTGCCCTCGATCGAGAAGTCCTGCCCCTGCATGTTCCCCTTGCCGGCGATCGTGGTCTTCGAGTCGGACGCGATCTTCCACGCCTTGGTCCCGTCCACCGCGGTGTCGCCGAGGAGCTTGTAGTTGTAGATCGTCGTCTGCTTGAGCTCGGCGCCGTTGGCCTGCGCGACTGTCGCGGAGACCGTGTCCACCCACTCGCCGCCGACCTTGAGCATCGCGGGGAGCACCGGGAGGAACGAGCGCATTGCCGACGCCTGCGGCGACTTGGCATCGCCGCCCGCGGGCACCATCACGTCGCCCGAGATCGCCTTGCCGTTCGCGCCGATCACGCCGGTGAACTTGGTGCCGATCGTCTTCGACAGGTCGGGCGTCGGGCCCATCGAGCTCGTGGCCGACATCGTGTCGAGCGTGATCTGGTACTCGAGCTGGCCGGCGCCCTTGGCCGTCGTGACCAGCGAGATCCGCTGCTCGGCGTTGGCCTCGCCCTCCTGCTTCTGGCCCATCATCTCCTGGGCCACCTTCGTCGTGCTGTTCAACACGAACTTGGCGTTCTGCGGGGCGTACGTGAGCTTGACGTCCTGCGCGCGAGCCGCGAACGGCAGCGCCGCGAGGGCGACGAGCGCGGGGGACAGGCGGCGAAACATGGACATGACTCCGGGTCGGTGGGATGAACCGCGCACCTCCTGCGTGCCGCACGCGGTCGCGGGCGGCCCAGGGGCCGCCTGCATCCAGAATACGATAGTGGGACCCGGGAGGTTTCGGGGAGGGGGATCACTAAGTTGCTCTCCATGCTCGTGTCCTGGCTCCTCTTCGCCCTGCAGTCGCTGGCCCTGCTCGTGCTCCTCAAGCGCCTCGCGCCCGGGCGCCGGCGCCGCCCGCCGGTGCCGCCGCTCGGCGACGCGCAGGCGCCCGCCACGACGGTCACCATCCTCGTCGCGACCCTGAACGAGGCGCGGCGCATCGGGCCCTGTCTCGAGGGACTCACCGCGCAAGGAGCGCTTGTGCGCGAGATCCTCGTCGTCGACTCGCGCTCGACCGACGGCACGCGCGGCCTGGTCGAGGACGCCGCGCGGCGCGACCCGCGCATCCGCCTGCTCACCGATGACCCGCTCCCGGCAGACTGGGTCGGCAAGGTGTGGGCGCTGCAGCATGGCCTCGCCCATGCCACCGGCGAGTGGGTGCTCGGCGTGGATGCCGACATCACCCCCGATCCCGGGCTCGCGGCCGGCGCCGTGGCCGCCGCTCTCGAGCAACGCTTCGATGTCGCCTCGTTCAGTCCGCGCTTCACGATCCCGACGGCCGCCGAGCAGTGGCTGCAGCCGGCGCTGCTCGTGACGCTCGTGTACCGCTGCGGCGCGGCGGGGGAGGGCACCCCCGATCCGGATCGCGTGCTCGCGAACGGACAGTGCTTCCTCGCCCGGCGCGACGTGCTGCTGGCGCATGGCGGCTACCAGGCGGCACAGCGTTCGTTCGCCGACGACGTCACCCTCGCGCGCTTCCTCGCGCGACGCGGCGTGCGCGTGGGCTTCCTCGACGGGTCGTCGCTCTATCGCGTGCGGTCGTACAGCTCGATGGGCGAGGCGTGGCGCGAGTGGGGCCGCTCGCTCGACCTCAAGGACGCCACGACGCCGCTCCGACAGTGGGCCGACGTGGCCTTCCTGTTCCTCGCGCAGGCGCTGCCGCTCCCGGCGTTGGTCGCGCTGGTGCTGCTCGGCGCGCAGGCGGTCGGCCCGGCGTGGAAGCCGCTGCTCGTGGTGAACGGCCTCCTCGTCGCGATTCGCCTGCTCCTCCTGGCCGCCCTGCGCGAGAGCTACGATCGCCCCGGTCCGACCTTCTGGCTCTCGCCCCTTGCCGACGCGGCGGCCGCGGTGCGGATCCTGCTCTCGACCGTGCGGCGGCGACGGAGCTGGCGCGGGCGCGCGTATGCGGAGCTCACCGCGGCCTGAGCCGCACGGCAGGCATTGTGTGCGCGCTGGCTGCGCGCCATCGTAGACGCGCCCCACCGGCGCCGGCGCGATGAATCCGCGCGCGCGCGGCGCCCGTACGACGCCCCGACGCCATCTCGTCGCCTTCTCCCCCCAAGCGTCCTCGAGGCTCCCCCCATGAAGTGGCTCCGCCGACTCGGCATTGCGCTCGCGGTCCTCGTCCTCGTGCTCGCCATTGGCGCGGGCACCGTCTATGGCGTGAGTGCCTCGCGCCTCTCGCGCTCCTACGCGTCCGTGAAGGGCCACGCCGTCACGGTGCACGCCGACTCCGCGACGATCGAGCGCGGCCGGCACATCGCCACGGCCGTCATCAAGTGCGTGGACTGCCACAGGGCCGATTTCGGCGGCGGCCTCGTCGTCGACGACCCGGCGATCGGGACCGTGGCGGCCTCCAACGTGACGACCGGCGCCGGTGGGGTGCTGGCCCGGTACGACGATGCGCTGCTCGAGCGCGCGATCCGCCACGGCATCGGCCACGACGGGCGCGGGCTCTGGATCATGCCGAGCTACGAGGTGCAGGGCCTCGCCGATGACGACCTCGCGGCGCTGATCGCCTACATCCGCTCCCTCAAGCCGGTCGATCGCACGATGCCGCCCCTCCGCCTCGGCCCCGTCGGGCGCGCCCTCTACGTCGGCGGGAAGCTGCCGCTCGTGGACGCGTCACGGATCGCACCCGACATCACGCACCCCGTGAGCATGCCCGCCGCGCCGACGGCCGAGTACGGCAAGTACGCGGCGCGCGTCGGCGGGTGCTTCGGCTGCCACGGGGAGACGCTGTCCGGCGGCCCGATTCCCGGGAGCCCGCCCGACTGGAAGCCGGCGGCCAACATCACCCCCACGGGGCTCCAGGCGTACGACGAAGCGGCGTTCGTGAAGCTGCTGAAGACGGGAACGCGCCCGGCCGGCACGATGGTGGATTCGCTCATGCCGTACCGCTTCACCAAGGACCTGACTCCTTCTCGCCGGTCTCGTCGAGCGACGAACGCTTGAGCTGCCAGAGCGAGCGGAGGCCGTAGAAGGTGCGCATCCAATGCTTGGTCTTCCGCCCCTTGAACATCCACCGGGCGAAGGGGCCGACCTTGGTGCCGAGGCGGCGGATGTAGGGCGTCCCGATGACCGACACCGGCACGCCGGAGATCCGCTCCGTGAGCACGATGTCGTCCTCCTCGGCGCGCACGATGGCCTGCTTGTACACGTCGGCGGCGCGACACTCGGGCGTGGCGATGAACCGGGTGCCGAGCTGCACGCCCACGTAGCCGATGCCCAGCGCCTGCGCCATCTCGGCGCCGGTCGCGATGCCGCCGGCGCAGACCACCGGGAGCCCCAGCGGCGCGAGCTCGTCGAAGAGCTGCTGCGGCGTGCGCGAGCCCGTGTGCCCGCCAGCGCGCCGGTTGACCGCGATGAGCCCGTGCGCGCCGCCGTCGCGCCCCTTCGCGCCCCACTTGAGCTCGGTCACGTCGTGATACACGATGCCGCCGTGCGGCGTGACGGCGTCCACCACCCACCGCGGGTTGCCGAGCGAGGTGATGAAGAAGCGCACCCCTTCCTCGAGCGCCAGGTCCACCCAGCGGCGCATCCGGTCCATGTACGTGCGGCTCGACGCCTCGATGAGGGCGTTGAAGCCGTACGGCCGGCCGCCGCTCAGCTCCCTGATCAGGCGGAGCCCGGCGCGGAACTCGTGCCCGTGCACGTACGTGAGCGAGATGGGCTGCACGATCCCGATGCCCCCGGCGCGCGAGACCGCCGCGACCAGTTCCGGGTTGGAGCACGGATAGAGCGGCCCACAGATGATCGGCGTGCGGATGCCGAGCTGGCGCGTGAGCGGCGTCGCGATCCCGGCGCCCTCGGGCACCTCGAGTCCGGCGCTCATGCGCGCGGCGGCGCGAGGCGCCACTGGATGCGCGCCGTCGCGACCTCCTCGCCCGTCGCGTCGCGGATGTGCGCGACGAGTTCGTGGTCGCAGGGCGCCGTCACGGGGGGCACGGTGGTGCGCGTCTCGGCCGTGAGCGTGCCGCGCGCCTTCTTGAGGTAGTCGATCGACAGCCCCGTCACGATCCCGCGCACCCCGGCCGGCAGCGCCGACATCATCGCGAGGCCGCTCGCCATCTCGGCCAGGTTCACCAGCGCGACGGCGTGCACCGAGTTCAGGTGGTTGCGCACGCCGCGCCGGTCGCGCAACGACACGAGGCAGTGCCCGTCGCCGAACTGCTCGACGCGCGCGCCGATCGTGCCCGTGTACGGCGCCGTCCGGCCCACCATCACCGAGAAGAGCCAGCGGCCGAACGGGAGCGGCGCGAGGCGCCGCCACGCGGCGGTGACTTTCGCCCCCGGCGCGTCGAGGGCGACGGCCACGCTCAGTCCTCGCGCATCAGCGCGTGCGCGGCGCCCGACGACGCGAAGCCCACGAGCGCGGGGTAGAGCAGCACCAGCTCGATGAACGCCGGGCCGTTGATCTTGAGCACGTTGCCCATGCCGCTCGCGACTAACCGGAACGACTCGCCGCTGGCGTCCCACGCGAGGAGCACTCCCCACCCGAGGATCGCGGCGAGCGTCGCGACGAACACGGGGCGCCGGGTGCGGCTCGCCACCAGTCCCCACGCGAACGTCGTCACGGGCAGCGCCCACCAGCCCACGGCCATCGTGCCGGCGGTGATCGCGGCGCCGAGGAGGAGGATGCGGAGGAAGGAGCTCACTTGGCCCCCGCGGTCAGGGTGAGCGTCGAGCGCACGCGAGCCGCGGGCACGTCGCCGAAGATCACGCTGTCCACGGCTCCGTTCGCCCACTTCCAGATCCGGTCGCGGTACAGCACCGAGAACGGGTTTCCCGACTGCCCGCCGGGATAGGTGGTCCACGCTCGCACCGTCGGCCCCAGCTCGACGATCAGGCGCTCGCTGGCCGAGTGCGTGCCGCCCGCCGACCGTGGGGCGATCGTCTCGGGGCCGCTCCTTGCCTGCACCGAATCCACGCTGAAGGCCGGGATCGCGAGCAGGTGGTTGAGGCGGATCGGCGACGCGTGGCCCCAGCGCCAGTCGTCGCTGCTCGAGTCCTTGCCGAACGCCTTCTGCACGTCCTCGAGTCCGAGCGCGAGCGCGCGCGCAAGGATGTCGTCGCGCGTCTCGAGGGCCGGCGTGTGCCGGTCATCCCACCACTTCGAGTTCGGCTGCTGCAGCAGCCGCGCGAGCGCGAGCCCCGTGGGCCGCCGCGGGCGGAGCGCCGCCTGGGAATCGGGGCGCTCGAGCTCGTCCCAGAGCAGCTGGTTGAGCCGCTCCATCGAGAACTCGAACAGGATCGCGCGCTTGTCCGACGGCACGTACGCCCGGCGCCACTCGGCGAGCAGCTTCGCGGCCCGCGCGATCTGCGGCGTCTCGCGCCCGGCGGCGCGCAGGCGCGCCGCGGCGTCGAGGAAGTACGGCACGAGGAAGTCGGCCCGGGCGCTGGCCGAGTCGACCTGCATGCGGGCCACCGCCGCCGGTGTCCACGCGCTGTCGGCGCGCAGGCGCTGGTTGATGCGGATCGCGCGCCAGGGCGGCGGCCAGTCGGCGCCGAGGTACCGCGAGCCCCCCTTGGGATCGATCGGCTGCTGGTTCGCCGACGCGAGGTAGCCCTGCGGCGGGTTCACCGACTGCGGATAGTCCTTGGGCGCCCAGTAGCCCGTCCAGTCGCTCGCGCTGGTCGAGCCATCGCGCACCACCAGTCCGGAGCCCTCCGCGGGCCGGATCGGATAGAGGCCGGTCGAGCGGATGCCGATGTTCCCCTCGCGATCGGCCATCACGAAGTTCTGGGCCGGTCCGGGATAGTCGGCGGTCGTCTCCATCAGCATCGCCACCGACTTCGCCGTGTCGGCCGCCTGGAACGACGAGAGCGAGGCCGCGGCGTGCGTCGTGTCGAGCGCCGTCCAGCGCATCGACACCCACTGGGCACCCAGCTTCCGCAGCGGTCCGCGGTGCGTGAAGCGGAGCGTGTCCTCGAGCAGGACGACATCGCGCGGCCCGCGGTACGTCTCCGCGTGCGTCTCGATCGGCCGCCACTGGCCATCGACCTGGTACTTGGTGGGGTGCTTCGCGTCGTCCACGGTCTCGCGGTAGAAGTCCACGACGTCGGCCCCCGTGTTGGTGGCCGACCACGCGACGTCGCGGTTGAAGCCGAGCACCACGCCCGGCGTGCCGGCGAACGTGAAGCCGTAGGTGTCGAGCCGGCCCGGCACCGTCAGCTGCACTTCGTACCAGATCGACGGCAGCGAGAGGTCGAGGTGCGGATCACCGGCGAGGATCGCGTGGCCGTCGCGCGTGCGCCTGGCCGAGATCGCCCAGTTGTTGCTGGCCTGGCGGCGCGTCTCGTCGCCCTCGGCCATCGCGCCGAACGCCGACAGCGCCATCGCGACCACCTTCGTCTCTCCCATCGCGCCCGGGTCCGGCGCACCCGGATCGGGCATGGGCGGCAGGTCGAACCTGGGCGCCTTCTGGCCGTTGGGCTGGATCGGCTCCTGGATGGAAGCCACCGGCGCATACAGCGCCTCCGCCGCCTCGCGCCCGACCAGCAGCTGCGCCTTGAGCACGTTCAGTTCCGGCAGCGCGAACGACAGCGTCTGGTTCATGCGCGCGAGGAAGTAGAAAGCGTGCTTCGCCTCCCATCGCATCGGTGTGCGTCCCAGCAGCCGGTATTCGACGGGGAGCGCGGCCTTGGGCATCTGGGCCACGTAGGCATTCACGCCATCGGCATACGCCTCGAGCGCGCGCATCGCGGGCGAGTCCTTCGGCAGCGCGGCGAACCGGCGCTCCGCCCCCCACGGCAGGCCAATGGTGCGCGCGAGCGTGTCGAGCGGCAGCGCGCGCGGCGAGAGCTCCGCCAGCCGGCCGGCCGAGGCGCGGAATTGCAGTTCCATCTGGAAGAGCCGGTCGCGCGCGACGACGAAGCCGACCGCGCGGTACGCATCCTCGATCGTCGCGGCCTTCACGTGCGGCACGCCGCGATCGTCGTAGGTCACCGTCGCGGGCGCGGACAGCCCGGGCACCTGGCCGCTCCACGTCCGCGGCAGCTCCGTGGTGCGCGACATCGCGAGCACGCCGTTGGCCGGGTCGAGCAGCGGACCGAGGGCGGGCAGGGGCGCGGCGCCGCGGGCGCCGATCCACAGGAGCCCACCCGTCACCAGCGAGAACCCGATCAGCGGACCGATGCGCACGTAGTGGTTCTCCGGACGTGAAGGAGCGGCTGGCCTAGTTGTCGCCGGCGATCAGGCCGCCGATCCCGCCGAGGAGGCCGCCTTCCTCGCGGCGGTGCCCTCCAGCGCGGGGCGCCGCCGCGATGATCCGGTCGGCGAGGCGCGAGAACGGCATGGTCTGGAGAAGGACGCGCCCGGGGCCCACGAGTTTCGCGAAGAAGAGCCCCTCGCCTCCAAATAGCGCAGTCTTGATGCCCGGCACCATCTCGATGTCGTAGTCCACCGTGTCCTGCATCGCCACGAGGCAGCCCGTGTCCACGCGCAGGATCTCGCCGGCCGCGAGGTCCACGGTGTGCACCGTGCCCGAGGCGTGCAGGAAGGCGAGTCCGTCGCCCTCGATGCGCTGGAGGATGAACCCCTCGCCGCCGAAGATCCCCGCGCCGAACCGCTTGGTGAAGGCGATCGTGACGTTGATGCCACGCGCGCCGCAGAGGAACGAGTCCTTCTGGCAGATGATCCGTCCCTTCCACTGCGGCAGGTCGATCGGGAGGATCTTCCCGGGGAAGGGGCTCGCGAACGCGACGTCGCGCCGCCCGTTGCCCTCGTTGCCGAACAGCGTGACGAAGAACGAGTCGCCCGAGAGCAGGCGCTTGCCGCCCTGCAGCAGCTTGCTGAACAGCGATCCGCCCTGGCCCGTCTGGTCGAGCGTCGTCGCCATGCGGATCCCGTCCTGCATGTACATGAAGGCACCCGCCTCGGCGACGACGGCCTCGCCGGGATCGAGCGTGATGATCACGCCCTGGAGGTCGTCGCCGATGATCTGGTAGTCAATGACGTCAGCGGGCATGGCCGGACGGGTCGAGGGGCGGGTGACGGCGTGCGCGAACCATCAAGCTCGCCGCTGGACGGGGTGCGGCGAAAGGGGGACAATGCCCGTCCAAGCGGGGGGACGGTGGCGTCGCGCGCCCGGCGGCCAATAGCTTACGGACACAAGGGTTAGGCGCGCCTCGACGATGGCGCGCGCCTTGCACGTCCGACGGGTCGTGCCCACACGTCCTCCTGGAGTCGCCATGCCCCTCGCCGCCCTGCGCGCCCCGGTCCCCCGGCGCGCCTTCGCCGTCGCCCTCCTGGCGCTCGCCGCTGCCTGCAACTCGACGCGCGTCTCGCGGGTGGACCCCAACGCCGTCACCGACCTGAGCGGCCGCTGGAATGACGCCGACAGCCGGCTCGTCGCCAACGCCCTCATCCAGCAGAGCCTCGATGCCCCGTGGGCGCGCAACTACGCCACGGCAAACGGCGGCAAGCAGCCCGCCGTGATCATCGGCGCCTTCCGCAACCGTTCGATGGAGCACATTCCCGTCGGCACCTTCACCCGCGACCTCGAGCGCGCCTTCGTGAACTCGGGCTCGGTGCAGATCGTCGCCAGCAAGGAAGAGCGCGGCGAGATCCGCGACGAGCGGGCCGACCAGCAGCAGAACGCGACCGCCGAGACGCGCGCCCGCATGGCCCGCGAGCAGGGCGCCCGCTACATGCTGCAGGGCGACGTCCAGACCATCGAGGACTCCGAGGGCAAGGAGAAGATCGTGTACTACCAGATCGACGCCACGCTCATCGACCTCGAGTCGAACGCGAAGGTCTGGATCGGCCAGCACAAGATCAAGAAGTACATCGAGCGCCGCGGCATCGGCCTCTAACCCGGGTGCGTCCCATGAACTCCCGCTTCCTCCTCCTCGCCGGCGCGCTCGTTGCCGGCGCGTGCGCGGGCAACCGCGTGCGCGAGCAGCCCATCCTCGTCAACGGCGACAAGACCCAGACCCCTGATGATGTCGCCGCGCGCGCGCGCGTCCGCGGCGACGCCGAGCGTGCCCTCTACGCGGCGCGGCGCGACTCGATCGCCGCCGCGGCGGCCGCTTCCTGCTCGGGCGACGTCTGCAGCGCGCTCACCCGCGGCGAGGTCGTGCTCGGCATGAACACGGCGCAGGTCATGGCGGCCACCAAGACCACCGCCGAGGCCTGGTCGGTGCGCTACGCCGGCCGCGCCGCCGTCATGGTGGGCGCCAGGCCCTCGGTGCCGCCCCGCGACGCGAACGGCGAACTCGGCCTCGTCCAGCTCGAGGACGGCAAGGTCACGAGCTACGGCTATCGTGAGCCGCAGGGGCTCCGCGTCATCGCGTCCGCCACGGACGCGAGCGATGCCGGGCGCGCCAAGGCGCAGGCGGCGGCCCTCATCCGCG
>JACQES010000109.1 GCA_016200495.1 Gemmatimonadota bacterium
CGCCGTGAACATCGTCGCGCAGCGCCAGGTCGCGCCCGAGTTCCTGCAGGAACTCATGACGCCCACGGCGCTCGCCGACGCGATGACGCCGTTGCTCGACCCGGCGAGCCCCGCGCGCGCGGCGCAACTGGCGGCGCTTGGCGAGGTGCGCGCGTCGCTGGGCGAGCCCGGCGCGGCGACGCGCGTGGCGGACATCGCCGCCGGGATGCTCGCGTGAGCGCGCGCGAGGCGGGGCCCGACGCAGGCCCGAGCGCGGACGGCGCGCCCCGTGCGCCGCAGGCGGTGCGCGAACCGCTGCCGTGGAAGCTGCGCGTGGGCGTCGCGCTCGGGCGCTGGCTCGTGCGCCTGCTCGGCGCGACGTGGCGCGTCCGCGTGATCGACCGCGAGGCGCACGACGCGCTCCGCCAGGCGCGGACGCCGTTCATCTTCTCGATCTGGCACGGCGAGCTGCTGCCGTGCCTGTGGGCGCATCGCGCGCAGGGGATCGCCGTGCTCATCAGCGAGCATCGCGACGGCGAGATCATCGCGCAGGTGGCCGAGGGCCTCGGCTACGCGCCGTCGGTGCGCGGCTCGAGCTCGCGGGGAGCGGCGCGCGCGTTGCTCACGGTGGTGCGCACCCTGGGGAGCGGCGTGACGGTGGGCTTCACGCCGGACGGCCCGCGTGGCCCGGCGCAGCGCGCGGCGCCGGGTGCGATCGCCGCGGCGCAGCGCGCGCAGGCGCCGATCATCCCGCTCCGGGCGCATGCCTCGTCGGCGTGGCGGCTCCGCAGCTGGGACCGGTTCATGATCCCCAAGCCGTTCGCGCGCGTGACGTTCGCGTACGGCGCGCCGCTCATGGTGGCGCCGGGCGCCGCCGCGCTCGAGGCGGGACCGGCCCTGCTCGAGGCCGTGATGGCGGAGATAGGACGCAAGGCGGACCATGCCGACTGAGCGCCTCCTCGTCGAGCGGCTGTGGTGGAGCGACGATGCGCTGGCCGTGCTCGCGCGCACGGCGCTGGCGCCGCTCTCGGCGGTGTACGGCATGGCGATGGCGACGCGTGGTGCGCTCTATGCGCGCGGCGTGTTCGCCACGCACCCGCTGGCCCTGCCCGCGCTCGCGGTGGGCAACCTCACCGTGGGCGGGACCGGCAAGACTCCCATGGCGGCGTGGCTCGCGGGACAGCTGGCGGCGCGCGGAGCGCGGCCGGCGATCGTACTGCGCGGCTACGGCGAGGACGAGCCGCTGGTGCCGCGCTCAACCCCGAGGTCCCGGTGCTCACCGATCCCGACCGCGTGCAGGGGGCGGCCAAGGCCGCCGCGCTCGGCGCCGACGTGGTGGTGCTCGATGACGCGTTCCAGCACCGGGCCGCGGCGCGCGTGGCCGACGTCACGCTCGTGAGCGCCGACCAGTGGCCGCGTCGCTGGCGCCTGCTGCCCTCGGGGCCGGCCCGCGAGCCGCTGCGCGCGCTCGAGCGGGCGACCGTGGTGGTGGTGACGCGGAAGGCGGCGACGCGCGAGGCGGCCGAGGGCGTGGCGCGCGCGGTGCGCGCGGCGGCGCCGCACGTGCCCGTGGCGATCGCGCACCTGGCGCCCGGCGCGCTGCGCGACGCGGCGGGCATCGAGCGACCGCTCGCGTCGATCGCCCCGGTGGCGCCGCTCGCGATCACGAGCATCGCCGACCCGCGGGCATTCCTGGCCCAGCTGGCGCAGCACGGGATCGCGGCGCGGCTCGTCGCGTTCGCGGATCACCACGATTTTTCCGAGGCCGACGTGACGCGCCTCGCGCGCGACGCGGCCCTCGCGGGACTGGCCGTGTGCACGCTCAAGGACCATGTCAAGCTCGCCCCGCTGTGGCCTCGCGGGGGACCGCCCCTCATGTATGTTACCCAGCGCGTGGACGTCGAGTCCGGTGCGGAGGCGGTGCAAGCCGCGCTCGCGGCCGTCCTCGACGCGCGCACGCCTCCAACTCAACCGGCGCCCGGCGCCGAGAGCCATGGCCAACGACCTTCGCCTGCCGACTGACCGCATCGTCCGACCCGACAAGGACCGCTTCCTCGCCGAGGAGAATCCCTTCGAGGCGATGATGTCCCGCTTCGACCGCGCCGCCGAACTGCTCGACCTCGAGCCTGGGATCTACAAGATCCTCCGCCACGCCGAGAAGCAGATCACGGTGGCGATCCCCGTGCTCAAGGACAACGGCGAGGTGGAGGTGTTCACGGGGCACCGCGTGCTGTACAACACCGCGCGCGGGCCCGCGAAGGGCGGCATCCGGTTCGACATGGCGGTGACGCTCGACGAAGTGAAGGCGCTCGCGGCGTGGATGACGTGGAAGTGCGCGGTGGTGAACATCCCGTTCGGCGGCGCGAAGGGCGGGGTGGTGTGCGACCCGCTGACGATGAGCGTCGCGGAACTCGAGCGGCTGACGCGCCGCTACACCGCCGGGATCATGTCGGTGCTCGGCCCCGACTCGGGCAAGCCGATCGAGATGGGCGGGTCGCTGGGCCGGAAGGAAGCGACCGGGCGCGGCTGCATGATCGTGACCAAGGAGGCGCTCGGGCACCTCGGGATGCCGATGAAGGGGACGACGGTCGCCGTGCAGGGCTTCGGCAACGTCGGCTCGATCGCGGCCATGCTGATGCAGCGCGAGGGGATGACGATCACCGCGATCGGCGACCGCACGGGCGGCTTCCACAACAAGAACGGCATCGACGTGCTCGACGCGATGGCGTACGTGAAGCAGCACGGCACGCTCGAGGGCTACGCCAAGGCCGACCCGATCTCGAACGAGGAGCTGCTCGCGCTCGACGTGGACGTGCTCGTCCCGGCGGCGCTCGAGAACGTGATCACGACCAAGAACGCCGCGAACATCAAGGCGCGCGTGATCTGCGAGGGGGCCAACGGGCCGACGACGGCCGCGGCCGACGCGATCCTCGACGAGAAGGGGATCTTCGTGATCCCCGACATCCTCGCGAACGCGGGCGGCGTGACGGTGTCGTACTTCGAGTGGGTGCAGGACCGCGGCGGCTACTTCTGGAGCGAGGCCACCGTCAACGAGCGGCTGACCGACATCATGACGCGCTCGTTCCACGACGTGCTCAAGCTCGCGCAGCAGCACAAGGTGAACCTGCGCACGGCGGCGTACATGCTCTCGATCAGCCGCGTGTCCACGGTGCACTAGCTGCGCGGGATCTACGCGTAGGGACGGCGGCGCACCCGGCAGCCGCCGATGCGATGTGTCCTGGC
>JACQES010000110.1 GCA_016200495.1 Gemmatimonadota bacterium
AGGGAGCGGCCGACTACATCCACAAGCCAGTCAGCGCCGAGGATCTCGAGCGACGCTGCCAGGCCGTGCTGGCGCGGCGGAGCGCCGACGCCTGAGGCGCCCGGCGCGCCGGGCGCGGGTTCAGGGGAGCTGCGCCTCCGCTGCGGCGTTGAGCGGCAGGATGAGCATGCCTGCGGCTCGCACCCAGAGTTGCTTGCCAGGGACTGACTCTGCCAGGAATCCGATCGCCTGCTTCGCGCCGGGCGTGCTCCCACGCAGGCGCACGAACGCTCCTGGTTGCGTCGAGGAATTGGGTCCGATCTGGATCGTGATGCCGTCGTGGGCGGACAGCGCGCCGCCGGTCACGTACTTGGCCATCGCCGGCGGCGCGACTCCCGGGCTTCCCGCGGTCGTCAGGGTCGGCTCGCCCGCCGCGGCGTAGGCCGTCTTGATCTGGTGCACCGTCTCGACAAGGCGTGCAGCCTGTGCGCGCGCGGTGGCGTCGCGCACGCGGGGCACCGCGATCGCGGTCAGGATCGCGATGATGGACATCGCCACGACGAGTTCGATGAGCGTGAAACCTGCGCGCCGGCGCGTCATGGGGTCACGCTCCCGGCGACGCGCAGCGAATCGCCCGTGGTGAGTGGCACGGTGAGCTCGTAGCCGGCGTCCTGCAGCCGGTAGTTCACCGGCCAGTCGATCAGGCCCACCTCCGCGATCGTCGACGGCAGGCGACCGGTGCGCGTCCGGAATTCGTCGATGATCCCGCGCGTCGTTTCCGCGGCACTGGTCGCGGCTGCGCGTTCGGCCACGGGATCCACGACGGGCCCCGCAAGCTCGTTGCGCTCGAGGTACAGCGTCGCCGCGGCGAGCGCGACGGCCACCACGGCCACCCACGCGGGGGTCTCCCGCGCGGCGCGCGGTTGCATCGCCGACGCCGTCGCGGCGTCGTCGACCTTGGCGGCCGCATCGGCCTTTGCGATCAACCCGTCCAGGTCGCCCGGGTTCTGCTGGTTCGACATGATCACTCGGCTCGAAGGAGGGAATCCGTCGGGTGGTGAGATGCTCGAAGATGGTCGGCGCCGCGACGACGCGCCAGCGATGCCGGTCACGCGGCATGCCGATGCGTGGGGGGCTCGGAGCGGTGCGTGACTACCTTGCATCATGACCCACATCGCCTATCTCGGCACGGGCCTCCTCGGCTCGGCCTTCGTCGAGGCCGCGCTCGGACGCGGCGACGCCGTCACCGTCTGGAACCGCACGCGCGCCAAGGCCGAGCCGCTGGCCGCCAAGGGCGCCACCGTGGCCGCCACCCCCGCGGACGCCGTGCGCGGCGCGGCGCGCGTGCACCTCGTGCTCACCGATGACGCCGTCGTGAACGACGTCATCGCGCAGTGCGCCGGCGCGCTCGCCGCCGACGCGATCATCGTCGACCACTCGACCACGCAGCCGGTGCTCACGGCCGAGCGCGCCGCGCGACTGGCCAAGGCGGGGGTGCGCTACCTGCATGCGCCCGTGTTCATCGGTCCCGCGATGGCGCGCCAGGCGCTGGGCTCGATCCTCGTGGCCGGGCCCGAGGCGCTGTTCGAGCAAGTGAAGCCGGCGCTCGAGCAGCAGGCGGCCAAGGTCGTCTACTTCGGCGAGCGCGCCGACCTCGCGGCGGTCTTCAAGCTGTGCGGCAACGGGCTCCTCATCGGCGTGGCCGGCGCGGTGGCCGACATGTACGCGATCGCGAAGGGGGCCGGCGTGCCGTCGGCCGAGGCGTCGAAGATCTTCGAGTTCTTCAACTTCAACGTGGTCGTCGGCGGGCGCGGGGGCGCGATGGCGGCGGGCAAGTTCACGCCGCCCTCGTTCGAGCTCACGATGGCGCGGAAGGACGTGCGCCTCATGCTCGAGACGGCGGGCGCGGCGCCGATGTCCACGCTGCCGGGGATCGCGGCGCGCATGGATGCGCTGATCGCGGCGGGACACGGCGCCGACGAACTGGCGGTGATCGCCCGGGACTCGGTGGCGTGAACGCACCGCGCCCCCGGCAACCGCGAGGGGTCGCCGGGGGCGCGATGGTCGGAGCGCGAAACGCCTAGTCGCGACGCCCGCCGAGCAACTGGATGACGGCGAGGAACATGTTGAGCAGGTCCAGGTAGATCTGGACCGCGGCCATCACGTAGTCCTCGGGCCCGAACTGGTTGCGGATGCGCCAGGTGTCGAACACGAGGAGCCCGCTGAACACGAGCACCGTGCCGCCCGCGATCCAGAGGCTCGCGAGCGAGCTGTGGAAGAACAGGTTGAGCAGCGAGGTGCCGATCAGCACCCAGAGCCCGACCATGAAGAAGCCGCCCCACGCGCTGAAGTCGCGCTTGGAGAGCCAGGCATACGCGGTGAGCACGCCGAAGCTCGACAGCGTGAGGGCGCCGGCCTGCCAGATGATGTCGGGATTCTGGCGGCCGTACAGGTACATGAACGGCGAGATCGCCACGCCCTCGACCAGCGTGAAGAGCAGGACGAAGCCGACGTTGGCCGGGAACTGCGTGCGGACGCGCGTCGCCATGAGCAGCGGCGCGAAGGTGATGAGCATCGTGATGAACGGATGCGCGATCACGAACTCCATGAGCGCGGTCTGCTGGAGGCCCAGCGCCACGCCGCCCATCGTGAACAGGATGCTGACGAGGACGAGTCCGTACGTGCGCTTGACCAGCGTCGCGCGCTCTTCGCCGGTCCGGACCAGCTGCCCCGTCATGGGATACGAGAAACCCACGGTGTTCTCCTTGTGGATTGGGACTGCCGAAATATAGCAGGGCGGCCCCCCGCCGAGGGGAGCCGCCCTGCCGTGCTAACCCCTTGTGGTGCCGGGAGTTCCCGCTGTCGGTGGCGGGCCCTACGCCCGCTTCCGCAGCGACACCGAGCCCGTCACCGACTTGAGCTCCAGCCGGCTCGACCCGCCCGTGCCGATGTGCCCCGCGAGCCGGCGCTTGGAGAGCGAACCGGTCGTGGTCACGGGAAAGTCGTTCATCATCGCGCCCGTCACGACGCTCATCTCGACGTCGCCGGCGAAGTCGGCCGGCTCGAGCACCTGCACCTCGCCGGTGACCGTCTTGGCCACGACGCGCTCGACGGCGCTCGTGGCGCGCGCCGTGACGCTGCCCGTCACCGTCTTGAGCTCGAGCGAGCCCGCGGTGGTGCCGGCCTCGATTCCGCCCGTGACCGCGTGCACGAGCACGTCGGCCGAGGCGCCGGCGACGCTCACGTCGCCCTCGATGCTGCGCACGTCGAGCTTGACCCCCGGCGGCACCGCGACGGTGAAGTTGACCTTCACGCGCGAGCGGAAGCTCCAGCGATCCCAGCCGCGCGGCCCGGCGCCCTCGTAGCCGCCATCGCTGCACCGGTCGCTGTTCCCCCACACGGCGCAGACGGCGAGCCCGGTGGGCGTTTCGGCGGAGACCACGTGCACGTGCTCCGGGCGGCTGCCGTCGGTCGCGCCCTGGGCGACGATCGAGAGCTGCCCGTCGGTGGCGGGCACCACCTTCACGTCGCCGCGCACGTTGCGGAGCGCCAGCACGCGGCCCGCCTCCATCGGCTGGTGCAGCGAGAAGCGCGGCAACTCGGTCGCGCCGCCGCAGGCGACGAGCACGAGAATGGCGCTGAGGGGAAGAACGGCGCGGAGGCGACGACGGTGCATCATGGGAACCACTCGGGGCGGAGGGATGCCTACCCTACGGCACCCCGCCGCCCCGGTTTCAGCTGCCGACCTTCCGGAGCCGGACGTCCCCGTTGACGGTCTTCATCTCGATGAGCGGCCCGCCCTTGCCGAGCGTCGCCTGGAGGCGGCGCGGGTTGAGGCGCCCGGAGATGGTGACCGGGAAGTCGCTCTGGACGCTGCCGTTGACCGTGCTCATCGTGAGCTCGGCGTCGGCGTTGTCCGGCACCTGCACGATCACGGTGCCGTTGACCGAGGTGAAGCGCAGGTCGCGCGTGGAGCGCTGCCCCATGCGGGCCCGCACGTCGCCGTTGACCGTGTGCGCCTCGACCGGGCCGCCGTTCGAGGCCGCCCAGACCGAGCCGTTGACGCTCGAGGCGTCGACCTCGTCGGTGGCCTCCTCGACGGAGACCTCGCCGTTGACGGTGCTGACCGCGACCTTCACGCCGGCCGGCAGCTTGACCACGAACTCGACCGACACGTCGTTCCGGTTGCGGCGCCAGCCGCCGTCGTCGCGTGAGCGGTAGCCGCGCTCGTCGCAGCTGGCGTTCTCGGTCCAGAAGGCGCACACGACGACGTCGCCGTTGGCCCCCGCCTTCACCTGCTCGATGCGCACCTCGGCCGGGTCGCCGCGGCGCCAGCGCTTGGTGGCGACGATCGAGGCGCGGTCGCCCTCGGCGCGGGTGACGCGGATGGCGCCGTTCAGGTTGCGCACCACGAGGGTGCGCCCGCGCTCCATGCGGCCGTCCCAGGTGAAGTCGGGGGTGGCGCTCCGCTCCTGGCGGTCGGAATCGCGGTCGCGGTTCCGGTCGCGCTCCCGGTCACGCTCCTGCGCGTGCAGCACGAGCGGGAACGCGAGCACGAGGGCCGACACGAGATGGCGTCGCATGGTCATTCCTCCTTCCGGTTCGGGCGGGCGCCGGCCCGCGAGATGGTCACGTCGCCGCTGAAGGTGCGCACGGTGATCCGCGCGCCGCCCCCGCCCACGCTGAACTCCATCGTCTTCGAGCGGCGGTTGCCGCGCGCGTCGTCGGAGGGCTGGAGCGTCATCGGAATCGAGCTGTCCACCGAGCCCGAGAAGGTGCTGACGGTGAACGACGCGCCGGTGCCGTCGGGAATGGCGAGGTCGATGTCGCCGGAGTGCGACTTGAACTCGTAACGCCCGGACTTGTCGATGGTGCCGCGGTACTCGACGCCGCCGCTCACCGTCTCGGCGCGCACGTTCCCCGACCGCGCGTCGCGAAGCGACACCTCGCCCGACACCGACTCGACGTCGAGGTCGCCGGCCAGGCCGGTGAGCTTCACGTCGCCGCTCACGCTCTGGGCGCGCACGGGGCCGGCGAGGCCCGACGCGGTCAGGTCGCCCGAGACCGTCTCGAGGGTGATCCGGTCGGCGGCGTCCTCGACGTGGATGGCGCCGCTCACGGTGCGCGCCTCGACGGCGGCCTTCATGCCGATCACCGACACGTCGCCCGAGACGGTGCGCGCGATGACGCGCGTGCCGACGGGCACCGCGAGGCGGAACTCCGAGTCGCCCATCCGGTTGCGGCGCGAGCGGACCTCGAGGGTGATGCGCGAGCCGGAGAAGTCGGCGCGCAGGTAGCCGTACTCGGTGGTGGCGAAGACGCGGGCCTCGCGGCCGCGCGACGCGGTCACCACCACGTGGCCGGAGATCTGCGTCAGGTCGACGGTGCCGTTGGGGCCGAACTGGAAGGTGGTATCGATCTTCGTGACGTCCTCGCCGCCCCGGTCGCCGCGATCGCGCTGCGCGAGCAGGGCGGCGGGCCGGGCGACGCTCGCGACGAGCGCGAGGGCGGCGAGGACGGGCAAGGTGCGACGGGTCATGGGCATCTCAGGCACGAGGCGGCAGGAGGGCCGCGGTCCGAAGGAGCTGGAGCTTCTTGTCGAGCGTGGTCGCGAGCTGGTCGCCCAGCCCGAGGTTGGCGGGGTCGCGGGCGATCGCCGCGCGGCTCTGCGCGATCGCGTCGTCGATGAGCTTGAGGTTCTTCTCGAGCACGGCGAGCGTGCGCGGGTCGAGCTCCGCGCGCCGCTGCTGCAGGATCTCGCGGAGCGCGCCGACCTGCGCGTCGTACGTCTGCTCGACGGCGGCCAGCGAGTTGTCGGCCGACACGGCGCGCACGCGGTCGCCGGTGCCGCGCACCTGTCCGGCGCGCGCGGCCTGCGACACGGCGAGTTCGCCGAGGCGCCCGACCTGCGCGTCGGCCACGCGGCCGATGGCGTGCGCGGCATACATCCAGGTGGTGCCGGCGGTGACGGTCACGAGGGCGACCGCGGCCGCGGCCTGCGCGACCCAGCCGAACCGGCGCGGGGTCACGATGGCCGACGCGGGACGCGGGGCGAGCGGCACCACCGGCGCCGCGATGCGCTCGGCGATGCCCTGCCACAGGTCGCGCGACGGGACGAGCTCGGGCAGGGCCGCGGCCGCGGGCAGCGGCGCGTCGAGCGCGGCCAGCTGGTCGGCGCAGCGGGAGCAGCCGCGCACGTGCGCCGCGATCGCCTGCGTCGCCCGGGCGTCGAGCGTCCCGTCGAGCCAGGCGGCCAGCTGCGCATCGGCCTGCGTGCACGTCATGAGGGTGGTCATCGGTCGAGGTTCTCCCGGAGCAGCATGCGGGCCCGGTGGAGCTGGGCCTTGCTCCCGCCGCTGGTGATG
>JACQES010000111.1 GCA_016200495.1 Gemmatimonadota bacterium
GCGACCTCCGCGTGGTCGTTCGCGCCATCGGCTTCCGCGCCTTCTCGGCGCCCGTACGGATCCGCGACGGCAGCGGCGCGCGCGTGGATGCCGTGCTGGTGCCCGTCGCCTACACGGTCTCCGCCGTGGAAGTGCGCGCCGAGTCGCCGCTCGCCGTCAATACCCGCACCGGCGACCAGACTTTCCAGCAGGACAGCTATCACGGATCCCCGACCACGCCGCCGTCGCAGATCCTGCAGCAATCGGTGGCCGGCGCGGCCCGGGCCCCGACGGGCGAGGTGCACATCCGGGGGCAGCACGCGGAATACACCTACATCGTGGACGGCATTCCGGTGCCGAGCGGCGTGTCGGGGAGCATCAACGAGTTGTTTGATCCCGGCATCGTGAACCGCATCGACTTCAAGACCGGCGGGTGGGACGCGGAATACGGCAACAAGAACGCCGCGATCGTCGAGGTGGCGACGCGCATCCCGACCGGCGGGTTTCACGCGTCGGCGTCGCTCTTCGGCGGCAGCTTCGGCACGAGCGGGCAGGGCCTGTCGGCGAGCCAGAATGACGGGCGCTGGGGCTTCTACGGGGCGCTCTCGCGGCAGGCCACCGACATGCGACGCGAGCCGATCGCGTTCGACACGCTGACGTACGCGCCGCGCAACTTCCACAACCACGGCGAGGACCTGTTCGCGTTCGGCAAGGTGCAGTTCACTCCGGGTGCCTCCGACCAGTTCGTGCTGAACGCCAACTGGTCGCGGACCCGCTTCGAGGTGCCGTACGACAGCAGCGGCGGCATCCGGTCGGACGCGCGCCAGGAGGACCAGAACGCGTTCCTCAACCTGGGGTGGCGACACCGGTTCGACGGCGGCCTCGACTCGAGCGGAACGCCCGGCACGGGCGGCGAGCTCTTTGCCGGGGCTTTCCTGCGGACGGGCAGCCTGCGATTCACGCCGGGCGCCGCCGACTCGGCGCAGTTCATCTTCTACCCGGACACGCTCACGCCCTACAAGCTGACGGAGGACCGGACGTTCACGACCGTGGGGTTCAAGCTCGACTACGCGCGTCGCGTCACGCGCCACGTCGAGTTCAAGACCGGCGTGCTCGGGCAATTCACGAGCGGGAACGAGGACTTCGTGGCGCGGACGGCGGCCGGCAGCGCCGGGCCGCGATCACAGTCGGCGCTGGACGGGCATGACGTCGGCCTGTACGCGCAGGGCGGGTATCAGCCCGTGGAGTGGCTCGAGGTGCGCGCGGGGCTCCGCTGGGACAGTCACCGCGCGCCGTTCGCGGGCACGCAGGCGCAGTGGAGCCCGCGCCTGCGCATCAACGTCTTTCCCGACGAAGCGACGACCCTGTTCGCGTACTACGGTCGCCAGTTCATTCCGACCAACGTGGAGGACCTGCGCGCGATCACGAGCGTGGCGCAGGGCGGCGTGGTCGCGGCGCCGACGCTTCCCGAACGCGACGACGTCTACGAAGTGGGGCTGGTGCACCGCTTCCCGTTCGGCGTCGTGTCGAAATTCTCGGCGTACTACAAGCGCTCGACGCCGGGCATCGACGACAACACCGTGCCGGGCTCGTCGATCGTGACGCCGGTGAACATCCAGGAGGTGCGCGTGAAGGGCCTCGAGGCGGTGCTCGAGGTGCGGCCGGGGGGCGCGCTGAGCGGCTCCCTGAACCTCTCGCTCAACCATGCCTATGGATTCGGCACCATCACCGGCGGCTTCTTTCCGGACGCCCCGCCCACGGGGGCCTTCGACCTGGATCACGACCAGCGCCTCTCTGCGGTCGCGAGCGCCACGTGGGCGCCGAGCCGGTTCTACCTGTCGGCCACCGGCATCTACGGGAGCGGGCTCACGAACGGCGTCGAGCCAGCCGCTTGCGGATGCCGGTTCGGCACGGGACTGACCGACTTCAATCCGGGGATCAAGGTGAGCCCGAATTTCGTGCTCAATCTCGGCACCGGCTACGCGTGGCTCGTCGGCCGCACGCTGGTGCAGCCGGAGCTCTTCATCGACAACCTGTTCGACACGCGCTACCTGCTCAAGGGCGCGTTCTTCAGCGGCGCCTCGGTCGGGCGGCCGCGCTCGATCCAGGTGCGAGTGAAGGCGGCGATCTGAGCGGCCCGTCGGGCCGGGCCACGCGCTCGTGGACCCGGCCCCGCGCGGGCCTAGCCTCGGGGAGGGCGATGGCGCACCTTCCGCGCATGGACTGCCTGACCCCGTTCCTGCGCCGCGGAGCCGGCATGCTGTTCGCGGGGCTGGCCGCCTGCTCCAACTCAAGCGGTCCGTCCAACGGCGTGCCGGCTCAGATCGTGGTGACCGTCGTGCAGGGGGTCGCGCCGCCGATCACCAGCATCGGCTTCCCGACGACGATCCCGCACGGCGCGTCCACGCTCCAGTTCAGCGCCTACGACTCGGCCTCGCGTCCCATCACGCTCGATCCCGCCCGCTACCAGGCGACCGTGACCCCCGTGGTGGTGCCCGGCGTGTACCAGTTCACCCTCGCGAACAACCTGACGATGGGGGTGAACGTGACGACGGCGGCGACGCTGAGCGTGCAGTGGAAGCTGGTGGACGTGATCGCGTCGCGGACGGTGATCGGGCCGGTCACGACCAACGTGGTCTTCCAGTAGCACGACACGGGTCGCGCGGTCCGGCGACGCCGCGCGACCGCGTGGCATGGCACCCTCCGCACGCACCGGCCCGTGGCCGGCGCGCGCGCTACCCCTCGCCGGCCCAGGCCCGCAGCTTGGCCAGCGCGCGGCGATCGAAGGTGACGAGGTCGTCGCCCTTGGGCGTCTCGAGGATCTTGGGGACGAGCGCGAGGCGCGGGTCGGTCATGATGCGCCGGAAGGGTGCGTCACCCAGCGTGCCGTCGCCGATCTGCTCGTGGCGGTCCTTGCGCGAGCCGAACGGCGTCTTCGAGTCGTTCAGGTGGAGCACGCCGAGCCGCTCGCGGCCGATCACGTCGTCGAAGCGCGCCCAGACGCCGTCGTAGTCGTTCACGAGGTCGTAGCCCGCGCTGTACGCGTGACAGGTGTCGAGGCAGACCCCCACGCGTCCCTGCACGCTGGCGGGGAGCCGGGCGATGATCGCGGCGATCTCCTCGAAGGTGGCGCCGAGGGCGGTGCCGCTGCCGGCCGTGGTCTCGAGGAAGAGCTTCGCGTTCCCCTGCACGTACTCGAGCGCCTCGGCGATCCCGTCGGCGTTGCGCGCGAGGCCGCTGGCGCGATCGTCCATGTAGTTGCCGGGGTGCGACACGACGCCGAGCAGACCGAGCGCCTCGGCGCGCTCCATCTCGCCGACGAAGCTCGCGATGGAGCGATCGCGCAGCTCCTCGTCGGGGGAGGCGAGGTTGATCAGGTACGAGTCGTGCGCGACGACGGCGGCCGACGGGAACTCCGCCAGCGCGGCGCGGAAGGCAGCCGCTTCGTCCGCGGTGACTTCGCGATCGGCCCAGCGATTGCCCTGCTTGGTGAAGAGCTGGAAGCAGCGCGCCCCGATGTCGGCGGCGCGAATCGGCGTCTCCGGCGTGCCGCCGGCTGCGGAGACGTGCGCCCCGATGAGGGGGCCCGTGGTGACGGGCACCGGCCGCGGGGCATCGTCGGGGCGCTTGGCGGGGGTGATGCTGCGCGAGGAGCGGGGCTTGGGCGCGGCGGGCGCCGGCGCCTGCGGCGCGGCGCCCTTGGCCGCACGCGTGGCAGCCTTCGGCGCGGCCGCCTTCGCCGCGGGCGCGCCAGCCTTCGCCGGCGCGGCGGGCTTGGCCGGCTTGCCCGACCTCGCCGCCTTCTCCAGCGCCTCGCGGTTCTTGGCGGCGTACTTCTCGGCCTTGGTGGGCTTGGTGGCGCGCTTCTTCGCCATCTTCTTCTTGGCGAGGCGCCGCACGCGCGCGGCCTTCTGGGCCTTCCGGTTCGACGTCATGGTTGGTTCTTGAGCCACACCAGCGGATCCATCGCGCGCCCCTTCGGCCGGATTTCGAAATGGAGGTGCGCGGGCAGTTCGGGATCGGTGGCGCCCACCGTGCCGATCGCCTGCCCCTTGGTCACCTGCTGCCCCTTCTGCACCTCGATGGTGCCGAGCGAGCCGTACACGGAGTAGTCGCCGCCGCCATGCTGGATGATGACGGTCTGGCCGTAGGTGCCGATCGCCTCGGCCACCATCACCTCGCCGGACGACACGGCGCGCACGGCGCTGCCCTGCGTGGCGGCGATGCCGATGCCGTTCCAGCGGACGGTCGTGTTGTCGGGGTTCACGACGCGCCCGAACCGGTAGATGATCGTGCCGTCCACGGGCCAGTTGAGCTTGCCGACGTCCGTCGTGCGGAGCGTGCTCGTGGCCGAGGCGGCCGGCGCGCCGGCGGGGCGCGCGGCCTCGGCCTTCTTGCGCGCCGTCTCGAGCGTGGCGATGAGGCTGCCGAGGCGGGCCTCGTCCTTCGTGAGCTGCGCGAGGCGCGTGGCGGCCTGCCTGGCCTGGCGCTGCACCGTGCGCAGCGAGGCGCTCCGCTCCTGCTCGAGGACGCGCAGCCGCTTCTCCTCCTCCGCCTTCTCGGCGCGCGACATCGCCATCTCGCCCTGGAGGCGCACCAGCTGCTGGCGGTGGTTGCCGATGCGCGCCTCGAGGGCCTCGACGCGCGAGACGATCGCCTTGTCGCGGAGCGCGAGGAGGTGGAGGTACTTGTAGCGCGAGACGAGCTCGCCGAACGACTGGGCGGTGAGGAGCGCCTGCACCGTGTAGAGCGGGCCGCGCTTGTACACGTCGGCGAGCCGGCGGCGTAGCACCGCGCGCTTGAGCGCCAGCTCGTCCTGCGCGATCACGAGATCGCCGGTGGTCTCGTCGAGTCCCTCGTCGATGGCGAGCAGCTGGCGGTCGAGCGAGCGCACGGCGGCCTCGGTCGCGTCGGCCTGCCGGTCGAGGTTGTTGCGCTCCTCCGAGAGGTCGTGCACGGTGCCCTGCAACTGGCGCATCCGTGACTCGAGGTCGGCGCGCTCGCGGCGGATCCGCTCGAGCTCCTCGCGCTGCTCGCGGATGCGGACGGCGGGATCCTGCGAGTTCGGCGCCGGGCTGATGGGCGCGGGCTTCTCGGGGGCGGGCTTCTCCTGCGCGGCGACGGGTGCGGCGAGGAGCAGCAGGACGGCGCCACAGGCAGCGGCCGTGACGCGGACGCGCGCCGCCGCGCCAAACGCGGCCGGGATGACGCGCCGCGCGAACGCGCCGATGGCGACGTGCCCATCCATGCGCCGCGCGCGCCCCCGCATCAGACGTCCCGCAGGTGCCGCCCGACCGAGAGCGCGCTGCCCAGCGCGCCGATCACCGCGCCGGCCAGCACGCCGAGCACGGCCAGGCGCGGGTCGAAGAACTGCGTCTCGATGAGCTGCGACGAGATGATGCGGTGCGCCGTCCAGGTGAGCAGCAGCGCCATGAGCCCGCCGAGGATCCCCTTGGTGAACCCCTCGATCAGGAACGGGCTCCGGATGAACGAGTCGGTGGCCCCCACCATGCGCATGATCGAGATCTCCCGCGCGCGGGAGAGCACGGTCATGCGGATGGTCGCGCCGATGATGATCACGGCCACGGTGGCAAAGGCGAGGCCGAGGGCGAGCCCGGCGACGGTGGCGATGTTGCGCAGGCGATAGACCTTTTCGACCCAGTCGTCGCCGTAGCGGACCTCGTCCACGAACGGATACGCGCGGAGCCGCGCCGCCACGGCGGCGACGGTGCGCGGGTCGCGGAAGCCGCCCTTGAGGCGCACGTCGATCGAGGCGGGGAGGACGCTCGCGTCGAACTCCTCGCGGAACTCCTTGAGCTCGCGCCGCGCCAGGACGAGCGCCTGCTCCTTGCTGACGAACTCCGCGCGCTGGACCTCGGGGAAGCTGCCGATGTCGCCGACCGCCGCGGCCGCCGCCTCGACCGGCGTGCCATCGACGAGGAAGGCGCGGATCTCGACCCGCTCCTCGACCTGCTGCACGGCATTCCGGATGTTGAGCGCGACGAGGCCGAAGAGGCCGAACGCGAAGAGCGAGAAGCCGATCGTGAGGATGCTCAGCGCCGAGAGGAGCGGCGCCCGCTGGAACCCCATGAGCGCCTCGCGCAGGGCGAGCCTCATGCGTCGTCCTCCGCCACGCGCGCCTCGGCGGCCGAGTCGAAGACCAGCTGGCCGCGGTTGAGCTCGATGGTGCGGAGGCCCGAGCGGCGGATCAGGTCGAGGTCGTGCGTGGCCATCACGACCGCGGTCCCGGCGGCGTTGATCTCGCGCAGCAGCTGGAAGATGCCTCGCGTGGCGCGGTCGTCGAGGTTGCCGGTGGGCTCGTCGGCGATGAGCACGAACGGGTCGTTGACGAGCGCGCGTGCGATGGCGACGCGCTGCTGCTCGCCGCCCGAGAGCTCGCGCGGCAGCGACGTGGCCTTGGCCGCGAGCCCGACCTGCGCGAGCGCGCGGCTCACCTTGGGGCCGATGGAGGCGCGCGAGACCCCCGTGAC
>JACQES010000073.1 GCA_016200495.1 Gemmatimonadota bacterium
CGCCAGCCGCCACGATTCCGCCGAGGGTCCCCAGAGCCCGAGCATCGCCCGCAGCTGGGCCAGCTCGGCAGCGACCTCGCGCCCGCCGCCCAGCACGCGCTGCGCGCGCGCGAGCAGCGAGTCCGCCGAGGCCGTGCGCCCCGCGTCGAGCAGCTGTCGCGCGTACTCGCGCCACGGCTGCGGATCCCCGGGCGCGCTTGTGATCCAGCGCTCGAATGCCTGGGCCGCCTCCTCGCGCTTGCCGAGCGAGAGCAGCGTGCGCAGCTGCGCCGCGCGCACCGACGGGTCGGCGGGCCGCTCGCGCAGCACGCGTTCGAGCAGCGCCATCAGCGAGTCGGTCCGCCCCATCTGCATCCAGAGCCGCTCGAGCCCGAGCACCGCCTGCTGCAGCGTCTGGCCGGTGGCCGCCTCGCGGTACGCGGCCACCGCCTCGGGCAGCTTGCCGGCCTGCTCGAGGTCGAGGGCGCGCATCAGCGCCGCGTTGCCGTCCTGCGCGTCGGCGCGGCTCGCCGCGCTCGCGACGAGCAGCGTCACCGCGAGGGCGCGCACACCGCGCGCACGCCACCCGCCCGCTCGCGCCGCACGCCGCCACCCCCGCCCCACCGCGACGCGCGGCGCCGTCGCCGCGACGACCAGGCGCCTAGCGATCCGGAGGAGCATTCAGCCGGCGGTAGTAGTCGAGCACGAGCCGGCGCTCCTCGGCCGAGAGGCCGCGGAGTTCGTTCCACGTCGGTTCGCGCAGCTTGGGCGCCGAGGGGGGCGCCTTGTCCGGGGGCGCGGCGACCACCGCCTGGTCTGCCGCACGCGACTCGCGCTTCCCGCTCTCGTCGCGGTCATCCTTCTCCATCGAGCGCCCGGCGTCCAGCAGCCGCCGGAAGAGCCGCTGCTGGCGGTCGAGCACCGACTTGTCCGCGCCGCTCGTCTCGAGCGTCTGCGCGATCTGCCGCGCCTCGCGCGCGAGCTCCTCGGCCTTGCCGGTCGCGTCGGCGTCGGCGACCTGCTCGAGCTTCCGCGCGATCTGCCGCTCCGACTGCGCGAGCGTGCGCGCCTTGTCCATCGCCTGCTGCCGCTGCTGCCCCGCGCCCGAACTCGGCGTCGGCATGAGCGAGCTCGCCTGCGCGTTGAGCGACCCCTGCTGCCCCGCGAGCTTCTGCATCTCCTGCATCGCCTCGGCGAAGCCCGAGGCCGAGCTCGCGGCGTTAGTCCGCTCGCGGTCGCGCACCAGCGAGGCCGCCGCCTGGTTGAGCGCGTCGGCCGCCTGCTTCATCGCGTCCGACGACTCCTTCCCCGACTGGCCGCCCTCGCCGCTCTGCTTGGTGGCCTGCTCCACCTGTCGCCGGGCGTCGGCCATCGCGCGCTGCGACTTGGGGCTCACGAGGCTCGACTTCTGCCCCGCCTTCCCCATCCGCTCGCTCGCGCGTTCCATCCCCTGCTGCAGCGCCGACTGCTCGCCGCGCAGGTTCTTCGGGTCCTCGCCCTGCTGCGCACGGTCGGCGAGCCGCTGCTGCTGCCTCGCCATCTGGAGCATCTCCTGCGCCGAGCGGTCGAGGTCCTCGGAGAGCTCCTTCTTCCACTCGCCCACCTGCGACTGGCGCGCCTCCGACAGCGCGTCCGACGCGCGCTGCATCGCCTCGGCCGCCTGTCGCGCCGTCTGCTCGGCCTTGCTCGCGTCGCGCGTCGCCTGCTCGGAGGCCTTCTTCATCCCCTCCGCGCTCTCGCCCGACTTGACCTTGGCCTCGTTCGCGCCGCGCGATCCCGCGTCGGCACGCTCGCGCGCGAGCCGCTGCTCGAGGTTCTTCACGTCCTCGCCGAACTTCTCGGTGCGCCTGGCGAGGTCGGCCGCCTGCTTGCCGCCGGTGCCGTCCTTCTTGCCGAGCGAGTCGGCCGCCTGCCGCTGCTGCTGCGCGAGCTCCTTGGCCTCGTCCTTGAGCGTCTGCATCGAGCCCTCGAGCGCGGCGCGCTTGAGCATCTCCGCGCTCCGCTCCAGCTGCTCGCGCAGCCGCTGCTGTTGCTGCGCGAGGTCGCCCATCGCCTCGCGCGACGCGCCGCCATCGCGCCGCGTGCCCGCCTCCTCGAGCTTCTTGAGCTGCGCCTGCAGCTCCGGGGTCATCGCGTCCCTGAGCAGCTTCTGCACCTCGCCCAGCTGCCGCTGCAGCGACGTGTCGAGCGCGCCCGCCTGCTTGAGCTGCGACTCCACGTTCTTCGCCATCTGCTGCGCGGCCTTCACCTTGTCGCCCAGCTGCCGCTGCTCGTCGGCCAGCGCCTTGGCCTTCTGCGCCTCCTCGTACGAGAGCTTCCCCTTCTCCCCGGCCTCGCGGTTGCCACGCGCCCGCGCCGCGTCGCCGGTCTTCTGCTGCAGCGCCTTCTGCTGCGCCGCGGCCGCCTGCGCCATGGACACCGCGCTGTCGGCGGCCGAGCGCGCGAACGCGCGCTGCTCCTCGGCGCTCGGGATGCGCAGCAGCAGGTCGCGGCTCCGCCCTTCCTGCTTCCACGGCGACGCATCCACCGCGGTCACCACGACGCGGGCCATCTCGCCGGCCTTGAGCCCCAGCACCGCCAGGTCGAGCACCACCGAGCCGCTCCACTGGGCGCCCGGCGCGCGCGCGAGGCGTTCGGTGGTCGGCGGCGTCACGCCACTGCCCGAGCGCTTCTCCACGTGCATCGCGATCTCCGCGATCGCGCGATCGTCGATCGCCGCGGCGGTGATCGTCACCTTGTCGCCCACGCTCACGAGCGTGTCCCGCGACGGCGACAGGATCTCGACCTGCGGCACCGAGTCCGCGAGCACCTCGAGCTCGAGCGGCACGGGCACGTCAGCGATCGGGCCGTCGCCAGTGGCGGCGATCCACGCCCAGGCCCCGCCCTTCTCGGCCACCAGCCGCGTCTCGAGCGCGCGCCCCTTCACCGCGAACGGCACCGTGTCGGCGCCCAGCGTCAACGCCGCGCGCGCGAGCTCCGCCGTGCCGGTCGCGCGGATCACGAGCGTCGTTCCGCGCGGCACGCGCAGTGGCTCGCTCGTGCTCAGCGCCTCGGCGCCGCGGCCCAGGTACGCGGGGTACTCGGCGCGGATCGCCACGTCGCCCACGAAGGGCCGGTCCACCACGCTCACGCGCGCGGTATCGCTGGTCGCGCGGCCGTCGGTGGCCACGAGCGCCAGGTCGGCATCCACGGCGGCCACGGTGAACGCCGCCGTCCCCTCGTTCACGCGCAGTTCCTCCTCGCGCCACGCCCCACCGGTCGCGCGCCGGCGCATCAGCACCGCGCGCCGCCCCTCGGCGTGCACGATGAACCGCGCCGGCTGCCCGCGCACGACGCGCGGCCCCGGCACGTCGATCGTGAGCCTGGGCAGGAGCGCGCCCGTCGCGGCCGACACCGGATGTACGAGCGCGCGCCAGCCGTCCGGGCCGCGCGCGGCGACGCCACCCAGCGACGCGCCACCGACCGCGAGCGCGCCGCCCGCCCACAGCAGCCGCTTCGCGAGCCGCTGCCGCGTCTCGGGCGCGAGCACCAGCCCGCGCGCCGCGAGCACCTTGGCCGTGTCCTGCGCCGCGCGGCGCCCGAGCGCGCCTTCCGCCTCGATCTCGAGGGCGACGCGCACCGCGCCGCGCCGCGTGTGGCTCTCCGTTTCCATCGCCTGCGCGACCGGATAGGTGTCGCCCACGTGGCGCGCCGCGCGCCGGCCGGCGCGCAGGCCGTAGCCCACCAGCGCGAGCGCCCCGGCCCACGCCACGAAGGGCGTCACCGCCGGCGCCTGCAGCCAGCGCGCGTCGGCGAGCGCCCACGTCGCGAGCGCGAGCACCACGCAGCCCGCGGCGAGCCCGGCGCCCGTGCCCCACGCCGTCGTGCTGCGCACCACCACCGCGCGCTCGCGCGCGACCAGTTCGCGAATCGTCATGGCGTCGGGCGGCTCGTCACCGCGTAGGTGAAGAGGTTCACGCCCATCCGCAGCGCCTGCTCGTGGAGTTCGGGCGGGTCGCTGTACGTCCCGACGTTCTCCCAGCCGTTGCCGAGGTCGCTCTCGTACGAGTAGTACACGGCCAACCGGTCGCCGATGAAGATGCCGTACCCCTTGGGTGGCTTCCCGTCATGCTCGTGGATCTTGGGCAGCCCCTTCGGGAACTCGTACACGAGATGGTAGATCGGGTGCGAGCGTGGAACCTCGACGAGCGGCCGGTCGGGGAAGAGCAGCTTGATCTCCGCGCGGAAGCTCTCATCCATCCCGTAGTTGTCGTCGGCGTGCAGGAAGCCACCGGCCTCGAGCCAGGCCCGCAGCGCCTTCCGCTCCGCCGCCGACCACTTCACCGTGCCGTGCCCCGTCATGTGGAGGAACGGCAGGTCCGACAGTGCCGCGTCGGTGGCGCGCACGCGCACCTCCACCGGCTCCACGCGCAGCGCCGAGCGCGTGTTGATCGCCTCGATCAGGTTGGGCAGGCTCGACGGATTGGCGTACCAGTCGCCGCCGCCGTCGTACTGCAGGCGGCCCACGGCGAGCCGGCCGCTGGCCGGCGCTCCCGTGCCCAGCAGCGCCACCGCGCCCAGCGCGAGGCCCACGAACAGGCGGCGGCCTCCGCTCATGGCTCGTGCGCGAGGCGCCACGCCTGGTTGCGCGGCACCCCCTCGGCCATGAGCGACGCCATCACGTCCCGCGAGCGCGCCCCATCGGCGCGCAGCGTGCGGACCCGCATGCGAAGCTCCTCTTCATCGGGGGGCGCCGCCGGGGGAGCCCCCTCAATCACCAGCACGACCTCACCCTTCGGCGGCGTCTCTTCATAGTACGCAGCGAGCGCGCCGAGCGTTCCGCGGCGGAACTCCTCGAATTTCTTCGTCAGTTCGCGCGCCACCACGGCCGGCCGCTCGGCCCCGCAGGCCGTCGCGAGGTCCGCCAGCGTCGCCCCCACGCGCCCCGGTGCTTCATAGACCACCGCCGGGTGCGGCAGGGTTGCCAGCGCCTGGAGCGCGCGCGTCCGGTCGCCCCCCGTGCGCGGCAGGAAGCCGAGGAAGGTGAACGGACCCTCGCCGAGGCCGCTCCCCACCAGCGCGGCCAGCACCGCCGACGCCCCGGGGATCGGCACCACCGTGATGCCCCGCGCGATGGCCGCGCGCACGAGCCGCGCCCCCGGGTCCGACAAGAGCGGCGTCCCGGCGTCCGATACCAGCGCGAACGAGCGGCCCGCCGCGATCCGGTCGATCAGCTCCTCGGCGCGCGTCGCCTCGTTGTGCTCGTGCAGGGATTCGAGCGGCGTCGCGATGTCGTAGTGGTTCAGCAGCGTGCGCGCGTGGCGCGTGTCCTCGGCCAGCACCGCGTCCACCGCCTTCAGCACCGCCACGCCGCGCCCGCTGAAGTCGCCGAGGTTCCCGATCGGGGTGCTGACGAGGTACAGCGTGCCGGGCTTGGTTGCGTCCGTCACCACTGCACGCGCCAGGGCAGCGCGTCGCACAGGCCGGCACTCTGGAAGAGGTGCCGCCGCTCGAACATCATCTCGCGCAGGAGCCGCTCGGGCGGCGTGTCCGACGACGCCGACGTGGTCCAGAGCAGCTCGGCGAGCCACGACGCGATCCCCGCCGTGAGGGTGGCCGTGTCCGCCGCCGGATCCTTCATCGCGCGCCCCGTCACCGCGAAGTGCTCGAGCACGGCGTGCCGGTCCACGAGGCTCTTGCGCGCCGCCTCGGCGATCGCGGGCGCCGTGTCGGCACCCTCGGACACGAGCCGCACCACCAGGCCGCTCACCAGTTCGCGGTACGCGAGGATCAGCTGCGGCTTGGCCTGGACCGGCAGCGGCGGCGCGATGTCCCACCGCCGCACCCGGAGCGGGTGCCGCGTCGAGCCGCGCGCGAAGAGCGCCGCCACGTGGTCCACCGGGTTCGCCGAGTCGTCGGTGGCGAGGTACGCACGCTTCACCACGCCGTCACGGAAGATCAGGTAGTTCGCCGCGTCGTCCGCGACCACCTCGAGCACGCCGTCGAAGGTGGTCGCCATGAGGTAGGGGAACAGCTTCTTCGGCTGCTCGACCACCAGTTCCGCGGGCCACGGCGTCGCCGGCTGCACCTGCGCCTGGAACATGCACGCCAGCTGCTCGTCGGCCGCCTCGTTGAACGACAGCCACCCGAACTCCGGCTGCGGCGGCACGTGGGCCAGCGCCTCCGCGATCGGCAGCACCTGGTACTGCTTGCCGTCCACCGTGCGCGTCGCCGTCACCACCTCGCCTTCCTGCAGGTAGAGCAGCACCACTTCTTCCGGCAGCCAGATCGCGACGTACCCGAACACCCGCGACGCGCGTTCGCGCTTCGCGTCGTTCAGCAGGTTCGCGACATGGATGTATGCGAGCCGGGTGCGCGGGAGGATCACCCGCTGGGCCGGGAAGCGCAGTCCGTCAATGCTGGCAGGCATGCAGCGGCCGGGGGGACAACGGGAACGCCCGGAATTCCTCGGGGAATCCCGGGCGAAATTTGTCGCCGCGTCGACGCCCCCCGCAACGAGGGAGCGGATGATTAGCCTCGCGAACTGACGTTCACCGCATCACGCGTGCGACACGCCAGGCACGGCGCGCCGCGCGGGGCGCCGGGCCGGACGCGTCGCGCCCGGCCCGCCGCCCGCTACGCGACCAGCGCGGCCGCCGCGTGCTGCCGGATCTTCTCCTGGATCTTGGCCGGGAACGCGCCCACGACCTGGTCCACCACCTTGCCGTCCTTGAAGAACAGGATCGCCGGGATCGACCGGACGTTGTACTTCTGCATCGTCGCGCCGTTCTCGTCCACGTCGAGCTTGCGGACCTTCACCTTGCCGTCGAACTCCGTCGCGAGCTGCTCGACGAGCGGGGCGATCATCTTGCACGGGCCGCACCACTCGGCCCAAAAGTCCACCATCGCCACGCCCGCGTGCCCCTCGATTTCGGTGGCAAACGTCGCGTCCGTGACTGCCAGTTGATTGGCCATCGATCTGTGACCTCCACGTCTTGGGTTGCGCCGCGCGTTGCGCCCGGCGCCTGCTGATAAGTTTAGCACGGTGTCCAGCCCCCGGTTCCCGTCCCGGCCGAACTCACCATGACTGCCCCCACGCCACGCGGCACCCGCATCGCCCACATCGGGATCGCCGTCCGCGACCTGGCCGCGATCCTCCCCTTCTATCGCGACGTGCTCGGGCTCCCTGAGGTCCCGCTCGCGGACGCCGACGGCGCGCGCATCGGCGCGGTCGCCGCGGGGGAGAGCCTGCTCGAACTCCTGGAGCCGGCCCAGCCGGGCTCCCCGATCGACAAGTTCATCGAGAAACGCGGCCCGGGCATCCACCACGTCTGCCTCTACGTGGACGACCTCGAAGGGACGCTCGCGCGTTGCAAGGCGGCGGGCGTTCGCCTGATAGACGAAACGCCGCGCATCGGCGCCGAGGGGAAGGCAATCGCCTTTCTCCATCCGAGCGCCACCGGCGGCGTCCTCGTCGAGCTGTCGGCCTACGACGCGCCCTGACGGCCTGCGGGCGCTCAGCGCCCCTTGCAGAAGGGCTGCATGTCCTGGATGTCCACGTCGGTCATGAACCACCGCTCGTTCGGGCCCTTGATCGTCGTGAACGGCTTCAACCGCTTGAGCGTGCCGAGCGTCAACTCCACCTTCACCACCACCGTGCCGCCCACGTCCGGGTTCTGGTCCACGACCTTGTAGCCGTCGTGCTGCAGGTGGCAGATCAGGAGCAGCTCGCGCTTCTCGAGCTCGTTCCGGTCCATCTGCTCGCGCACCGGGCCCTTGGCCGTCCCCCAGACCAGCGCCATCGCGTCGATGTCCTTCTTCTTGACCGTGCCGAGGAACGCCTCGACCGCCTCGCGCGGCCCGACCGCCCCGACGACCGTCCCGCTCGCCAGCGTCGGTCGCCCGCTGCAGGCGGCCGCCAGTGCCAGCATCACCAGTCCGATTCTTCGCACGCGTCGCATGCTCCCGTTGGGCCGTCACCGGCGTCTGAGCCAATCGTAACCCCGCCGCAATCATGCCAGCAACCCACGCAACCCCGCTCCGCCTGTACGTGAACGTGGACCATGTCGCCACGCTGCGGCAGGCGCGGCGCGGGGCCGAGCCCGATCCCGTCGCCGCCGCGCGCTGGTGCGAGGACGCGGGCGCCGACGGCATCACCGCGCACCTGCGCGAGGACCGGCGCCACATGCAGGACGCCGACATCGAACAGCTCGCGCGCACCGTGCGCACGGTCTTCAACCTCGAGATGGCCAACACCGCGGAGATGGTCGCGCTCGCCCTGCGCCTCAGGCCGCACCAGGTGACGCTCGTGCCCGAGCGCCGCGAGGAGGTCACCACCGAGGGCGGACTCGACCTCGAGCGTGACCCGGACGGGCTGGCCTCGTCCATCGGGAAGCTGCGCGGTGCGGGGATCCGGGTCTCGCTCTTCATTGACCCGGCCCCTCGCGCCGTCGCCGCGTCGCACGCGCTGGGCGCCCACGCGATCGAGCTCCACACCGGGACGTACGCGCACCATCCCGGCGAGGGGCCGGCGCTCCAGGCCCTGCGCGACGCGGCGCGGACCGGCGCCGCCGCGGGGCTCGCGGTGCACGCCGGGCACGGACTCACCGTCGACAACGTCGGACCCGTGGCAGCCATTCCGGAGGTCGAGGAACTGAACATCGGACACCACCTCGTCAGCCGGGCGATCGAGAGCGGGCTCGCCGCCGCCGTGCGCGAGATGCGCCGGGCGATGGACGCCGCGCGCGGTCGTTGACCCCCGGGATTCGCGTCCCGTACCTTCCCTGCATGCGTTCGGAGCGGCGATGACGGCACCTGGCGGCGGTCTGCTGGACTTCTTCGTGCTGGAAGCGGGCGAGTGCCTCGAGAGCCTCGATGCGCTCCTCGCGCGCAGCGACGCGCGCCCCGCCACCGACGCGCTCCTCAAGGACGCGCGCCGCCTGCGCGGCTCGGCCACCATGGCCAAGCTGGGCGGCTTCGCCGACGTGGCCGGCGCCCTCGAACGGGTGGCCCGCGCGCTGCACGAGGACACGCTCGCCTGGGGCACCGCCGTCCGCGCCTCGCTGATCGGCGCCGTGGACGACCTCAAGGTCCTCCTGCATCGCGTACGCGACTGGGGCGCCGTGGAGCAGGCGAAGGCGCGCGCCCGTGCCGCCGAGCTCGAGCAGCTCGCCCCGGCCGCGGCGCGCCCGGCCGCGGCACCGGCCGTGGGCGCGCTCGGCACCGCCTTCCTCGCGCTCGAGACCGACGAACTCGCCATGGGCGTGGCCGGCGTGCGCAGCCGCCCCGCCGACGCCACCCACCGCGACGCCGTGCTCCAGCGGGTGCGCCGCCTCCGCGGCATCGCCGCGCTCAAGGACCTGCCCCCGATGCCCGAGATCGTCGAGGGGATCGAGCGCGCCCTCCTCGCGATCGAGCGCGCGGGCGGGTCCATCGGCGAGGTGGCCCACGAGGTGCTGGCCTCCGCCACCGACGTGCTCGTGCGCGCGGGCACCGCGCTCAAGGCCGGCACCACGCCCGCCGCCACGGGTCCCGAGATCAGCCGCTTCGCCGCGGCCGTCGCCGCGTGGGAGTCCGAGCAGACCGACGGCGACCGGATCGTGCCGATCGCCACGCTCTTCTACGACGACGAGGGGCCGCACATCCTCGAGCGCAACGCCGAGCCGCCGTCGACCCCGCACCAGCGCTTCCGCCTCGAGGTGGTGAGCCTCGCGGAACACCTGCGCCGCTTCGTGGCCGAGGCGCGCGCCGCGCACGACATCGTCTCGCGCGACCGCGTGGCGCGCGAACTGCGCTCCGCGGTCCGCACGCTCATGAACCACGCCGAGAGCTTCGCCGAGACGGCCGTGGCCAAGTTCGCGCAGCGGGCGCTGGAGGGAGTGGGCCGCCTCGACTCCGGGCACCTCAACCAGGTGGACGAAGTGGCCACGCTGCTCGCCCACGCCGGGGGCGACCCGATCAGCCGCATTTCGGCGATCCTGAACGCGCCGCCGCCCGACCAGCCGCAGCTTCGCCCGCCGACCCCCGCCGCACCGAGTCCCACGATCTCGGCCGCCGATCGGCCGATCGTGCCGATCGAGAGCCTCGCCCCCGTGGGCGCGGGCTATGCGAGCCCCATCGTGCCGATCGAGAGCCTCGCGCCGGCCGGCGAGGCGAGCCTCGTCTATTCACCGCCCGGCGCGGGCCCCAAGCCGACTCCCGCCGCGGCGCCGGTGGTGGCGGCCGCGCCCGTCGCTCCGCCCACGCCGGCGCCGACCACCCCGCCGGACGCAGCCTCCAGGACGCCGGCCGCGCGTCCGATCGCGGCGCCGAGCGGCAGCGGCCTGCGTGGCGACGCGCTCCGCGACGTCCTCTCGATGGGCCTCGCGGGACTTGGCCGCCTCGACACGGAGCCGCTGGCACCGCCGGCGATCATCGAGGACGACACGGTGGTGCCGATCGAGGACCTTGAGTATCGCGGCCGGGCCGCGCTCGACCGCGCCCTCGAGATCCGCGATGCCATTCGCGCGCGCGCGGGCCAGTCGTCGCCGGAGGAAATGGACGAACTCTTCGCGCTCCTCGAGCTCGTCGGCGCGGAGTAGCGCCGATGAAGATCGGGCTCCGCGGAGTGCTCGGCTTCGCGCTGAGCGCCTTCATGCTGTGGTACGCCCTGCGCGACGTGAACGTCGCGGAGGTCTCGCACGCGCTCGCGCAGGCGAACATCGGCCTGCTCGTCCTCGCCAGCGCCGCCGGCACCTCGATCTTCTTCCTGCGCGCCGTGCGTTGGCGCCCGATCCTCGCCGGCGTGGTGCCGAAGCTGCCGTACGGGCCGCTCTTCCGCGCGATCTCGATCGGCATGGCGCTCAACAACCTCGTGCCCGCGCGCGCCGGCGAGATCGCCCGCGCGTTCGCGCTCAACCGCGAACGCCGCGACGTCCCCTTCTCCGCCGCCTTCGCCTCGATCGCGGTGGACCGGATCTTCGATGCGGCCGTGGTCGTGGGACTCATGCTCATCGGCATGATGGACCCCGCCTTCCCACGCGACACGCCGATCGCCGGCTATTCCGCGCTTCGCTGGATCGGCGTCTCGACCGCGGTGCTGGGGGTGGTGCTGGTCGCGCTGGCGGCCCTCGC
>JACQES010000074.1 GCA_016200495.1 Gemmatimonadota bacterium
CCCTCGGCCAGCGCCTGCGCCGTCTCGGTGCGGCGCGCGCGCTTGCCGCCCAGCTCGAGCGGGAGCTGCACGCTCAGGCCGTAGGTGTTGTCGTGCGCGCTGCCGAGCCCGTTGGTGAGCGGGAGGATGTCGCCCGTGACCTGCGCGCTGGGGTTGGGGCGGAGCCCCGCGGTGAGCACGTCGGCGCGCGCCTGGCGCACGTCGAGCGCGGCGACGCGGAGTCCGGGGTTGGAATCGAGGGCCACGCGCTCGACGTCGGCGAGCGTGTGGCGCTCGAGCGTGTCGCGCACGGGCGCGGACGCGAGGAACGACGTGACGGGAGCGCCCGCGCGAAACTGGGCCCGCGCGGTGACGGGGGCGAGGACGAGCAGCAGCGCCAGGCGGCTCAGGCGCATTACAGGAACTTCTCCCGCCGCAGCACTTCGGCGTCGAGCAGGTAGGCGATCACGGCATGCGGACCGAACAGCTCGCGGTGCACCGCCTCGAGCGCGTCCTTGGCCTTGCCCTCGGCGGCCACGGCCTCGATCACCACGTTGCCGCGCTCGTGGTCCCCCGCGACGCGGACGCCGTGCGCGCCCGCTCCTCCGGCGTTGAGGACGGTGTAGCCGCGAATGCCGGCCGCGTCGAGGATGCGCACCACCTCGCCCTGCAGGGAGGCGGTGATGACGACGCGCAGCAGCTTGACCTTGTGGAGATGCATGGGAGACAGGGGTGGAAAGGCGACGCGAAAGGTGCCGACCCACGCCGAGCGAACGCAGTGCAGGCACGGGTGATTAACAGAGATTCAGTCTGCCACGCAACGTGAAGATTTTCTTGTCCTCCATCCGCGCGTGCGCGGTCGCCTGACAGCCAGAAACCACCCCGTTCGTGCCTGTCGCCGGTCGTGCCCGGGCGTAACTTCCCCTCCCCATCCCTGACGTTCCCTTCGCTCGACCGGTCGATGTCCGTGAATCGCCACCTGCGCGCCCTCGCCGGCGCCGCGCTGCTGCTCGGGGCGTGCCGTCCCTCGGGCGGCGCTGACGCCGCGCCCGAGGTGCCCGGCGGCCCGTCGCGCCTGCCCACGGGGCTCACCCTCGATCCCGCAGGACCGACGACGCCGCTGGGCTCGATGCCGGTGACGCTCCTCAGCGCCCCCGGCGGCGAGCGGTTCGTGGTGGTGCTGAGCGGCTGGCGCGAGCAGGGATTCGACGTCGTGGAGCGCGCATCGGGCCGCGTGGTGCAGCAGGTACGACAGGCGGCCGCGTTCCAGGGGGCGGCGTTCGCGCCCGATGGGCGCACGCTCTACGTGTCGGGCGGCAACCAGGACGTCGTCTATCGCTACGGCTGGGCCAACGGCGCGGCAACGCTGCGCGATTCGCTCGTGTTGGCAAGCAAGCCCGCCGGGCGCAATGGCACCCGGTACCCCGCCGGGCTCGCGGTGAGCGCCGACGGCACGCAGCTCTACGTGGCCGAGAACCTCGCCGACTCGCTCGCGGTCATCGACCTCGCGAGTGCGCGCGTGGTGCAGCGCCTGGGCACCGAGCGCTATCCGGTGCAGGTGCTCGTGGGCGCGCAGGGCACCGTGTACGTGAGCGCGTGGGGCGGCGGCACGGTGTCGGCGTTCCCGCGCGACGGCGACCGCCTGGCGCCGGGGCCGCGCATCGCGGCGGGGCGCCACCCGTCGGCCATGGTGCTCAACGCGGCGGGCACGCGGCTCTTCGTCGCGAGCGGGAGCACCGACCGGATCGCCGTGATCGACCCCGGCACGCGCGCCACGATCACGACGCTCTCCGACGCGCCGCCCTCCGGTCCGTCCGAGGGCAGCACCCCGTCTGGGCTCGCGCTCTCGGACGACGGCACGCGGCTCTTCGTGGCCGAGAGCGACGCGAACGCGGTCGCGGTGTTCGACCTCTCCGCCGCGACGGCCGGCGCGCCAAAGGGCGCCGCGCGCGACACGCTCGTGGGGCGGATCCCCACGCAGTGGTACCCGACCGCCGTGGCCGCCATCGGCGACGCGCTCCACGTGGTGAACGGCAAGGGACGCGGCACCGTGCCGAACGTGAAGCTCCCGCGCCTCGACTTCATCGGGAACCGCGAGGAAGTGGACGGTGGCCACCAGTACACGCTGGGCCAGCTCACCGGGTCGCTCATGACCGTGCCGCTCGCCCGCGCGACGGCGGCCGAGCTTGCGCCGTTCTCGGCGCGGGTCGTGCGCGCCAACGGGTGGGACACGCCGCGCGAACGCCGCGCCGCCGCCGCGTACCCGCCGATCACGCACGTGATCTACGTGGTGAAGGAGAACCGCTCGTACGACCAGGTGTTCGCCGACCTGCCGGGCGGCGACGGCGACACGTCGCTGCTCTTCTTCCCGCGCGCACGCGCGCCCAACCAGCACGCGCTCGCCGAGCGGTTCGGGCTCTACGACCGGTTCTTCGTGAACGCCGAGGTGAGCCCCGACGGGCACAACTGGAGCATGGCCGCGTACGTGGGCGACTACCCGGAGCGCACGATCCCGAGCCAGTACTCGCGCCGCGGCCGTCCGTACGACTACGAGGGCTCGAACCGCGAGCGCGCGCTGGCCGACGACGATGACGACGTCGCGTCGCCGTCCACGGGCTACCTGTGGGACCTCGCGCAGCGCGCGGGGGTGAGCTTCCGCAACTTCGGCGAGTACGCGGTGCCGGCGGGGATGTACGGCACGGCCAAGGGAGAGGGCTACGTGGGGCTCAAGCGGTTCCTCAAGGCGCACACGAGCCCCAGGTATCCGCCGTACAACACCTCCATCCGCGACCAGGTGCGCGCCGACATGTGGCTCGAGGAACTCGGCGCGTGGGTCGCCGCGGGCGAGATGCCACGCTTCCAGATCGTGCGCCTGCCCAACGACCACACCACGTACGCGCGCGCCGGCACGCCGACGCCGTTCGCGCACATGGCCGACAACGACTACGCGCTGGGCCGGATGATCGAGGCGCTCTCGCGCACGAAGTTCTGGGGGTCGACCGCCGTGTTCGTGCTCGAGGACGACGCGCAGTCGGGCGCCGACCACGTGGACTCGCACCGCTCGATCCTGCAGACGATCTCGCCGTGGGCGAAGGGCGGCACGTGGCACCGGTTCGCGAACACCACCGACGTGATCGCGACGATCGAGGAGCTGCTCTGGCTCGGGTCGCTCTCGCAGTTCGACCACTTCGGCCGCCCGCTGCGCGAGATCTGGCGCGACACGCCGGACCTGCGCCCCTACACCGCGCTCGTGCCGATCACGCCGCTCACGGAGCTCAACCCCGTGCAGGGGCCGGGGGCGCGCGAGAGCCGCGGCTTCGACCTCTCGCGCGAGGATGCGGTGCCGGACGAGGCGGGGCAGCGCGTGCTCTGGCAGATGCTCAAGCCCGGCGTCCCGTATCCGGGCACGCGGCGGGTGTCCTCGCAGGAGCTGGCGCGCACCCGGTGAGCGTCCGTCGCTGGCTGGTCATCATCCTCTCGTTCGCGTCCATGATCGGCCTGTCGATCTGGATCGCGCGGGCCGGCATTCCGCCGGACTCGATCAAGGTGCGCGTGCCGTGGTGGGCGCACCTGCTCGCGTTCGGCGCGGTGGTGGGCGAGGTGGTGACGCGCGCGTACAAGATCGGATGGAGCGCCAACGCGCTCAACATCTCGCTCCCCATCGGCCTCTCGATCCGCACCTGCCTCGGCGGCGACTTCGGCGCGACGATCTCGCCGTCGCGCTCGGGCGCGGAGCCGGCGCGGTTCCTGATCCTGGCCGAGGGCGGGCTCAAGCCGGCGGACGTGCTGATGGTGCTCTTCCTCGAGATCTTCCTCGAGACCTGGTCGCTCGCCGTCGTCGCGGTGATCCTCTCCCGCGTGGGGATGATGACGGCCTCGTTCCTCGCGTCGATCGTGCACGTCGCGTTCCGCCTCACGATCCTCCCGGTGCTCGTGCTCTCGCTCGGCGCCACCCACGCGGAGCTCTCGAAGCTCGTGATGTGGCCGGTGATGCTGCTCTACGGCGGCCCCGTGGCGCCGCTCCCGGGGGGCGGCGGCGTGGTGGAGCTCGGCTTCAAGAAGGTGTTCGGCGGCACGATCGCCCCCAACATCCTCGGCGCGTCGCTCGTGTGGTGGCGCTTCTACACGTACTACCTGTACATCCTCCTCGGCGGCGTGGCAGCGGGCGCCACCGTGCTGCGCATGATGCGCCGCCAGGACGAGCAGAAGCGCACCGGCGTCGTGCATCGTCCCGGCGTGCCGGCCGAGGCGCCGCCGAGCCCGCGCGCGAGCGGCTTCCGCCGGCTCTCGACCGCGATCATCAAGCCCAAGTCCTGAGGCTCCACGATGCACCGACCGTTCACGCGCGAGTGGGCCGATGCCCTGCGCGACGCCATCAACGCCGACGCCGCGTACGCGAGCGCGGCCGCCAAGTGGACCTGGCCCGTGGCCCTGGTGCTCGAGGCCAACGAGCCGCTCGGCTATCCCGCGCCCGTGGCGGTGGAGCTCGCGCTCGAACGCGGCCGCTGCCATGGCGTGGCGCTGATCGATCCGCCGGCCATCACGGCGCCGTTCACGTTGCGCGCGTCGTACGTGACGTGGAAGAAGGTCGTGACGGGGTCGCTCGACGCCGTGACCGCGGTGACGATGGGCGAGATCAAGTTCACGGGGGCGCTCACCACGCTCCTGCTGCACGTGAACGCCGCCAAGGCGCTGGTGGGTGCGGCGCGCCTCGTGCCGACGGCGTTCCCCGACGAGGCCGCGTGAGCGCGGCCACCAGGAGCCTGACATGATCACACTGCGCTTGTTCCGGCCGCACGCGCCGTCATCGCCCGTGCATCGGGCGCGACGCGCGCGCGCGATGCGCCGCGCATCCGCGCTCGTGGCGACGACCGTCGCCGCCTGGGGCTCGGCCGCCGGCGCGCAGGCGGTGACGACGCGCGCCGCCGCGGCAGCGAGCAGCAAGGCGGCGTTCCACGCCGCACGCGTGCTCGATCCCGCCACCGGCACGGTGATGGCGAACGGCGTGATCCTCGTGGATCACGATACGATCGTGCGCGTCGCGAGCCTGACGGCAGCGGCGGTGCCCAAGGAGTACGGCGCCATGGTGGAGCTGGGCGACGTGACCGTGCTGCCGGGGCTGATCGACGTGCACACGCACCTCACGTCGTCGCAGGCGTCGTACTACGACGGACTGTTCCGGCGCTCGGTGCTCGACGCGGCGGTGCGCGCGCCGGGGAATGCCAAGCGCACGCTCGAAGCCGGGTTCACCACCGTGCGCGACGTCGGGGCGGGCGACTACCTCGACGTGGCGCTCCGCAACGCGATCAACGCCGGCGACCTGCCGGGTCCGCGCATGTTCGTCGCCACCACCGTGCTCTCGGCCACCGGCGGCCACGGCGACCTGAACGGCTTCTCGCCGTACCTGCGCATCGAGGGGATGGGCGGCCCGGTGGACGGCATCGAGCCGATCCGGAAGCGCGTACGCACGAACGTGAAGTACGGCGCGGATGTCATCAAGGTGACGGCCGGCGCGGGCGTGCTCTCCGAGGAAGAGTCGGTGGGTGCGCCGCAGTACACGCAGGCGGAGCTCGACGCGCTGGTGGACGAGGCGCGCATGTGGGGGCGCAAGGTGGCCGCGCACGCGCACGGCGGCGAGGCGATCAAGCGCGCGATCCGCGCCGGCGTGGCGAGCGTGGAGCACGCCGGGCTGATCGACGACGAGGGGGTCGCGCTCGCGAAGCAGCACGGCACCTACCTCGTGCCCGACGTCTACACCGACGTGTACATCATCGAGCAGGGGCCGGCGATGGGGCTGCCGGAGAAGATCCTCGACAAGGAACGCCAGCTGCGGAAGAGCCAGGAGCAGAACTGGGGCAAGGCGCGCGCGGCGGGGGTCAAGTTCGCGTTCGGCACCGACGCGGGGGTCTATCCGCACGGCGACAACGCGAAGCAGTTCCGCTACCTGGTCGAAGTCGGCTTCCCGCCGCTCATGACCATCCAGATGGCGACCGTGAACGCGGCCGACCTGCTCGGCAACGCGAAGGTCGGTCGGCTCACGCCGGGCGCGTACGCGGACTTCATCGCGGTGAAGGGCGACCCGGTGGCGGACGTGAAGACGCTCGAGGCGCCTCTGGTCGTGGTGAAGGGAGGCGTGATGGTGAAGGGCGCGGCGGGGGACACGAAGCCCAAGCGGTAGCGGGTGGATTCAGCGGAAGAGCGCGCGCCGGACGAGGGCGCCCCGGTGGCAAACATTCGGCGCCGAACCAATCAGTACAACTGAGTCAAGCTGTTATCTGACAATGCTTTGGGCGTGACGTGCGTGGGCCGATGATGGCCCTGTGCGTCACGCCTACGTCATCTGACGGATAGGACCGCCCTCGGCGGAATGGCACCATGCACGCGACCCCTCACCGGAGTTGCCCGTGCTGCTGCCCCGCCATCGTGCGCTCGACCACCTGCAGTCGCTGTTGCGGGGAGGCGCCCCCGGCCTCCTCGGAGACCGGCTGGAGCCGCGACATGACGGCACCGTGCGGCGCATCCCCACCGACCGTGATGCGGTGGACGCGCGCTGGAGCGCGATCGCGCCCGACGGCGCGCCCGACCGCGCGCTGCTCGACGAGCGTGCGCGCGCCCTCGCCCCGGCCTTCGCGCGCAACATCGAGAACTACGTCGGCGCGCTCACCGTGCCGGTGGGCGTGGCGGGCCCCGTGCGCGTCAACGGGTCGCACGCCGCCGGCGACTACGTGGTGCCGCTCGCCACCACCGAGGCCGCGCTCGTCGCGAGCATCAACCGCGGCGCGTCGGTGATCACGGCGTCGGGCGGGTGCGCGGCGGTGACGACCAACGAACTCGTCTCCCGCGCCCCCGGCTTCGCCTTCGCCACGCTGCGCGATGCGGGCGCCTTCGTGCTCTGGGTGCTCGACGCGATCCCGCACCTGCGGCACGTGACGGAGTCGACGACGCGCCATGGCCGCCTGGCCGACGTGCGCGTGAGCCTCGAGGGCAACCACGTCTACCTCGTGTTCGACTTCCACACCGGCGACGCGAGCGGCCAGAACATGGTCACGATCGCGACGCAGGCGATCTGCGCGTACATCGCCGACGCGAGCCCGGTGCCGCCGCTGTACGGCTTCCTCGAGGCCAACCACTCGGGCGACAAGAAGGCGAGCGCGCAGAGCTTCACGAGCGGGCGCGGGCGCAGCGTGACGGCCGAGGTGCACGTGCCGCGCGCGCTCGTGCTGGAACGGCTCCACACGACGCCGGAGATGCTCGCGCGCTACTTCACGATCTCGGCCATCGGTGGCGTGCTGAGCGGCACGATCGGCGTGCAGGGCCACTACGCGAACGCCCTCGCGGCGCTCTACCTCGCGACGGGCCAGGACGTGGCGTGCGTCGCGGAGTCGGCCGTGGGGGTGACGCGGCTCGAGGCGACCGCCGACGGGCTCTACGCGGCGGTGACGCTGCCCAACCTGCTCGTGGGCACGGTGGGCGGCGGCACCGGGCTGCCCGCGCAGCGCGCCTGCCTCGCGACGATGGGGCTCGCCGGCGAGGGCCACGCGAGCGCGCTGGCGGAGGTGTGCGCCGCGGTGGCGCTCGCGGGCGAACTCTCGATCACCGCGGCGCTCTGCGCTGGCGAGTTCGCCACCGCGCATGCGCGCTTCGCGCGCGGGACCCCGGCCGCCGTGCCGACGGCGCCGGTCGTGTTCGCCGGAGCGGCGCCGTCAGACCCGGTCGCGCTCGCCGAAGCGGAGGCTTCGCATGCGTAGCGACCTCGCGGAACGCCCCGCCTTCCAGTCGGTGCTGCGCTACGCGCAGTGCTGGGAGGACGCCGACGTGCTGCTCGCCGCGCTCGACATCCAGCCCGGCGATCGCTGCCTCTCGATCGCGAGCGCGGGCGACAACACGCTGTCCATGCTCGCGTGCCGTCCGGGCAAGGTGATCGCGATCGACCTGAACCCGGTGCAGCTCGCCGCGCTCGAGCTGCGCGTGGCCGCGTACCGCGCGCTCACGCACGCCGAGCTGCTCGAGCTCGTCGGGTCGCGTCCGAGCGACCGGCGCCGCGCCCTCTACGCGCGCTGCCGCCCGCAGCTCTCCGCCGGCGCGCGCGACTGGTGGGACGCGCGCCCCGCGCTGGTGCAGCACGGCATCGGCGGCGCCGGCCGGTTCGAGCGCTACCTCGCCCTCTTCCGCCGCTACGCGCTGCCGCTCGTGCACCGCCGCCGCACGGTGGCCGCGCTGCTCGAGCCGCGCCCGCGCGCCGCGCGCCGCCGGTTCTACGATGACCACTGGGACACGCTCGCCTGGCGCCTCCTCTTCCGCGCCTTCTTCAGCGAGCCGGTGCTCGGCCGCCTGGGCCGCGATCCGCGCCTCTTCGCCTTCGCGCACGACTCCGTGGCCGAGCACCTGCTCGCGCGCGCGGAGCATGCGCTGGCCGAGCTCGACCCGTCGGAGAACCCGTACATCGCGTGGATCCTCACGGGGGCGCATGGCGCGACGCTGCCGCACGCGCTGCGCCCCGAGCACTTCGACGTCATCCGCGCGCACCTCGACCGGCTCGAGTGGCGGTGCGAACCGCTGGAAGCGCTCGACGCCGCCGACCTGGGCGGCCCGCTCGACCGCGCCAACCTGAGCGACGTGCTCGAGTACGTCTCGCCCGAGGTCGCGCGCGCGCTCGTCGAGCGGCTCGCCGCGCTGTCGCGCCCGGGCGCCCGGCTCGCCTACTGGAACATGATCGTGCCGCGGCGCGGCGCCGACCTGGCGCCGAGCGCGGTGCGCACCGTGCCCGGGTGCGGCGCGCGCCTCGCGCGCGACGACAAGGCCTTCTTCTATCGCGACTTCATCGTCGAGGAGGTCCGGTGACGCCCGCGATCGCGGGGATGCGCGTGGCGCTCGAGGCGGCCGCGCTGCTCGGCATGCTGGGCGTGCTGGCCGTCGCGCGCCGGCTCGGGCTGGGCGCGGAGTGGTCGCGCAAGCTCGCGCACGTCGGGCTCGGCGGCGCCGCGCTCGCGTGGCCGCTGCTGTTCGACGCGGCGTGGCCGGCGGCGGTGGTCGCGGCGCTCACGGTGATCGTGCTCGTCGCGCTGCGCGTGGTGCCGATGGCCGCACGCGCGGCCGGTGGCGCGGTGTGCGGCGTGTCGCGCCGCACCACGGGGGATCTCTGGTTTCCCGTCGCGGCGGCGAGCCTGTTCGCGCTCACGGGCGGCCATGCGCTCACGTACGCGGTGCCGGTGGCCACGCTGGCACTGGCCGATGCGGCGGCGGCGCTCGTCGGGCGCCGGTGGGGACGGCACCGGTTCCACGTGGGCGCGGCGCGCAAGAGCGTCGAGGGCTCGCTCGCCTTCGCGGGGGTCGCGTTCGTGATCGCGCTCGGGGGGCTGTCGCTCGCCCCCGACGGCGCGCTGGGGGTCTCGCGCGACGCGACGCTCGCGCTCGGCGCGGCGCTCGCCTACGCCGCGGCCACCACGGTCGCTGAGGCGGTGTCCACGCACGGCCTCGACAACGTCACGGTGCCGTTCGCCGGCGCGACCGCGATGACGCTGCTGGTGGCGGACCCCGCCGCGGCGACGGTGCTGCTGTCGGCGAGTGCGGCGGCGGTGGCCGCGCTGGCCATCACGCCGCGCACGGAGGCGCGCGCCCGATGAACTGCGCCGATCGCCTCCTCGCGCCCGTGGCGGACACGCCGACCCGCCTGGCGCTCTGGACGCCGCGCGACGGCGTCGTGACGTACGCCGAGTTCGCGCGACTGGCCGCCCAGGCGCAGGCGGTCGCGCGCGACGAGCGGTGGCGGCCGGCGGCGCCGGTGCTGCTGCTCGCGCAGCCGGACGCCGCGGTGCTCGCCACGGTGGTGGGACTGATGGGCCTCGGCATTCCCGTGCTCTTCGTCGAGCCGTGGCTCCCGCTGGCCGAGATCGCGCACGTGCTGCGCCTGGCGCCCCCTCAGGGGTTCATCGCGGGGCGGCTCGGACAGCTGTGGGGGCTGCGCATGCGCGCGGTGCGCGCGATTCCCTCGTGGGTGCCGCTCGCGCGCGTGGCGCGCCGCCCCGCGCCCTCGCCGCTCGTGATGGACGACCTGGCGGGCGAGCACGTGGCCACGATCGCGTTCTCGTCCGGCACGACGGGCCGCCCGAAGGGGCTCGTGCGCACGCACGCGCACATGCGGGCGCTGCACGACGCGCTGGGCGGCACGCCAGATCGCCTGGTCGCGGCGGGGCCCGACCTCGCGATCTTCCCCAACTTCGCCCTGCTGCACATCGGCAGCGGTCGTGGTGCGCTGCTCGTGCCGCCGGAGCGTCGCGCGCGCACGCTGCGCCAGGTGGCGGCGCTGCCGCGCGCACTCAGGCCGACCTCGTGCACGTGCGGGCCGGCCGTGCTCGCGGCCCTCACCGCGCAGGCCGCCGACGGCGCATTCGCGACGCTGCGTGCCCTGCACGTGGGCGGCGCCTCGACCGACTGCCTCACGTTCGAGCGCGCCTTCGCGCGCTGGCCCGACGCGCACGTGACGCACCTCTACGGCGGCAGCGAGGTCGAACCCGCCGCGCTCGCCGACGCGCGCGAGGCGGTGCGCCTGAGCCGAGCGCGCGGCTACATCCAGACGCTCGCGCTGGGCGCCCCGCACGAAGCGCTCCGCACGCGCCTCTCCGACGATGGATTGTGGGTGAGCGGCCCGACGGTGGCGCCGGCCGGCATCGGCGAGGCGGCGGAGCTCGCGCGCACGCTCACGACTGACGCCGAGGGTCGCACCTGGCGCTGCACCGGCGACCGGATCGCGGCCGACGCGGACGGCTGGTGGTTCGCGGGGCGCGCGTCGCAGCCGGCCGACGAGTTCGCGCTCGAGCAACGGATCTACGCGGCGCTCGGTACGACGGCCTGCTTCGTCGCGCGCGACGCGCGCGGGCGGCTCGGCCTGTACGGCGAGGGCATCATTCGGGCGGTCCGGCTCGAGGGCGACGACTTCGCACGGGCGTTTCCCGAGGTGGACGTGGTCCGCGACGTGCGCATCGCGCGCGACCGGCGGCATGGCGCGCGCATCGACCGGTCGCGGTCGCTCGCGCTGGCGGAGGCGGCATGAGCGCGCCGCGGGTGATGCGCGTCGAGACGGACGCGTGGCGGGGAGCGGACGCCCGACGCGGTGCCGCCGCGCGCGACGTGGCCGCCGCCCGGCCGTCCGGCGCGTCGCCGTGGCGCACCTTCCTGCGCGAGCGCGCGCCGCTGCCGCTGATGCTCGCGCTTGGCGCGGGACAGGCGCTCTCGTCGTGGGCGCTGTCGCGCGGGCCCGTGCGCGTGGCGCCGCTCATTGTCGGCACGCTCGGCATCGCCGGCCTGCTCGTCCTGCTGCGCCTCATGGACGAGGTGAAGGACGTGGCCAAGGATCGCGTCGCGCACCCGGAGCGTCCGCTGCCGCGCGGGCTGGTGCGCGAGTCGATCGTGCGCGCGGTGATCGGCCGGGCGTGGTGGATGGCGTGCGCGGTTTCGCTGGTGGCGTTGGCGGGGCCGATGGTGCGTGCCGTGCTGGGCGCCACGGATTCGAACGTCAGTCCGGTCGCGGCCATCCTGTCCGCCCTGCGCGCGACGCCCGCCGCAGTGGCCGCCCTCGCCGCCCTCGCGTGGGCGTGGCTCATGTACCGCGAGTTCGGTGCGCCGCGGTGGCTGGCGCGCAGCGCGTTCGCGTACGGCATGGTGCACCAGCTGGTGCTCGTGCCGATGTACGCCTTCACCCTGCTTGCGTGGACGCCGGACGCGGCCGCGCTCGCGCGCGGTGCGTGGTGGACGGCCGGCGGACTCGGCGCCGGCTTCGCGTTCGAGATCGCGCGCAAGCTCGATCCGGGGGCGCTCCCGGTGCTCGGCACGTACCTCGTGCGGCATGGTCGCGTTCCGACCTTCGCGGCGCTCGGCGTGGTGCTCGTGCTGGTCGTGACGACCGCGAGCGGCGCCGGCATCGCGCCGTTCGTGTGGCCCGTCAGCGCGCTTGCCACGCTCGCGCTCATCATCACGCTCGTCCGTCCCGCCGCGCACGCGCACCTCGCGCGTGCCGCGGGCGCCCTCGTGGTCACTCAACTGCTCGCGCCGCTCCTCGCGCGGGCGTGGGAGGTGCTGGTCGCATGACGACGTTCATTCCCGAAGCCGAACCGGCGGTGCTCGACGTGCGCGCCGGCGCCGAGCAGGACCGTCGCCGTACCGCCCTCGACGCCGAATGCGGCGGCAAGGCGGCCAACCTCGCGCGCCTCGATGCGCTTGGCATGGCCGTGCCGCCCTGGTTCTGCGTGGCCGCCACGCACTTCGACCAGGTGCGCAACGCGCTCGGGCTCGAGGCGCTCGCACGGCGCGGGGCGTCGGATGCGGCCGTCGAGGCCGACGTGCGCGAGCGCTTGAGGGCCGCGTGTTTCCCGGATTCGCTGCGTGCGGAGATCGCGGAGCAGCTTCGGCAGCTCGGCCTCGCCGATGCGCTCGTCGCCGTCCGGTCGAGTGGCCTCGAGGAAGACGGCGCCACGCATTCGTTCGCCGGACAGTTCGAGAGCGTGCTGGGGGTGCGTGGCGTGGACGCCGTGTGCGAGGCCGTGACGCGATGCTGGGCGTCCGCGTACGGCGCGCGCCATCGCGCCTACCGCCGGCACGCGGGGCTCGAGGGCGCCGCGCCGCGCATGGCGGTGGTCATCCAGCAGCTCGTGGCGGCCGACTGCGCCGGCGTCGCGTTCTCGCGCAATCCGCTCGCGCCGCTTGACGTCGCGCACGCGATCGTCGAGAGCGTGTGGGGGCTGGGTGAGGGGCTGGTGAGCGGCGCGGTGGACGCCGACCGCTTCGTCGTGCATCGCACGAGCTACGAGGTGCAGCGCACGGTCGCCGACAAGGCCTCGGCGTTCGTGACCGCGCCGGATGGCGGCGCTCGCGCGGTGCCGCTCGACCTCGCGCGCCTCGAGCGCGCGTCGCTCACCGACGCGCAGGCGCGGTCCGTCGCCGCGCTCGCGCTCCGGCTCGAGCACGCTTTCGGCGCGCCGCAGGACTGCGAGTGGGCCTTTGCCGACGGGCGCCTCTGGCTCCTGCAGGCGCGGCCCATCACGGCCCTGCCGCCGGCCGCGCTGTTCGACCCCGCCATCGGCGGCGCGATGCCCGTCATCTGGGACAACGCCAACATCATCGAGAGCTACGCCGGCGTCACGACGCCGCTCACCTTCAGCCACGTGAGCCGCTGCTACCGCGCGGTGTACGTGCAGTTCTGCCGCGTGATGGGAGTGAGCGAGGCGGTCATCGCCGCCAACGAGCCGATGTTCCGCAACATGCTCGGCCTCGTGCGCGGGCGCGTGTACTACAACCTCGTCAACTGGTACCGCCTGCTCGCGCTGCTCCCGGGAGTCGCCCATAGCCGCGGCTTCATGGAAACGATGATGGGGGTGCGGCAGGGCCTCACCGCCGAGCTCGCGCGCCTGTTCGACGACGCGCTCGCCGCCCCGCCGCTGCCGTGGTGGCGGCGCGCGACGGTCGCGGTGGTCACCGCGTGGCGCGTGCTGCGCGCCCGCGCGCTCAACCGCGCCTTCCTCGCGCGCATGGCGCACGTCGTGCGCCCGCTGCAGGACGCCGACCTGGCGTCGCGTCCGCTGTCCGACCTGCTCGCCCTCTACGACCGCCTCGACCGCGAGATCCTGCAGCGCTGGCAGGCGCCGATCGTCACCGATTTCCGCTGCCTGCTCGCCTTCGGGCTGCTCAAGTCGCTCACGGTGCGCTGGCTCGACGCGGCCGATGCCCCGTCGCTGCAGAACGACCTCCTTTGCGGCGACGGCTCGCTCTTGAGCGTCGAGCCGACGCGTCGCCTGCTCGCCATCGCCCACGGCATCGAGCGCGGCGACGCCGGCTTCCGGCAGCGCGTCCTCGCCGCCACCCCGGCGCAGTTCCAGCGGATGCTCAAGCGCCGGGAGGCGCCCGCCACGAGTGACGCGTTCGCGCGCTTCATCGCCGACTTCGGCTTCCGCTGTGCCGACGAGCTCAAGCTCGAGTCGCCCGACCTGCACGACGACCCGACCTTCGCGCTCGCCACGATCCAGCAGTATGTGCGCGACGGCGCGCCCGCGCGCACCGGCGACGGCGCCGCCGAGGCCCGGATCCGCGCCGCGGCCGAGTCGCGCGTGCGCGCCACGCTGCGCGGTCCCCGCCGGTGGGTCTATCGCGCCGTGCTCGCGTGGGCGCGCCGGGCCGTGCGCGACCGCGAGCAGCTGCGCTTCGAGCGCACGCGCGTCTTCGGCGTCTCGCGGCGCATCTTCCGCGCGATCGGGCTCCGGCTGTCGCAGCTGGGCGCCATCGCGCAGCCCGACGACGTCTTCTACCTCGGCATCGAGGAGCTCTTCGCCTGGCACGAGGGGCGCGCGCTCACGGCCGACCTGCGCCCGACGATCGCCGCGCGTCGCGCCGAGTTCGAGGGCTATCGCCGCACCGCCGCACCGCCCGATCGCCTCCTCACGCGCGGGCCCGCGAGCGGCATGATGGCGCATCCCGCCGTGCTCGCCGCCGGCGACTTGCTCGTGCGCGAGGCGGCTGCAGCAAGCGCGGACGCCTCGCGCCTCACCGGCACGCCGTGCTCGCCCGGCGTCGTCGAGGGGGTCGTGCGCGTCGCGCGCACGATCGCCGAGGCGCAGGGGATCGCCGGCGAGATCCTCGTCACCGAGCGCACCGACCCGGGCTGGGTGCCGCTCTTCCCGAGCTGCGCGGGCCTCGTCGTCGAGCGCGGCAGCCTGCTGTCGCACTCGGCCGTCGTCGCCCGCGAACTCGGCCTGCCCACCATCGTCGGCGTGACCGGCCGGCCACTCGAGCGGCTACGCACCGGTCAGCGCATCCGCATGGACGCCACGCGCGGGGAGATCACCATCCTATGACGCTCACCAACACCTTCACGGTCGTCGGCGCCAGCACCCTCGATCCCTACGCGCGTGCGGCGTTCACGCAGCGCCTCGTGGCCCTGGGGGGCGTGCTCCGGCGCAGCGCGACGGCGGCCTTCGCCCCGTCGCCCGAGTACGCGCAGCGCGTCGTCGCCCTCGCCGGGCGCCGGCAGGCGGAGCTGCTCGGTGTGCTCGACGGCGAGAGCGTCATCGCGCGCGGGCTCGTGGCCGTTTCGACGAGCGATCCCTCGACCGCCACGCTTGGCCTCTACGAAGTGGTCGCGGGCGAGCGCGCCCCGTTGGCCGCGCAACTGCTCGCGGAGGCGGCGCGCGCGTGGGCCGCGCAGCGCGGCTGCACGCGCCTCGTGGCGCCCGTGGACCTCAACAGCTGGTTCCAGTACCGCACGCTCACGCCGCCCACCGGCGCCGCGGCAGCCGACGGGCCGTTCTTCTGGGAGCCGGTCACGCCACCCGCGCACACGGCGCTGCTCGAGGCCACCGGCTTCGCCGTCACCGAGCGCTACCACAGCCTCGTGACCGCGTACGATCCGCGCGCGCTGGCGCACGGACTCGTGATGCACGCGGACGCGACCGAACGCGTGCGCGCCGCGCGCGTGACGCTGTCCGCGGTCGGAAGCGCGCCGAGCGACGCGCTCCTGGACGAGATCGGCCGCCTGTCGAACATCGCGTTCGCGCAGAACCCGCTGTTCGAACCGCTCCCGCTCGATCTCTTCCGCGCGCAGTACCGCCAGATGGCCGCGCGTGTCGACCACGGGCCGTCGCAGCTCGCGCGCGATGCGCACGGGCACCTGGTCGGCTTCCTCTTCGCATTCGTGGATGGCCCGACCGCCTGCATCAAGACTGCGGCCGTCGCCGCCGACGTGCGAAACGCCGGCCTCATGTCGGCCATGCACCATCGCGCGATCACCAACCTCATCGGCCGGCCGCTTACCACCGTGGCGTGGGCGCCGTTCCTCGAGGGCAACTGGACCGGCCGCCTCGCGCGCGACTACGTGCGCGGCCCCGAGGTCCTGCGCCAGCGCGACTACGCGCTCTGGTCGAGCCCATGCGACGCGCAGGCGCTGGCCGGATGGTGAGTCGCCACGCACCGCCACCCTGACTGGGCGCCTTTTGGCGCCACTGCCGAGCGATCCGGGCTGATGCGCGCTGCCCGGTCGCGCGGTCCCCACCCCCATGACCCGCCGCGGCGGGTCCGCGCAGAAGGAGCAGACCATGACACCCCACATCACCCGCGCCCTGCTGTCGTCCCTCATCGTGCTCGCGGCCTGCGCCGACCGGGACGTCGCGAGTCCCGTGAGCCCGGCGCCGGGCACCACCATGTCGGAGTCCGAGGGGCGCGGCGCGTTCCAGCGCTACGTCGCCATCGGCACCAGCGTCTCCGAGGGCTGGGCCAGCGACGGCCTCACCGGCGCGTCGCAGCGCGACTCGTGGCCGCGCCAGCTCGCGCGCCTCGCGCATCGCGACATCACGCAGCCGTACGTGCAGGATCCCGGTTGCCGTCCGCCCCTCCTCGCGCCGCTCGCCGCCGGCGCGCGACTCGGCGGGTACCCCGCGGCGCCGACCCCCTTCTTCTGTGCGCCGCTCGAGGCCGACGTCTCGCTGCCGACGCAGAACCTCGCGATCGTCTCGTCCACCACGCTCGAGGCGCTCACCACGACGCCCGAGGGGATGACCGATCCCGAGCGCACAGGCATCTTCGCGCGCACGCTGCCCCCGGGCATGACGCAGGTGAGCGCGATGATGGCGCAGAACCCCAAGTTCGTGTCGGTGGAGTTCGGCGCGAACGAGATCCTCGCCGTGCACTTCGGCTTCTACGCGCCCGGGGTGAACGTCTTCCCGGTCGCCGCGTGGAAGCCCCTCTACCGGCAGTTGATCGACTCCGTGGCCAAGGCCACGCGGCAGGGCGTCGTCGTCGGGCTGATTGACGACATGCGCAACTTCCCGGCCTTCCGGAGCGGTCCGGAACTCTGGGCCGAGCGCGCGACGTTCGCGTCGTTCAACGTCGTGCTCTCGCCCGACTGCGCCACCACCACCAACTGGTTCTTCGTCCCGTCGGTGGTCCCGATCGCCATCGGCACGGGCGCGTACTATGCGTCGCACGGGTTCGGCCCGTACACCTACACCTGCGCCGACCAGGGCGGCCTGGTCGAGGACGGCGTGCTGTCGGCGGCCGACGTCGCCGCCACCAACGCGCAGTTGGCCGAGATGAACACGGAAATCGAGGCGCAGGCGCGCCGCATCGGCTTCGCGTACTTCAAGCTGTCCGCGCTCTACGAGCGCCCGGACGTGCGTGTCGATTTCTCGGTGGGCCGCCAGCTCACGACCAGCGAGCCATACGGGCCGTACTTCAGCCTCGACGGTCTGCACCCGAGCGCGCTGGGCCACGCCGTGCTCGCCGCGGCCGCCGCCCGGGCGATCAACCGGCGGTACGACTTCGACATCCCCGTGCCCGCCGACAGCTGGCACGGCGTCGTGGCCGCGCGGCACGACCGCTGAGCCGGTGCCTCCGGCGTGCCACGCTGTCCGGTGGCACGCCGGATGGCCGATGTCCGCTGTTCCACTCTCGCCCTCGGCGCGCACCCGTCGCAACTTGAAGCATCCCGCCCGCCGAGGACGTGCGTCCATGCCGCTCAGCAGCACGCAGGCCCAGTCGAAGTACTTCCAGCTCTACGCCAACTCCAAGCGGCTCGCCTGGGATCCGGCCACGGTGGACCTGCGTGCCGACGTGGCGCAGTGGCAGCGGATCAAGGCCGACCACGCCGACATCGACGCCGCCACGCAGATCCTCCAGCTCGTCGCGCTCTTCCACGCCGGCGAGGAGTCGGTCACGACCACGCTCGCCCCGTACCTCGGCGCCGCCGCGCGCCTCGGACTCGGGCTCGACGTCGAGATGTTCCTCACGTCGCAGGTGTACGAGGAGGCCAAGCACTTCGAGTTCTTCGCGCGCTACGTGCGCGAGGTGCTCGGACCGGATGCGGACGCGCTCGACCGCTTCCTTCCCGGGCCACCGCAGCAGGTGCTCATCGACGACCTGGCCGACGTCGCCGACCGGCTGCGCCGGGAGAACGATCCCGTCGCGCTCCGGACCACCTTCGTGGAGGCCGTGACGCACTACATGGGAATCGTCGAGGCGATGCTGGCGCGCACCGGCTACCGCGGCGTGCACGACGCGCTCACGGCGCGCGGCTGGCTGCCGGGGCTGCAGGAGGGGTTCCGCCTGATCCGCCGCGACGAGGGCCGCCACGTCGCGTTCGGCATCCACTGCATCGCCGACGCGTGCGCCGCCGACGTCGCCATGCGCGAGGTCGTGCAGGCGACGTTCGAGCGCCACCTCCCCAACGTCCTCGGCACCGTCGCGAGCTTCCAGTACCCGCACCCGCTCGTGGACGTGGCGCTGCTGCAGTCGTATGCGCTCGGCGCCTACCAGCAGTTCATGGCGGCGGCGGGGCTCAACGACGACGCCGACGCGGCGCGCGCGCTGGCGACGGAACTCGCGGACGCGAGCTGAGCGCTACTCGAGCGGCAGCAACGCGTCGGGCGGCACGTCGTAGATCGTGACCGCGAACGCGTGGCCCGCGCCGGAGAAGCACACGTCGCGCACGATGGTGGCGTCGGGAATGCGGATCACGCCGGCGGCGACGATCGGGAGCGAGAGCCGGCAGGTGGACCCGGCCAGCGCCGAGTAGAGCGCCTTGATGTTGCCGCCCACCATGTTCACGACCTCGGCCAGCGCCTCGCGCGCCGCCTCTTCCTCGGTGTCCTCGATCGGCACCTGGAACATGTGGCTCGCCGCGCCCCGCGCGAAGTCCACCGTGCAGGTGAGCACCACCGAGCCGTGCCACGCGCCCGAGATGGACACGCACCCGGCCCACACGCCGGGACCATTGCGCCACGCGCATGCGACGTCCTGCTCCACCGTCGCGCCCAGCGCGAGGTCGCCCACCGACGTGACGACGCCGTGGATCTCCTCGATGGACGGGTGGGTCTCGAGCGTCGTGCCCATGGGTGCGCGCTCCGGTGCGCCTAGGCGGCGTGGAGGCCGAGGATGTCGAGCTTCTCGGTCAGCAGTTCGTTGGTGAACGGCTTGGTGAGGTACTCGTTGGCGCCGGCTTCCTTCGCCTTCTCGACCTGCGAGACTTCCGTCTCGGTCGTCAGCATCAGGATCGGCATGCCGCCCAGCTCCGGCCGTTTCCGCACGGCGCAGATCAGCTCGTAGCCGTTCATGACGGGCATGTTCCAGTCGACGACCGCGAGGTCGAAGCCGCCCGCCTTCTCCATCTCGTCGAGCGCGGCCTTGCCGTCGCCGGCCTCCACGACCTCGAAACCATGCGCGGTGAGGGCACGCTTCACGATGGCGCGCGTCGCGCGCGAGTCGTCCACGATGATCGCCTTCATGGGACTGGTCCGGTGGTGGGAAGCCGCCCGTGGGAGGCGGCCGATGGCGCCCGGGGCTCGCGCCTCGGACGGGTCGTGTTGTGGATATCGGCGCTGCCGATCAGGAAGTTGAGCCAGCCGTTTCGGTCAGTGGCCGCCGCGCCGGGGCGCTCCCGCCCGCGCGCCCCATTCCCCTACGGCGCCCCGCAGCGCGAGGGGAGGAGCGACGCCGCAGCCTGCGTACGCGTCGGCACGGACGCGTCGCCCAGCACGGCCGTGCCGGTGCGCGTGGTGAGCGAGACGCGCACCGTCAGCGCATAGCCCAGCACCGTCCGCTCGATCACCGCGATCGCCGAGTCGCCGCGCAGCTGCCAGCGGCCGGCCGGCGGCGCGGGCAGGTTGGACCCGACAAGCGCCCGCGCCACCTGCGCGCTGTCGAGCAGCGCGCCCACGGGCACGCCGAAGCTCGGTTCGGGCGACCAGCCGCTCAACCGCACCGTCCAGCATGCCAGCGACACCGCGCTCAGCGCCGCCGCCGCGGGCCGGTCGAGGTCGCGCGCCCCCGCGCGCCGCGCCACGTCGCCGCGCGTGTCGAGCGACGCGCCCATCGCGCCGCTCGCCGCACCGCCCGACGCGGTCACCGACTTCTCCGCGAGCGCGGCAGCCGGCGCCGCGTTCCGCGTCACGAGCGCTTCACTCGGGCGCGCCTTCGCCTCCGGGGCCGCTGGCGCGGGCTGCGGCGCCTCGCTCGCGAGCTGACGGGCCTCGTTGCGCGCCTCCTTCTTCGCGAGCGCGTCCTGCGTCGCGGCTGCGGGCGCGGCAGCGGGCGCGTTGATTGTCGGCGCGCGCACGTCGCGCGCATCGCGCGGACGCGGCTGGTCACCGACAACCGGCTCGCGTGGCGTGGCCGGCGTCATGCCACCGGCATTCGGCGTGACCGCGCTTCCCGCGCCGCTGCGTTGCGGCCCGGCTGCCGCGGTGGGCATGGCGCTTCCCGCGGGCGAGGCCGCGCCACCACCACTCGCCGAGATGGCCGGCGCCGCCGCCGCCGCCACATCCTTCGCGTTCACGCCACCGCCCTCGTTCACCAGCGGTGTGCGTCCCGCCGAGGTGCGCACCTCGCCCGGCGTCGCGAAGTAGATCCCGCCCGCCCCCACGGCGATCGCGATCATCGCCGCAGCGGCCCACCGCTGCGGGCGCCAGGCGCGCGGGCGCGGCGCTTCCGTCGGCGCGCGGCGCAACTGCTCGCGCGCCGCGCTCGAAGTCGGGATCGCGGCGGGCGCCACATGCGCCGGCACCGCGTCGAGCGACGACAGGATCCGCGAGCTCGCGGCGATCAACCCGCGCGCCTCCGCCGCGGCCGCGCCCCACGCGGGGTCGGTCGCCACCAGCTGCGCGATCCGCTCGGCCTCCGACGCGTCGAGCGCGCCGTCGAGCCAGGCATGGATCATCCCTTCATCAACTGGCGGCATGGCCGCGTCCCCCCTCGCGCTCGCGCTGGAGCGCCTCATAGGCCTCGGCCAACCGCTTCCGCGCCCGGGCCAGCGTGGTGCCCACGCTGCCGAACGAGAGGTCGAGTGCCGCGGCGATCTCGTGATAGTCCAGGCCTTCTTCCTTCATCAGCAGCGCGTTCCGGTCGCGCTCGGCCAGCGCCTCGAGGGCCTGCCGCGCCATCGCGGCCTGCGCCGCGCGTTCGGCGCTCGCGCCCTCGGGTTCCGGCTCTGCCGCTTCTTCCGCTTCCGCGCGCAGCAGCTCGAGGTGCCGCCGCCTGCGCGCGTCCTTCCGGGCCTCGTCGCGCACCAGGTTGGTGGCGACGGCGAAGATCCAGGCGCGTTCATTCATGATCGCGTCCTGTCGCAGCGCCCGGACGAAGGTCTCCTGGGCCACTTCCTCGGCCCAGTCACGATCGCCCAGGCGCCGCGTCAGGTACCGCACGAGCGTCGCGTGATACGTCCGGAAGAGACGCTCGACGTCGGCGCTCACTCGACGGCCTTCCTCACGCGCTCGAGCTCCGCATCCTTGAGCGTGTCCACGCCGTCCGGCGCGACCTGGAGCACGAGCCCCTTGCCCACGATGGTCACGCGGTCGCCGAGTGCGAACGCGTCCTTGAGCTGCGGCAGCGCCCGCACGAGGGCGAAGTACGCGGCCGAGTAGCTCTTGACCTTGACCACCGGCAGCGACTGGTCCTTGGCCCGCGAATCGGTCCACGTGTCGCCGACGAGCACGAAGCTGCGACCCGCGGTGGCGCGCATCTTCTTCTCGTTGGCGCCGCGCGCGTCGTTGGCCGCGTCGAGCACCGCGAGGCTCTTGGCCGCGCGCTGGGCCGACGCTTCCTTGGCGAGCTCGAACCGTGCCTCGGCCGGCGCGGCCGCGGGCGACGCCAGGCCCATCGCGTTCCCGCCGGACCCGGCCTGGCGGCTCAGGCGATCCACGTCCCGACGAAGCCCGAGCGGCACCGGCTGGTTGCTCGCGACCGTCATGCCGGGCTCGAGCACGAGGTAGCTCGTGAACTCGGTGGGGATGCCGAACTTCTCGCCCAGCGTGCGGATCTCGCCGTCGAGCTCGCTCGTGCCGGTGCGCCGCTTCTCCGCGGCCAGCCAGCCGATGCGCTGCGTCGCCCACAGGCGCGGCACGAACCCGTTGGCCGTCTCGCGATCGGGGAAGCTCACGTTCTGCGTCCAGCGCACGGGGCCGTTGGTGGTGCGCCCCTCGAAGACGAGCGTGCCTCGGCCGGTTCCCTCGTACTGCGTGAGCACGACCAAGTCCTGCCCCGCGAACAGGTCCTGCGCGTCCTGCGGCATGGTGCGCACGAGCCGCACCCCCTCCGCGTGCATGCGGAGGTCGGTGACGACGGGCGCCACCAGGCGGCTCGCGGTGATCCCGACCATGCGCTCCACGTCCTCCTCCGGGCGTGCGAACTGGGCCGTGCCCCGCCCCGACAGGGCGAGCTGCTCGAGCAGCGACACGTTGACGTCGCTCCCCAACCCGAAGGTGAACACGCGGCGCCCGCCGCGCCATGCCCGCGCCGAGTCGGCGATGACGTCGGCCCGCTGTTCGCCCACGGAGGGCGCGCCGTCGGTCAGGAAGAGGACGATCGGCAGCCGCCCCTCGCCTGAGCCCACGCGCGTCGCCTCGCGGAGCGCCCCCATGATGTTGGTGCCGCCGGCGACCTCGAGGCCGTCGATATAGTTGCGGGCTGCACCCAATTCCTCGCGCGTCGCCTCGCTCCACCCGTCGCGGAACGACCGAACGTCCGACGCGAACGGGATGATCCGGAACCGGTCCCCCTCGCCCAGCGTCGCGAGCAGCTGCCGGCCGGCCGCCTTCGCCTGCTCGAGCTTGCGCCCGCTCATCGAGCCCGAGATGTCGATCACGAAGGTCACGTCGCGCGGCGTGCGGCGGGCGTTCACCACGGGCGGCGTGAGGGTCACGAGCGCGTAGCGCGCGTCGCTCCCGTCGGCCTGCGGCAGCATGCTGATCGCGGCCTCGCGCCCCTGGCGCACCGGCAGCAACACCGTGAGTTCGCGCGCGCCCCCCTCGATCTCGACCACCTGCCTGTCGCCGTCGCGGCGCGCCTGCACGTCGTGCGTGGGCGAGTAGGGGCGGCCGTAGGGCGCGTCGGCCGAGTACGAGAGGACGAAGCGCATGCGGCCGGTGGGCGCCATGTTCGGGCGTTCGCGCGGCCCGGTGGTCGTCGGCCCGCGGAAGTAGTCGAGCCTGAGCGCATCGCCCTCGCGCTCGGCCACCTGCGAGAAGCGCACCACGACCTTCTTCTCCTCGCCCGGCGCGATCGGGAAGATGCGTGTGCGGAGGAGGCCGTAGCCCATCCACTCGACGAGCGCGGGGTCGCGCTGCTTGGCGACGATCTGCTCGTACACCTGCCGCGCCTGCTGCGCGTTCATGGTCTCGCCGCTCACCAGCTCGCCGTTGATCGAGAGCTTGAGGTCGGTGAAGGCGGCGCCCTTGGGCAGCGGGTAGAGGTAGTCGGCCTCGCCCAGCCGCGCGCCCCGGTTCACGAAGGTCTCGGTGACCTCGTAGCGCGCGACGCCGTTGACGAGGTCGATGCGCACCACGCTCGCGGTGCGCTCCACCTGTGGCTGCATCGGCGCGCGCACCATGCAGTCCTGCGTGGGGCCGCAGCGCGGCTGCGGATCGATCAGGATCCCCTGCGCGGTAGCGCCACGGGCGACGATCGTCGCGGCGGCGAGCGCGAGGGTGAGTGAGGTCGGACGCATGACGGAACTCCCTGGTTGTGGGTCGCCAAGGAGACGTCGGCGGGGCGCGAACTTGCACACCGGGCCCTCAACTGTTTGCGCCACAGGGAGTTGGCAGGGCGCCGTGTCGTTGTCACACCGATGGCGGGGTGCACGCGTCAGGCGTATGATGACTCGCCTTCAGCCCCGGGGAGTCGCCGAGATGAGTGCACCAGCCGCCACTGCGGGTGTGGGACGCCTCCGATCGCTCGACGTCGTGCGCGGCCTCGCCTGCGTTCTCATGGCCATCGACCACGTGCGCGTGTACGCGGGGGTCCCCGCCGGCGGGCCCGATCCCGGCGTCTTCTTCACGCGCTGGGTCACGCACTTCGTCGCGCCGGCGTTCTGCTTCTTCGCGGGGACGGGCGCGTTCTTCATGGGTCGCAAGCTGGGCGACATGCCCGCGCTCGCGCGCTTCCTCATCGGGCGCGGCCTGCTGCTCGTGCTGCTCGAGCTCACCGTCATCCGCTTCACCTGGACCTTCAACTTCGACTACGCGCACTACGTGCTCGCCGGCGTGATCTGGATGCTCGGCTGGTGCATGGTGCTGCTCGGGCTGATGGTGCGGCTCGCTCCACGGACGGTGGGCCTCGTGGGGCTCGCGATCGTCGCGTTCCAGCAGCTGTTCAGCCTGCCGCCGCAGTGGGTGCCGGCGATCGCGCCGTACTGGGCGTTCCTGTATCCGGCCGACGGGAACCCCGCCTTCGGCATCGCGGTGCTCTACGTGCTCGTGCCGTGGATCGGCGTGATGGCGACAGGCTACGGCTTCGGGTTGGTGATGGAACGGAAGCCGGAGGAGTGGCAGCGGTGGTGCATGCGCGTGGGGCTCTCGGCCACGGCGCTGTTCGTCGTGGTCGCGTGCATCGTGGCCGCGGTCGGCCCCGTGAAGGAGAACGCGCCGCCCTTCCTCTTCCGCGTGCTCAACCAGCAGAAGTACCCGGCGTCGCAGCTCTTCCTGCTCATGACGCTGGGCCCTGCGATCGCGATCCTGCCATGGGCCGATCGCGCGCGCAACTGGTTCACCGACCTGTGCCACCTGTTCGGGCGCGTGCCGATGTTCTACTACCTGGTGCACATCCCGGCCATCCACCTCGCCGCCATGGTGGTCTCGGTCGTGCGCGCGGGCTCGGTGATCCCGCAGCTCGTCGGCAACTTCCCGCTCATGCCGCCGCGCATGCCCGACGACTATCAGTGGAGCCTGGGCCTGCTCTACCTCGTGTGGGCCGTCGTGGTGGTCGGGGTGCTCTGGCCGGCCTGCCGGTGGTACGCGGGCTACAAGGCGCGCCATCCGGGCGGGTGGGTGCGCTACATATAGAAGGGCGGATGACGCGGTAGACTTGGGGGTTCGCGCGCCGCCGCGCCCACCCCCTCCCGCACGTCACCCCGCCCCGCATGCTCGCACTCACTCGACTCGTCGCCGGCGCCGCGCTGCTTGCCGGTGCCGCGACCGCCGTCCCGATCCGGCCACTTGCTGATCGCGACGGCACCTCGCCGGTCCCCACGCGGCCGATGGCCAGCCGCGTCGCGCATGCATCGACCCGCCGCGACACGTATCCGCGCCAGTCGGTGGATGTCGAGCACTACCGGTTCGCCATCACGCTGAGCGATACCACCGATCGCATCGTGGCCGAGGCCACCGTGCGCATGCGGCTGCTTACTGCGGGCCTCACGCGCGTGGAACTCGACCTGATCGAGGCGACGCCGGCGCGACAGGGGCGGGGGATGCGCGTCAGCGGCGTCGTGCTCGCCACCCCGCCGCGCGGCGGTCGCGCGGTCGCGGAACCGCCGCCCGCCACGCCGCTCGCGTTCACGCACGCGAACGACCGGCTCGCCATCACGCTGCCGGCCCCGTCCACGTCCGGGCAGGTGGTGGAGGTCACCGTGCGCTACGCCGGCATCCCCGCCGACGGCCTCCTCATCACGGCCAACCAGCACGGCGACCGCACCTTCTTCTCCGACGACTGGCCCGACAAGGCGCGGAACTGGCTGCCCCTCATCGACCACGTGGCCGACAAGGCGACGATGGAGATGGATGTCGTGGCGCCCGCGCGCTATCAGGTGATCTCGAACGGCCGTCGCATGGAGCAGACGGATCTCCTCGACGGCACGCGCCGCACCGTGTGGCGCGAGTCGGTGCCGATCTCCCCCTGGCTCTACGCCTTGGGCGTCGCGCGGTTCGCCACGCAGCACGTGGATGACTACCACGGCGTCCCCATCGAGACCTGGGTCTTCGCGCAGGACCGCGAGGCCGGCTTCCACGACTTCGCGATCCCCTCCCGCGACGCGCTCGCCTTCTACAGCGAGCGCATCGGCCCGTACCAGTACGAAAAGCTCGCCAACGTCCAGTCCAACTCCGTGGCCGGCGGCATGGAGGCCGCCTCCGCCATCTTCTATTCGGCCGGCTCCGTCTCCGGCACGCGTCCCGTGCGCTGGCGCAACGTCGTCATCCACGAGATCGCGCACCAGTGGTTCGGCAACGCCGTCACCGAGGCGGACTGGAACGACGTCTGGTTGAGCGAGGGGTTCGCGACCTACTTCACGCTCCTCTTCATCGAGCACGCCTACGGCCGCGACGCTTTCGCCGACGGGCTCCGGGCCTCGCGCGCCGCGATCCTCGACTTGGACGCCAAGTCGCTCCCCAACTACCGCGTCGTCCACGAGAACCTGGCCGACATGGCCAAGGTCACCACGCGCCTCACCTACGAGAAGGGGGCGTGGACGCTCCACATGCTGCGCCAGCGCCTGGGCGACGACGCCTTCTGGCGCGGCATCCGCGACTACTACGCGCGCCACGTCAACGCGACCGCCACCACCGCCGACTTCCGCCTCGCGATGGAGCGCGCGTCCGGGCAGGACCTCAAGCCGTTCTTCGACCAGTGGCTCCACCGGGGCGGCGTGCCGCGCCTGGAGGGCACCTGGCAGTACGACGCGAAGGCGAAGCAGGTGGTGCTCGAGCTCAGGCAAGTGCAGGCCACCGAGCCGTTCACGATTCCCATCGACGTGCAGGTCATCATGCCGGCCACGCGCGTGGCGCCCACGCGCATCGAACTCACCGGACGCTCGCAGCGCTTCACGATTCCGGCGCTCGAGGGGCCGATGAGCGTCGACCTGGATCCCGAGCTGCGCGTCCTGATGGACGCGAAGCTCACCCGGCGGTAGCGCCGCGCGTCACGCGCGGCGCCACCGCCCGGCGCGCACTCACGGCGTCCGGACCTTGGGCGTCGGCCCGCCGGTGATCACCGCATTCACCTGCGCGATCACGTTGGTCGCTTCGGGCGCGTCGAGGTTCGTCAGCACCACCACGTCCACGTCGTGCTCCGGGAACGACATGTACTCGGCCGCAACGCCGGGCGCGCCCCCGTTGTGCCCCACCGACCGCCATCCGTTGATCGTGAGGTCGCCGAAGCCATACGCGTACTTCACGCCGGGTACCATGTCCACCTTGCCCGCGGTGAACTCGGCCAGCGTCGCCGCACCCACGAGCTTTCCGCCCCACAAGGCGCGAGCGAATGCCACGAGGCTCGCCGCGTCGGAGTAGGCGCCACCGGCGGGACTCGACGAGGCCTCGATGAACCCCGAGTTGTCCTGCGCCTCGCGCGCGCCCGGCGGCGTCGCGTACCCGATCGCGTAGCCGCGCTCCGGCAAGGGTAGCGTGACGAACGTCGCCCCCGACATGTTCGCCTTCTCGAGCACGTGCGTGCGCACGTAGTCGAAGTAGTTCATCCCCGACACCCGCTCGACGATCATCCCGAGCGTCGCGAACCCGGCGTTGCTGTACTGGAACTTGGCCCCGGGCCGGAAGTCGAGCGGATCCTCGGCATAGAACCGCGCCAGGTCCGCGGCGCGCGTGATCTTCACGCGGTCGCGCAGGTACCAGCGCTTGAAGTACATGTTGAGCCCCGACGTGTGCGTGAGGAGGTGCCGCACGAGGACGTTCTCGCGGACGTCCGCATTCGGGAAGTCCGGCAGGTAGCGCCCCACGGGGGCGTTCACGTCCACCTTCCCTTGCTCAACAAGTTGGGCGATCGCCACCGCCGTCCACATCTTGTTCATGGAGCCCAGGTTGAAGCGCGTCTCGAGCGTGTTCGGCACGTGCTTGACGCGATCGGCCTCGCCGTACGCGGCCGAATAGACGGGACGTCCCTTGCAGGCGACGAGCACGACGCCGGAGAACGTCTTCGCGGCCGCATGCTCGGCGAGCAGCGGGGTGATCTTCTGCTCGAGGCGATCGTGGAGCGCGGGATCGCAGTCGGGCGCCGGCGTGCGCGCGAGGACGGCCAGGGCGAGCGCGAGCGTGATGGGCAACATGGGTCCGTGGGGTGATGGCGGGAATCGCTGGAGAATCGTTGTGCGTATGACACGGAGCACGCGCGAAGGGTGCCCGATCTCTCTCTGCGCAGGATCGTTCTAGCGATGCTCGTGATCGGCCGCGCTCGACGGTGCGGTCGCCGTGCGCACGCACCCCCCGTTGGCCGCGGCAGAGCCGGTGGCAGCGCTTGCGTCCTGATTGGCGAATCGGCGTACCGCGGCGTAGCATCTCGGGGCACCGCGACCCCCACTCGGGCCTGACGCATGCCGCTCTCGTCCCTCCGCTTCCCCTCGCTCCTCGCCGTCGCGCTGCTTGTCGTGACCGGCGCCCCTCGCGCCGCGGCACAACCCGCGGACGGCCGCCCCTACCCGCGCGTGCCCGGCCGGTTCACGGTCACGATCGAGCGCGACGTCATGGTCCCGATGCGCGACGGAACGAAGCTGGCCACCGACATCTACCGGCCGACCGGGCTCTCCGAAGCACGACCGACGATCCTGATCCGCACGCCGTACAACAAGGGCGCCAACCCGAACGGCGACAACGGCGCGCGCTTCTTCGCGTCGCACGGCTACACCGTCGCCGTGCAGGACGTGCGCGGCAAGTTCGCCTCCGAGGGCTCATTCCGTGTGTACGAGGGCGACATGACCGACTGGTCGGACATGTTCGACTGGATCGGCAAGCAGCCGTGGTCGTCGGGCAACATCGGCACGTACGGCTGCTCCTACCTCGGCGAGGGACAGATCATCGCCGCGCAGCAGCGGCATCCGCGCCACGTCGCCGCGATTGCGCAGGCCGCGGGCGGCAACCTGGGCCGCGCCGGCCGCCGCCGGCAGTTCTGGGGATCGGTCGAGGGCGGCGCCTTCTCGATCTCGATCAACTTCGGCTGGATGCCCGTGTATGCGTCGCTCGACAAGGGCGCGCGCCCCATGCCCAAGGTCGACCTCGCGACCTGGTTCAAGACGCTCCCCGTCATCGACATGACCGACCGCGCCGGCTCGCCGTCGTGGGACTGGCGCAATTTCCTCGAGCGCTCGCCCGACGATCCGTGGTGGGACGCGAAGGGCTACCTCACCGACACCGACAGCGTCGGCATCGCCGCGCTCCACGTGTCGTCGTGGTTCGACATGGCCGAGGAGGCGCTCGAGGAGGCGCGCATCTTCCGCGTCAACGGGACCACGGACCGTGCGCGCAGCGGGCAGTACGCCATCATCTCGCCGTCCACGCATTGCGCGTCGGAAGCCTATGGCGCCAACGCGACGTCGGGCGAACTCGCCGTCGGCGACGCCCGCCTCCGCTACTGGGACACCTACCTCGCCTGGTTCGACCGCTGGCTCAACGGCAACGTGCACGCGCTCGACTCGCTGCCGCGCTTCCAGTACTACACGATCGGCCGCAACGCCTGGCAGTCGTCCGACCGTTGGCCCGTGGCCGGCATGAAGGAGACCGCGTTCTACCTCACGAGCGACGGCGGCGCCAACACCGCGTCGGGCAACGGGCGCCTCATGCTGGCCAAGCCGGCGCGCGCGGCCGTCGACACCTTCACCTACGATCCCGAGAATCCGGTTCCGTCGCGCGGCGGCTCCATCTGCTGCACCGGCAACCCCAAGGACCAGCCCGGCTCGTACAACCAGGCCGACATCGAGCAGCGGCCCGACGTGCTCGTGTACACGGGCGAGGTGCTCAAGGAAGGCCTGGAGCTGACCGGTGCGATGCGGGCCGTCATCAGCATCAGCTCCGACGCCCCGGATACCGACCTCACCGTCAAGCTCATTGACGTGTTCCCCGACGGGCGCGCCATGAACATCGAGGAGGGGATCACGCGCGTGCGCTACCGCGATTCGTTCGCGAAGCCCACGATGCTCACGCCGGGCAAGGTGGTCGAGGTGCCCGTGCACCTGCACGCCACTTCGTGGTTCCTCGCGCCGGGGCACCGGCTGCGCGTGGAAGTCTCGAGCTCCAACTTCCCGCGCTTCGACCGGAACCTGAACACGGGCGGGCACAACTACGACGAGACCACGTTCCGCGTCGCGCACACCAAGGTGCACACGGGGCCGGTCACGGCGTCGCGGCTCATTCTCCCGGTGGTCAAGTAGCGGCCGCGTCGTCTTGCGAGGGCTCCGCCGACCGGTATCATCCCCGGGCAGGGTTCGCACACCACACCGGGCGGAGCTGAGTGCATGATGCGTCGTGTCGTCATCTGGTCGGCTGCGCTGTGGGGCGCCTCGCTCGGCGCCCAGTCTCCCGCCTTCACGCGCGCGCAAGCCGACCAGGGCGCCGCCGTCTACGCCAGGAGCTGCGCCTCCTGCCACGGCCAGCGCCTCGACGACGGCCTCGCGCTCCCCCTCGCCGGCCCGCAGTTCCTCGCGCGCTGGACCGGTCCCGCGCGCTCGCTCGGCGACCTGCATCGCGTCACGCGCACCACGATGCCCAAGAACGCGGGGCGCTCGCTGCCGGATGCCGACTATGCCGCGGTCGTCGCGTACATGCTCGAGCGCAACGGCTACGCGGTGAGCGCCGCCCCGCTTGTCGCCAGCGCGGCGATCGACTCGCTGCATCTCGCGCCACCCACCGGCCTCGCGGCGCAGCCGCGCCGCCTCCCCGCTCCGGAGTTCGTGCGCGGCCCCAACGGCTTGGCTCCCACCGGCACGGGTCCCGACCAGAAGCAGCTCATCGCACCCGCCGCCGGCGACTGGCTCACCCACACGCGCGACTTCGCCGGCACGCGCTACTCGCCGCTCACGCAGATCACCGCCGCCAACGCGCCCCAGCTTCGCCCCGCGTGCGTCTACCAGGTCGGCGAGAACGTGAATTTCCAGAGCGGCCCCGTCGTGTACGAGGGGGTGCTGTACCTGACCGCCGGCAACGTCACCATCGCGCTCGACGCCGCCACCTGCCGCGAGAAGTGGCGGCACACCTGGACGCAGGTCGCCGCCGCGATTCCCGTCAACAACCGCGGCGTGGCCATCAAGGATGGGCGCGTCTTCCGCGGCACGATGGACGGCTACCTGCTCGCGCTCGATCGCGCGACCGGTACCCTGCTCTGGGCACGCCACGTGGGCGATGCCGCGAAGGGCGAGACCTTCCCCATGCCACCGCTCGCGGCCGATTCCCTCGTCTTCCTCGGTCCGGCCGTGGGCGAACTCGCCATCCGCGGCTGGATGGCCGCCTTCCGCGCCGACAATGGCGCTCCTGTCTGGCGCTTCAACATCGTCCCCGCACCCGGCGAGCCCGGCTCCGAAACCTGGCAGATGAAGGGCAACCTCCCCGTGGGCGGCGGCGCCGTGTGGACGCCGCTCTCGTTCGACGCCGACAAGGGGCTCCTCTTCGTCGCCGCCGCGAACCCCGCGCCCGACCTGCCGGAGAAGCTGCGCGGCGGCATCAACCTCTACACCAACTCGATCATCGCGCTCGACGCGCGCACCGGCAAGCTCGCCTGGTATGACCAGATGGTGCCCAACGACGACCACGACTGGGACATCACGCAGGTGAGCCCGCTCTATCGCGCCACCGTCAACGGCGCGCCACGCAACCTGGTCGCCACCGCGGGCAAGGACGGCATGCTGCGCGTCGTGGATCGTGACTCGCACAAGCGCGTGTTCGAAGTGCCCGTCACCACGCGCGTGAACGCCGACGCCGACGTCACCAACAAGGGGACGCACGCCTGCCCCGGCGTCTTCGGTGGCGTCCAGTGGAACGGGCCCGCCTTCCACCCGGGCACCAACACGCTCGTCACCCCCGCCGTGGATTGGTGCGCGACCTTCACGCTCGACGACACGGTCAAGTTCGTGCCGGGCCAGATGTACATGGGAGGCCAGGTGTCCATCGACTCGGCATGGGGCGGCTGGATCACCGCGGTCGACGCGAGCACCGGCACCGTGCGGTGGAAGCACAAGTCCGACGCCCCCGTCATCGGCGCCGTCACCTCCACCGCGGGCAGTCTCATCTTCGCCGGCGAGCTGAACGGCGACTTCCTCGCGATAGACGCGCGCACCGGGGCCGTGCGCTACCGCTTCAACACCGGCGGCGCGATCGGCGGCGGCATCGTCACGTATGCGGTGAACGGTGCGCAGTACGTGGCCGTCGCCTCCGGCCGTCCCTCCGCCTTCTGGGCCAAGGCACACCCCGGCGCGCCCACCATCGTCATCTTCTCCCTTCCCACGACAGGACGCACGCCGTGATGATCGTTCGCTTCGCCATCGTCGCGGTGCTCCTCGGCACCATTGCCTGCGAGAAGCCCGCCCCCGCGCCGCCTCCCTTCCAGCCCGGCGCCACCGTCAAGCAGGTGATGGCCGAGGTCCTCGAGCCAGCCGCCGACACGTACTGGGACGCCGTCGGTTCCGTGTCCGACAAGGACGGCACGCACGAGCACGCGCCGAGCACGGACGAGGAGTGGGCGGCGATTCGCCGCGCCGGCACCGTCATCATGGAGAGCGGCAACCTCCTCATGATGCCCGGCCGGGCCCGCGACAACGACAAGTGGATGGCGCTCGCCAAGGACTTGGTCGCCACCGGCCGCAAGGCGCGCGAGGCCGCCGAGGCCAGGGACAAGCAGAAGGTTTTCGACGCGGGCGCCGAGGTCTACCAGTCGTGCACCAACTGCCATGCGGTCTATCCCGTGACGGTGCCCGCCGAAGCGGCCGCCGCGAGCCCCGCGGCGAGCCCCGCAGTGAGCTCGCCCGCGCCGGCGCCCGTGCGCGCAAGCAAGCCCGCGCCCTGAGCGCGTGTCCCTCGAGGCCTTCTTCACCTGGATGGGCGACACGCCGTGGAGCATCGCGCTCCACGAATCGCAGTACGTGTGGCCGTTCACCGAGTCCGTGCACGTGCTCACGCTCGCGCTCTTCGCGGGCTCGGCCATGCTGCTCGACCTGCGGCTGCTGGGCGTCGGCTTCACGCAGTTTCCCATCACCTTCTTCACGGGCCGCCTGCTCCCGTGGACGCGTAGCGCCTTCGCGGTGATGGTGACGACGGGGCTCGCGCTCTTCTACGCGCAGCCGCTCACCTACTACCACTCCGTCTTCTTCCGCCTCAAGGTCATCCTGCTCGTGGTGGCCGGCGTCAACGTGCTCGTGTTTCACACGCGCACGCAGCGCACCATCGCCGCGTGGGACACGGTCACGCCGCCGCCGCGCGCGGCGCGCATCGCGGCCATCGTCTCGCTCGCCGCATGGGCGGGCGTGATCGTCAGCGGGCGGCTCGTCGCCTACAACTGGTTCGACTGCACCCTCCACGCGCAGCCCGCGTGGGTCAACTTGGCCGCGGACTGTCCGGCGCCCGGCGCGTCGAGCCCAACGGGCACAGCGGGCGCCCCATGAGTCCCGACTGGCTCCCCTTCTTCGAGTGGTGCGAGGCGTCGTGGCTCGGCCAGTTCGTGCGCACCTCGATCTGGCTCTTTCCCGTGATCGAGGCCATCCACCTGCTCGCGCTCTCGTCGCTCGGCGGCGCCGTCCTGCTCGTGGACCTGCGCGCGCTGGGCCTCGCCCTCACCGACCAGCCCATCGGCGCCCTCGCGCGCGCCGCCAGCCGGTGGCTCTGGTGGAGCACCGCCGTCATGCTCGTCACCGGCGTCCTCCTCTTCATGTCCGAGGCGGTCAAGTGCTTCCACAATCCCGCCTTTGCGGTGAAGATCGCCGCGCTCCCGTTCGCGCTCGGCTACACCGCGTTCATCCGCGCGCGTGTGCTGCGCGATGATGCGCTTGTCACGGGCACGAAGAGCCGGCTCGTCGCGCTCGGCTCCATCGCGCTCTGGTTCACCGTGGCGGCGGCGGGGCGGTGGATCGGGTTTTCGTCCTGAACGAGCGTTCGCACGCCGCGTCGAGCCGAACCACCCGTCCGCTCGCCCGGGCCCGGTGCCGCGCCACCGGGCGAGCCTCAGGGAGTGCGCGACGCGCTCCGCGCGGAGACGTGGCGCGCGGCGAGTGCCAAGGCGGCGCACGCTGGCGTCACGAGGGCGTCGTCCGCTCGCAACAGCCACAGCGTGATGCCGTCGTACGCCGTCCAGACGACGGGGAGCAGCCAGAGCCACCAGGGGCTGCGCCGCACCAGCAGTACGCCGAACGTCGCCGTCACCGTCGGGTCTGGCGCGCTACCGAACCACTCGGCTTGCCACCACGGGCGCCCCAGGACCGGACCGAGGAGCGGCAGGCCCAGCATCCCGAAGGCGATCAACCACGGGCCCACGCTGGGAGCGATGGAACCGGCGCGCCAGCCACGAGCCGGATGGCGAGCGGCGACGCCCGCGAGCAGCGCGCCCTCGAGCGCGAATGCCGCCGCGAACCAGTACCCGAAGGTGTGAATCGTGCGGTAGTCGCGCACGAAGTAGCTCCACGCCACGAGGCCCCACGCCACGGCCAGGAAGCCGGTCGCGAACCGGGCCACGCGCGCGCCGGTTCGGGCGAGTGGCGCGAGAGCCGCGAGACCGACCGCGTGCGTGAGGAGCGGAAGCGGCCAGAGCGCCTGGTTGTGCAGCGCGAAGAGTCGGTGGTAGGTGCGCGCCGAGAACATCAGGAAGTCCCGGGGGGCGTACGTCCACCAGCCGCCGGTCATGACGACTCGATCCAGGCGACCATGCGACGGCGCTGTGTCGCGTCGGGCAAGGGGCCGTACGCGGCGTCCATGTTCTCGATGACGTGGGCGGGCTGGCTCGTGGCCGGAATCGCGCACGTCACCGCCGCGTGCGACACGACGAACTTGAGCAGGAACTGCGGCCAGCTGGCGGCGCCGAACTCTCGTGCCCACGCGGGAAGCGGGCGCCGCGCGAAACGCGCCAGGAGCGCCCCCTCCTGGAATGGCCGGTTCACGATGACCGCGATGCCGCGATCGCGCGCGAGGGGCAGGAGCCGGGCGTCGAGTTCGCGATCCACGATGTTGTAGGTGACCTGCACGAAATCCAGCGGCTGGGTGCGCACGAGGCGCTCCGTCTCGCTCGTCCGTCGCCCGTGCGACGTCGTGACGCCCACGTAGCGGATGGCGCCGGCGGCCTTCATCTCGAAGAGGCGCGGCAGGTGCGCCTCCCAGGCCTCGAGGTTGTGCACCTGCAGCAGGTCGAGTCGAGTCACGCCCCAACGCCGTCGCGTCTCCTCGGCCTGCGTCGGACCTTCGCTCGGGGAGGAACTCCAGATCTTGTCGGCGGCGAACACGCCCCGGGGTGAGCCGAGCGCGCGGAGTGCCGCGCCGATCACCTCCTGGGAGCTCCCGTACATCGGTGACGAGTCGATGAGACGTCCGCCCCTCGCGAAGAAGTGCCGGATGACCTCCGTGCACGCGAGACGCGCCTCGACATCCCGCCCGACATTGAACGTGATCCAGCTGCCGAGGCCGATGATGGGCAGTCGCTCCCCGCTCGAGGGAATGGGGCGGGTATGCACGTCCGGGGGTCCCTGCGTGCCGGCCATGCGCGCGGCCAGCAGCGAGGAGATCGCGCCGGCAGTGAGGGCCTGCAGCGCCGTCCGACGACCGGGAGATGCCGGGTCACGTGCGGGAGGCATCACGACGTCCGGGTCAGGGTCCGGGCCGCAGGCGCACGATCATGCCGTCGTCCAAGGACGGGTGCGTCCGCTCGATTCCGAGGTAAAGGAAGCCGTCCGGCCCCTGCTGCACCACCCGGACGCGCCATCGCTGCTCCAGCAGCATGCGCTCCTCGCGCGGCGGTGCGCCCGGGGTGATGATCAGGCGGGCGAGGTAGCGCGGCGTCATGGCCCCCATGAAGAGGTTGCCCCGCCACGCCGGGAAGGCGGCACCCGTGTAGAACGCCAATCCGCTCAGCGCGGCGGAGGACGCGTAGTGGTGGATGGGCGGTTCCATGCCGGGAGCCTCCGTGCGCCCGTCGCCCACGAATCCCCCGCTGTATTCGCGACCGAAGGTGACCTCGGGCCAACCGTAGTTCGCACCGCGACGGATCACGTTCACCTCGTCGCCACCCAACGGGCCGTGTTCACTCTCCCACAGGTCGCCCGTCGTCGGGTGAAACGCGAGGCCGTGCGGGTTCCGATGCCCCAGGCTCCAGATCTCCGGTCGGGCCCCGGCGCGGCCCACGAACGGGTTGTCGCGCGGCACGCGTCCGTCATCGAACAACCGGACGATCTTGCCGTGGTCCGTCCAGAGCTCCTGCGCCAGATCCTGCATGTGCCGCTCGCCGAGTCCGATGAACAGGTAGCCGTCGCGAAGCGCGAGGCGCGCGCCGAAATGGAAGTCGGTCGCGACCGCAGGATACGCCGCGAACAGGCGCTGCCGGTCCACCAGCCGGCTGCCGCGCACCTGCGCCCGCTCCACCACGGTCGTCTTTCCGCTGTCCGTGCGCTCGGCGAATGCGTAGAACACCCATCCATTCCGTGCGTAGTCGGGGTGGACCACGACGTCGAGCATGCCCGCGTCGATCGAGTCGTACACGGCGGGCCCGCCCTCGAGCGCCGTGACGCGGCCGGATCGCAGGTCCAGCAGTGCGAGCCGGCCGGTGGGCCGGTCGCTGAGCAGTGCGCGTCCGTCCGGGAGAAAGGCGAGACCGAAGGGAACGCGAAGGCCGGTGGCGGCGACCTCGGCCACGTATGGACCCGTGAGACCGTCGTAGGTCCAGCGCTGGCCGATCGTGTCGGGCCGGGGTGATTGGGCGCTCGTGCGCTTCGGTTGAAGCAGGAACAGGGGAAGGAGCGCCATCGCCATCGCGGTACGCCCGTGCATGCGGTCCTCGCCGTTGGGTTGGGGGCGCACGCAGGGTGCGATGGCCGGCGCCGATGCGGCAACACCGGTGCGACGAGGCAGGCGATTTGTGCGACGAACGGGGCCGTTTGCGACGGCGGCGACGAGGCGCCTATACTCCGGGCGTGTCGTCCCCTCCGCCGCCCACCACCGCGCGATGGCGTGATCCCCGCGCCGCGGGACCAGCCGGACTCCTCGACCCGGCGTTCTTGCGCTTGCAGTGCGCGTTCTGGCCGCTCTACGGCGCCAGCCTCATGCTCCCATGGCTGGGCCGGTACACGATCGCGTCGATGGTACCCAACAAGATCGTGATCGCAGCCACCGGTGCGCTCGCCGCCGCGGGCATCCGGCAGGTACTGCTGCGTACCTGGGATGCCGACCGCACGCCGTGGCGGCACCTGCTGATCGCCTTGGTGGCCTCGGCCGTGCTGGGCCTCGCATGGGACCTCGTGCTCTCGACGGTGCTTGGGCACCGCATCGCGCTCGACCTGGGGCCCTGGGGGGCGCTGCGTGCTGGCGTTCCGCGATTGACGGGCGCCTTCTATCACGCATCGATCCTGGCGATCTGGAGCCTCAGCTACCTCGCCATGTGGCGTGAACCGGGCGGCGCACCGGAACCCGAAGCGGTCGCCGACATGACGCAGCGCCCGGATGAGCACGCGCATGCAAGCGGCGGCGTGGCCGAGGTCGCCGCACCCACGCGGCTCGTGCTCCGGGACGGTCGCCGCGTGGTCATGCTCGGGCTGGACGAAATTGACTGGGTGGAGGCCGAGGGCGACTACGTGCGCGTCCACGCCGGATCGAGGAGGCTTCTGTTGCGCGCCACGCTGGCCGGCACGGCATCCACGCTACCGGCACACCGTTACGTCCGCATTCATCGTTCTACCATCGTGCGCGTCGCCCTCGTTCGGGAGTTGGTGCCACGACCCAACCGCGAATACGACGTGGTGCTGCGGGGCGGCGTGCGGCTTCGCGCCAGCCGCCGGTACGCGGAGCAGCTCTGCCTCGCGCTCGGCGTGGGTGCGGGATGCGCACCGCAGGTGAGCACGGACGTGGAACGCACGGGTCCGGAGGTGAGCGGCTCCGGAGCGGCCGTGCCTGACAGCGGGTCCTGAACGCCGAGACGAGCTGGCCGGCTCACGCCTCGCCCCGTCGCCGTGTCGCGGGGTGGTGACGGCGAAGCAGCGACGCGGATGCGGTTCGCGCATCGCCCGCCCGCAGGTCCCCGCACCTCGCCGACGCACGGCGCCGGGGCAACCGAGGGTGCGACACCCGTGACCAACCGCACGCCGGGATTCACGCACGCCTCCTCGGGGGAGTCGCCCGACAGCCGCGGCACGACCCGGGCGGATATCGTGTCGTGAGGCCTTGACCCGGCGAAGGGCGCGGTCGTGCGCTCGCGCCAGGTGACCGAACGACGGTGGGAACGCGGAGTGCCGTGCGCGTTCGTCGATTGCCGTGGGAGATGCTCATGCGGACGGGATGGCTCGCCTTCCTCTTGCTGGTCGACGTGACGCGCGCGGCCGCGCAGACGGTTGCGCCCGAATCGTTCACCGTCCGGCACATGGCGCTCGACGTGGCTGTCGACTTCCCGGCCGAGCACGTCGGCGGCGCGGTGACGTACACGCTCGCGAACTGGACGCGCGCGCCGGCCCGCACGGTGAGCTTCCTCGTCAACCGCCTGATGGAGGCGTCGTCGGTGGAGGACGCCAACGGCGCGGCGCTCACCTTTCGCCAGGCCGTCGTGCGCTTTCACGACGATCCCATGCGGCAAGTCAACCAGGTGCGCGTGACGCTGCGGCACGCGGTGCCTCCAGGAGGCGAGGTGACCGTGCGCATCGCCTACGGAGGGAACCTCGTCGGCTACACCGAGATCGGCTGGCTCTACGTGCGCGACCGCGTGGACACCGCCTTCACGATCCTGCGCGAGGATGCGCTCGCCTTTCCGGTCGTGGATGGCCTCTCGGAGGCGGCCAACCGGCGGCGACCACGCACCGACTTCACCTACGACGCGACGGTGCGCGTGCCGAGGCGGTTCCTCGTCGCCGCGGGAGGCGCCGCGAGCCGCGCGTCGCACGCCGACGGCACCGTGAGCTGGCGCTATCGCTCGGCTGGCGCGAGCCCCTTCCTCAACCTGGCCATCGCCCCGTTCGATACCCTCGTCGAGTCCGGCGTGCGCCTGTTCTCGTTCCCCGCCGACAGCGCCGGCGCGCGCCGGACGATGGCCAGCGCGCAGGCGGCGCTTCGCACGCTGACCCGCTGGTTCGGTCCGCTGCACGTCGCCCCGGAGGTGACCATCACCGAGATCCCCGATGGATGGGGGTCGCAGGCCAGCCTCGTCGGCGGCATCATCCAGTCGGCCGCCGTCTTCCACGATGCGACGCAGGTCGGGGAGCTCTATCACGAGCTCACGCATCTCTGGAACGCGCGTGACACCGACCAGCCGTCGCCCCGCTGGAACGAAGGGCTCGCGTCGTTCCTGCAGGGGCTCTTGCGGGAGCGCCTCGACGGCTGGGCCGGACGCCCGGAGGCCGAAGCGCGTCGCATCGCGCAGCTGCGGGAACGCGCCGCCGGGGACTCGCTGTTGCGACGCGTGCCCTTCGTGGCGTACGGGGCGCGCGGCATCACCGACAACGCCTATCGCGTTGGCGCGCTCCTCTTCGCGACGCTCCACGCGCTGGTCGGCGATGCGCAGTTCCAGGCGATCGTCGGTGGCTACTATCAGGCCCACCCGCGCGGTGGCAGCACGGCCGACTTCATCGCGTTCGCGACGCGCGCTTCCACGCGCGACCTGACTGCCTTCTTCGACGACTGGATGCGCACCACGCGCTGGGTCGCGCACCTCGAGCGCGCGACCACCGTCGAGGACCTCGCGGCCCACTACCGCTGATCGCCTGCGCGGCCTCCGGCGCGCGCGGTGCCGGAGGCGACCAGCGCCCCTGCTATCGCTGCGCCGGCGGCTTCGCGCCCGGCGGCGCCGCCCCACCCTCCGTCGGATCACGCCCATCCTTGGGCGCCCCCGTCCCCGACGATCCCATGAAGATCTTCTTGCCGTCGGCGAACGTCACGTCGCGCCCGTTGGCGCGCTTGAGCGAGTGGTCCTTGGTCTGGTAGCCGTCCACGATGATCTCGGTGCCGTACTTGAGGCTCTCGCGCGTGAGCCCGCGGCGGAGCAGCACGTTGGGCGTGCCCCCCTCCACCATCCACACCTCGGTCCCGCCCTCCTTCTTCGCCACTTCCATGTGGATCCACGAGTGCGGATTCACCCACTCGAGCTTCACCACCTTCCCCTTCAGCTTGATCGGCGCGTTCGGGTCGAACTCGGCACCGAACGCGTGGTGCGCGTCGGCCGGCGTCGGGAATGCCAGCACGGCGCCGAACGCGGCCGCGGAGGCGATCAGGAAGGAACGTCGCATCGGGAACTCCGGGAATCAGGGCTTGGGCTTCTGTGCGGCTTCGCGCTCCATCGACCGCGCGCCGCTCAACACGTTCGCGAGGGCGTAGTTCCCCTCGTGACAGGCATACTCGTAGATCAGGTCGTCCATCTTGTTGAACGGCAGCTCGCCGCTCCACGGGCTCGCCCACGTCGCCGCGTCCTTCACCGTGAACCGGTAGAGGATCTTGTACTGCCCCGTGCGGTGGAACTTCTCCGTGATCACCAGGCTGTCGGTCGCGAGCGTGCGCGGCCACTGGCGCGGCGGGAGGTTGGTTGTCGTCACCACCAGCGTGTCGCCCTCCCAGTGTCCCACCGACTCGCCCATCCACGGACGCATGGTCGCCGGCAGCGAGTGCGGCACGTTCATGCGGATGATGCGCGTGTCGTGCACCATCTCCGTCATGATCAGCACCACGTCCTTCCGCTGCACGATCGTGTAGTTGTTGTTGTAGAACCCGTTCGGCAGCATCGGCGGCCCCGCGTTGGAACCGAACGACATGATGCACCGCTCCGCGAGCGGCCGGTTCTCGGGGTTGTCGTACTCGCCCCACTGCCGGAGCGTCTTCGCGCGCTCGAGCATCCGCGCGCGCGCCGCCGGGATGAGCGGCGCCACCTTCCCCTCGGGCGGGTCCACGATGATCGAGCTCCGCACCTCGCCGTTCACCGTGGCGAAATGATCGCCCGCGTCGATGTAGAAGAGGTTGTAGCCGCCCACCATGCCCGCGGCGCCCGTGGAGCCGTCGCCCCCCTTGGGCGGCGCGGGACGGTCGGGGTCCGACGCGCGCGCGCCGCGCTCGAGCGAATCGCTGCGCACCTTCTCGAGCGCCGCCACCTGCGCGGGGCTGAGCGCGCGCGGCTGGCCGTTCGGCCGCTCGAGGGGCGTCATGGTCGCGTTGCTCCAGTTGCCCTGGAGGTCGGGATGGCCGTCCGGCGTGCGCGGCAGCACCCACCTGGCCGGTGCCTTCTGCGCGCCCAGCGCCGGCGCCAGCAGCAGGAGCGCCAGCAGGACGCGCACGCTACGGCTTGATCGGGTTCTTGCGCAGGTGCCCATACATCAATTCCTCCACGAACTCCACGCACTTGAACTGCCCGAGTCGCGCGTCCGGCTCCACGTGCCGGTACAGCGTGACGCGCACCGACCACGGCTTCGTGAACGTCGCCGGGTCTTCCATCGTCGCCTCATACGCGATGTGGTCGGCATCGGTGAGCACCCACTTCTCCGTCACCACCAGGTTTTCCGTGTGGTGGTTCCCCGCCCGGTCGAACCAGGTGCGGTCGTTGAAGCCGTTCACCTTCACCACCAACGTGTCGCCCTTCCACGTCCCGACCGACTGCCCCATCCACCCGTCCGTCTGCGGCGGGCCCGGATCCTTGTAGTACACCTGCCGCACCGCCCCCGCGTACTCGTAGGCGATGAAGAACTGGCTCTCGCTCTGCACCACCTGGAACGCATACGGCATGTACGTCGCGCGCGGCACGCCCGGCAGGTAGCAGCGGATTTCCGGATCGCGCTCCAGCCACTTCGCGCGGTTCTCGTCGCGCTTGGCCAGCGCCTCGGCCGTGTACGGAATCGTCCCGCCCACCACGATGCCCGTCCCCGCCGGCACCGACCCCACCGCGCCCATCGCGAGCACTTCCTTCGCGGGCACCGGCACCACCGGGCCCTCGCGCATCGCGAGCGCGGGACGCGCATCGTGCGGCTCGATGTCCCAGTGCGCGGTCGTCATCGCCTGCCAGATGCCGCTCAGGTCGGGCTTGCCGCTCGCGAGGCGGGGGATCGGGGGGCGCGCGGGCGCGCTCGCCGCGCGCTGTGCCGCCAATGGCGTCACCACGAGCGCCGATGCCACGAGGCACGACGACAACCGCACCATCACGCGACGCATCGTCATCCCGTCATCCTCGCCACGATCACCGTGACGTTGTCGCTGCCGCCGCCATCCAGCGCCTCCTGCACCAGCGTCTTCGCCATCATCTCCGCCGTCCACGGCTTCCCCAGCACCTCGGCGATCCGCGTGTCGTTCACGTGCTTCGTCAGCCCGTCGGAGCACATCAGCAGCACGTCGCCCGCCGCGAAGTCCACCAGCCCCACGCTCGGCATCATGTCCTGCCCGCCGAGCGCGCTGTAGAGCGTCTGCGAGAGGCTCGAGCGCGCGGCCTGCTCCTCCGTCATCGCCCCCGCGTCCACCATCGCCTCGCCCATCGTCTGGTCGCGCGTGAGCGGGCGCAGCCACCCGTTGTGCAGGTACATCGCGCGGCTGTCGCCCACGTGCACCACGTACGCGCGCGGCCAGATGAGCGTCACCATCGTCAGCGTCGTCGCCGGCGGGCGGCTCTGGCGCCCGTTCGCCTCGCGCACCTGCTGGTGCGCCTCGTGCACCCCGGCCTCGAGCTTCTCGAGGAACTCGTGCTCCGCCTCGACGTCGAGGTTGTTGAAGCACGACATCGTCGTGTTGAGGTAGGCCACGAGCGACGTCACCGCCGTGCGGCTCGCCACGTCGCCCCCCGCCTGCCCGCCCACGCCGTCGGCCACGGCGAACAGCTGCGCCTCCGCGCTCTTCGCCTGGTCGAACACCGTCGTGTCGTCCAGGTTCGATTGCCGGAGCGCGATCTCCTTGCGCAGCGTCGCGATCACGAAGTGGTCCTCGTTCCGCGTCCGCTTCCGCCCCACGTCCGAGAGGCCGAAGACGTCCACGCCGCCCGCGAAGATCGCGCTCATGCCCCCGCCTTGGGCGCCACCAGCCAGGTCGCCAGCTGCAGGAACATCGCCTCGACCCCCTCGCCCGTCTTCGCGCTCGTGCGGAACAGCCCGCCGCGCTTCACCAGCGCCTGGTAATCCTCCACCGAGAGCGCCCACTGGTCCGTCAGGTCGATCTTGTTGAGCGCCGTCACGCTCGGCACCGCCCCCGCCGCGGCCGTCGCCACGCGCAGCAGGTCGTCGAGCTGCACCACCGTGTCACGGCGCGTGCCGTCGCCCACGTAGATGATCCCGTGCGCCCCCTTGAGGTACGACGCCCCGATGTCCTCGCTCGAGTCGCGCCCCGCGAGGTCCCACAGCACGAGCGTCACGTCGGTCCCCGCCACGTTCACCACCTTGCGGTCGATCTTCACGCCGACGGTGCTGTGGTACTTGTCGGTGAACTTGGTGTGCACGAACTGCTGCACGAGGCTCGTCTTGCCGGTCCCGAACACCCCGACCATGCACACCTTCTTCTGGATCATCGCGGCCGGGCTCCGGGTGTGGCGTCGATCGACAGGCGGATGCCAAACGATACGCTCCGGTTGATGCGCGCGCGAGCAGTCGAGTCGCTCTCGCTGAGCGGCTCGCGCGTCCCCACGCCGCGGGTCGTGAGCACCGGCGCCGCGCCGCCCCCGCGCAGCGCCCCCTCGAGCGCGCGCCGCACCCGCTCGGCCCGCTCGCGGCTCAGGGACTGGTTCGTGGAGTCGGTGCCCGTGGCGTCGGTCCGTCCCGTCAACGTCAACCCGACCGTCACCCCGTCATCGGCCAGCCCCGCCGCGATCGCGCGCGCATGGCGCGCCGCCGTGCGCACCGCCGCCGCCGCGGCATCATCCAGCGCCGCGCTCCCCGGCGCGAACAGCACCTGCCCCGCCACCAGCGAATCCCCCGCGCGCACCAGCGCGGCCGGGAGCACCGGCGTCGCCTCGCGCAGGTCCACCCCCGCCACGCCGGCGGGCCAGCCCGTGCGGCGCGCCACGCGCGCGAGCCACGGCGCATCCGCGGGCCCGCGCACCATCAGCGTCTCGCCGCGCAGCACTAATGCCGGCTTTCCCACGCTCGTGGGCCCGAGCACCCGCGCGGCGCGCGCCACCACCAGCGACGGCGTGAGCGACACGTAGGGCTCCCACTGCTGCGTCACGCGCGCCGGCTCCACGCCGGCCGCCCGGAGCACCGTGGCGGGGGTGGCACCGCTCGGGTCGCTCAGCCCCCGCACCTCGTGCGTCCGCCACCCGCGCGACGCCTCCACCACCACGATCCCCGGCGTCGCGCGCAGCGCCCGCACCGCACGGTTGAACTCGAGCACGCTCCAGGTCCACCACGCCGCGATCACCAGCGCCACGAGGCCCAGCCCCACGACCCATGGCGTCCAGTTCACCTTGGCGCCCACCGGCTGGTCGGTGTCGAGCACCGTCACGAGGCAGTCCTCGAGCAGCGGCTGCGCCGCCTCGAACGGCGTCGTGTCCCCCTCGAACTCGGCCAGCGCGCTCGGGAACTGCCCGTGCACCCCCTCGATCGTCTCCTGCAGCCGGCGCAGGTAGCTCTCCGGCGCCTGGCCGCGCACCACCGCGGCGAGCAGCGCCTTGGGCCCCTGCTCCACCATCACCGTGAGTTCGCCCACGCTGAAGGTGCGGAGCCCGCCCACCTCCTTCTCGGCCGAGAACGAGTCGCCCACGAAGTCGCGGATCGCGGTGAGCATCCCGCTCACGAGGTCGGCGTCGGGCACCGCGAGGTTGGGCGGGTGCGCCTGCGCGAGCAGCAGCCCCGTCTCGCGATGCACCAGGAAGACCTGCTCGACGCGGTACACGAGCGCGTGCTTGATCACCACCGCCGCGTACGGCACCCCCGTGCGCCAGCTCTCGAACCGCCACGAGAGGCCGCGCGCCGAGAACGAGTGCTGCATCGCGCGGTTGATCGAGCCCACGAGCTCGGCCATCGTCTCCGCGATCGCCTTCCGGATCGCCGGCCCCAGCACGGGGAAGATGGCGTCGGCGAACTCCCCCGGCTTCCGCCGCACCGACTCGCTGATCGCCCCCTCGACCGTGGGGGCGAGCGCGCGCGCCAGCTGCCGGTCCTGCGCCGCGCGCAGCACGATCGCCTCGGGCAACCGCGCCGCGAGCCGCTCCGCGCTCAGGCGGTTGTCCTCGACCTTCGCCTCCAGCTGGTCGAGCCGCGCTCGCTCCTCGCCGACGAGGATGCGCCGGAGTTTCGCGAGGTCCGGCGCGGACGTCTCGTCCACGCGCTATCCCTTCTTCCCGTTGGCGTTCGGATCCGCCGCGATCTGCGCCGCCATCGCCCCGAGCATCGAGGCCAAGGCCTGCCGGTCCGTCTTGGCGTGGCTCAGGTCGGCGTGCGACTTGGCCAGCTCGGCCGAGAGCTTCTCGTGCACCCGGTTGAGCTCGTTGGCCGCCGCCTTCGCGTGCGCGATCAGCTGGTCGCGCAGCTCCGCGTCCGAGAGCGACGTCGCCTGCTCCAGCGACACGTGCCGCTTCTCCGCCTGCTTGAACGCGTCCTTCACCTCCGCCGCGAGCTCGCGCAGCGCCTGCACGCGCGCGTCGTTCTCGCTCGCCACGCGCTCGTGCAGCGCCTGCGTCTCCTTCTTGGCGAACTGGTCGAGTTCGGCCGCGCGCTTGAGGAAGTCCGCCCGCAGCGACTCGACCTCCGCCTGGAACCGCTCCTCGATGTTGCGCAGCCGCGTCTCGACGGTGCGCATCTGCCCGCCGAAGAGGATGTCCCGCACGGCATCCAGCGATTCCGGCGTCTGCTCGGCGCCCGCCTGGGCGCCCTTCTTGTCCGTCGCGTTCGGGCTCATGAATCACTCATCGTCAGAAGAACCAGCTGGCATCCACATCGCTCATCCACATCCGTCATCGCTGCACGAGGCCATGTCCCAAACCTCGCAAGCGCCCATCACCCCAACCCATCAACACCCATCACCCGCATCGCACGCCGCGCTTCTCGCCGTCCTCCGTGCCCCCGTGCCTCTGTGGTGATTCCGCCACCACATGCACGCCCTCGGTGTGCCCGGTGTGCTCGGTGGTGCAAGCTTTCTCGAATCAACTCGCGGGCGGCGCCACCGGCGCCTCCCCCACCGGCTTCCGATCCTCGTGCGGATCCGGCGCCGGCGCCTTCACCTGCATGCTCTCGTCCACCACCGCCACGCGCTTCTCCCACGTGTTGATCATCCCCGTGAACGCCTTCACCACGTCGGGATCGAAGTCGTGCCCGATCCCCTTCTGGATGTGCCCCACCACCCGCTCCGCCTCCCACGCCTCGCGGTACGGCCGGTTGGTGCGCAGCGCGTCGTACACGTCGCACACGTGCACGATCTTGCTCGCCTGGTGGCAGTCGCGCCGGAACCGCATGCTCGGGTACCCGCCGCCGTTGAGCATGATGTGGTGCTCGTAGGCCACGATCGCCGCGACGTCGAGCTGCCGGTCGCTCTCCACGATGATCTTGGCCCCGTCCACCGGGTGGCGCCGCATCACCGCGAACTCCGCGTCGCTCAGCTTCCCGGGCTTGTTCAGGATCTCCTTCGGGATCCGCACCTTGCCCAGGTCGTGCAGCAGCCCCGCCACCCCGAACGACCGCACGTCCTTGGGGCCCATCCCCATGAACTCGGCCAGCGCCATCGCCAGCACGCTCACGTTGAGCGAGTGCGTCGTGGTGTACTCGTCGAACTCGCGCAGCTGCAGCAGCGGGATCACGATCTGGTTGTCGCCGTGCATCGCCATCGAGAGCGAGCGCACCACCGTCTCCGCCTCCATGAGCGGCAGCTCGCCCCGCGTCATCACTTCCTCGTGCATCCAGCGGATCGTCTCCGCTTCCTCGCCCAGGGTGTACGCGATCGTCGCCGTCGGCAGCATCTGCGACTCCGGCTTGAGCGTCCCCTGCTCGCCCCGCACCCCGATCGCGCCGAACTTGATGCTCGTCCGCCGCTCCGTGCGCACCCCCGACGTGTCGATCGCCTGCATCGTGAGCCGCGCCAGCACTTCGCTCAGGAACACCTCGAAGTCCTCGCGGCTCACGTCCGCGTCGAACTCGAGCCGCTGGATCCCCGCGTTGGCGAGCCGCGTCCCCCAGTCCCAGTCCGACAGCTCGCGGATCGACACGTTCCCGTACACCACCTCGGTGCCCAGGAACGAGAAGAGCGGTCGCGGGTCCTTGGCCTGCAGGTCGCGGAGCCGCGCGTACGCCTTGTCCGTCGAGCGCTCGCGCGCCGGGTGCCCGTCGCGATAGAGCACCATCGTCGACAGCGCCTGCGCGAAGTTCGTGAGGAAGAGGGCGGCCGGGGTCATGTGGGGTCGGGAATGGCCCGCATCGCCACCGAGGCGCGTCGCGTCACGGCCGTGCGGACCTCATCATCGCGCGACTTGGCCGCGAGCGCCAGCACGTCCTGCGCCTCCGGCTTGTCGGCGAAGTGCTGCGCCAGCGCCTCGATCGACGCCAGCATGATCGGCGTCGTGTCCGCCAGCTTCTTGCCGAACAGCCCCTTCTTCCCCTCCACCTTGGCCAGCAGCCACGGCAGCAGCGTCGGGCTCCGCGTCGCCCCGGCCACCTTCACCGCGAGCGGCTTGAGCGCCTCGGGCATCGAGCCGTCGTCCACGCGCTCCAGCAGCAGCCGCACCGCGTCCGGCGGGCAGCCGCGCGCCGCCGCGCCCAGCGCGTTCGACACGTTGCGGTCGTCGCCGTCCATCAGCCCGATCTTGATCCCCTCGTCGCGCAGCAGCTGGTCCTTGAACATCATCCGCTGCGCCTCGCGCCGGACCGTCGCGTCGGGGTGCCGCGCGTAGTCGAGCGGCGTGAACCCGTCGGGCCACGCCGGCAGCCGCGAGATCGCCACGAGCAGCAGCCGCTGCGTCGCCCACCGCGCCAGCGGCAGCCGCGCGAAGATCGTCGGCGCCGCCTCCATCCCGATGCTCGCGATCAGGTCCACGAGCGCGCCGGCCTTGCGATCGTCCGCGATCTCGAGCGTGTCGAGCAGCGGCTCCACCGCCGCGTGCTTGAGCCGGTTGACCACGCGCTCCAGCAGCGGCAGGTCGAACGTGTCCGCCACCAGCAGCGCGTGCAGCCGCTCGGGCGTCGCGATGTACTCGAGCATCGCCTCGCGCGCGTAGCTCTCCGCCGCCTGGTCGGCCAGGTCGAACACCACCCCCAGTTCCCCGTTGTCGGTGAGCCCGTCCACGGCGCGCCACACCGCGTCGCCCGCGCTCTGCACCTCGAGCGCCATCGCCACCATGCGCCGCGGCTCCGCCGGGTACCGGTCCACGCCGCTGAACAGCGGCGACGCCTTCGCCATCCCCTCGAGCGCCACCCGGTACGCGTCCGGGTTCGGGTCGTCGAGCGACCACTCGCCGATCAGCCGCTGCACGTGCTCGCGCAGCGCCTCGTCCATCTGCGGCCGCACCGGCTCCTGCCCCATCTCCGCGTGCGCCGCGAACTTGGTCAGGAGCCGCATCATCGAGTGCGAGATCGTCTGCTTCGACGTGTCCGCCGCCGCCTGCACGATGTCCACCACCGCGTCCACCGACATCCCCGCCGACGCGTTCAGCACGAACTTGTTCCGCTGCATCGTGTCGCCCGACATGTCCATCAGCCGCTCGAGCGTCGCCGGGTTGAGCGACGCCACCAGCCGCGAGATCCGCTTCTGCAGCGCGGCCGCCTCCTTCCCCTGCTTCGTCTTGAGCTCCTCGGCGATCTGCAGCAGGTAGCCCACCACCACCTGGTCGTACGCCACGTCCTTGCCGTGGTCGTCGATCGCCTGCGCCACCACCACCGGGTCCGTGCTCGGCAGCTCCTCGTCGTTCGCGGACTCCTTCGCCAGCGCCGCGCGCGCGAGCCCGATCCAGAGCGCCGCCGACCGCGCCCCGCCCGCGCTCCGCCCGTCCATGTCGTCGTCGTCGTCCCCGTCGTCGTCGAGCAGCTCCAGCTGCTCGAACGTCAGGGGAAAGAGCCGCGCGTGCGCCCACTGCTGCAGCACCTCCGGGTCGCCCAGCCCGAGCGGCAGCTCCATGCGCGAGGCGTCCACCGCCACCGTCGCCAGGAAGTCGGCCAGCTCGTCGTTGGTGATCCCGGCCGAGAAGCGCACCGCCCCCAGCTGGTGCCGGTGCAGCCGCTGGGCGAGTTCCCGCAGCAGCGGGTGGTTCGGGTCGGTCGCCACCCCCTCGATGATCAGCTGCCGTCGCGCCACGCCGATCGAGAGCGTCGCGCGCTCGTCCTTGAGCAGCGCCCCCATGCGCGACAGGAGCCCCCGGACCGCCTGCGAGAGCAGGGGGTGCCCCTCCGGGTAGATCGCGTTCTTGTGCAACGCGATCGAGAATTCGATCAGGAAGTCGGCCAGCTCGCGCGAGAGCGCGGTGCTTTCGCCGGCGCCGGGGGTGCTCATCCGCTGCGGAGGGGGGACCGGGGAGGGGGCTTCGCCAATATCACCCCCACCACGAGGGGCGGAAAGAGCCCGCCACAGAGGGAAATCGGGGCGCCGCGCGGACCCCGCGCAGTGCCCGCAGCGCACGTGCGGTCATTTCGTCCGTGACCGTCGCGGGTTGCGCGCCAATCGGGTAGCTTTCGCGCGCTTGCGAAGCCGCCCGGCCGTGGCCGTGGCGTGCGCCGCGCTCGAGCCACCGCCCGTCCTCCACCGCCTCGGAGTCCCGCATGAGCACGCCCGATACCGACAAGAAGATCGCGAACCTCCAGCGCGCGATGTACTACCTCATCTGGAAGCGCACCGGCTTCGGCGAGCACTGCCTCCACTGCGGTCACGCCTACCCCGGCCACGAGAAGAACTGCAAGGCCGCCGAGGTCGAAGCGCTGATTCGCTAGCGCTCGACACCTTCTCCACACAACCGAACCAAGGGGCGGGCTCCGCCATGGCCACCCAGACCACGCTCGACCTGCTCTGCATCAACACCATCCGCACCCTCGCGATGGATGCGGTGCAGCAGGCGGAGTCCGGCCATCCCGGTACGCCCATGGCGCTCGCGCCCCTGGGCTACCGGCTCTACACGCGGCACCTCCGCCACGACCCGGCGGACCCGCACTGGCCCGACCGCGACCGGTTCGTCCTCTCGGCGGGCCACGCGAGCATGCTCCAGTACGCCCTGCTCCACCTCACGGGCTACGGCGTCTCGCTCGACGACCTCAAGGCGTTCCGCCAGTGGGGCTCGCTCACCCCGGGCCACCCTGAGGTGCACCACACCCCCGGCGTCGAGACCACCACCGGCCCCCTCGGCCAGGGGCTCGCCACCGCCGTCGGCATGGCCATGGCCGAGGCGCAGCTGGGCGCGACGTTCAATCGCGACGGCCACGCGATTCTCCGTCACTGGACGTACGTCATCGCCGGCGACGGCGACCTGATGGAAGGGGTCTCGCACGAGGCCGCGTCGTTCGCCGGCCACTTCGGGCTCGGCCGCCTCATCGTCTTCTTCGACGACAACCGCATCACCATCGACGGCAGCGTCGACCTCACCTGCTCCGATGACCAGGGCGCGCGCTTCGCCGCCCTCGGCTGGCAGGTGCTCCGCCTCGACGACGTCAACGACCTCGCCGCCATCGATCGCGTCATCGCCGAGGCCAAGGCCGACGAGTCGCGCCCCACGCTCGTCGTCACGCGCACGCACATCGGCTACGGCTCCCCCAACAAGCAGGACACCGCCAAGGCCCACGGCGAGCCGCTCGGCAAGGACGAGATCGTGCTCACCAAGCAGGCCTATGGCTGGCCGTCCACCGAGCCGTTCTTCGTGCCGGCCGAGGCGCTCGCGCACATGCGCGAGGCCCGCGCCCGCGGCACGGCGCTCCACGACCAGTGGTCGGCGGCGTTCGGCGCGTACAAGGCCGCGTTTCCCGCCGAGGCGGCGGAGCTCGAGCGGCGCTGGGCGGGCACCCTCCCCGCCGGATGGGAAGCGAAGCTTCCGAGCTTCACCCCCGAGACGGGCGCCATCGCCAGCCGCAACGCGTCGGGCATCGTGGTGAATGCCGTGGCGGGCGTGCTCCCCGAGCTCTTCGGCGGCTCCGCCGACCTCGCGGGGTCGAACCTCACCATGCTCAAGGACGTCCCCAAGTTCTCGCTCATGAACCCCGCCGGACGCAACCTGCACTACGGCATCCGCGAGTTCGGCATGGGCGCGATCATGAACGGCGTCGCGCTCCACGGGGGGTACATCCCCTACGGCGGCACCTTCCTCGTGTTCGCCGACTACATGCGTCCCGCCATCCGCCTCGCGGCGCTGATGGGGACGCACGTCATCTACGTCTTCACGCACGACTCGATCGGCCTCGGCGAGGACGGCCCCACGCACCAGCCCGTGGAACACCTCGCGTCACTGCGCGTGATCCCCAACCTGCTCGTGCTCCGCCCCGCCGACGCCAACGAGGTCAGCGAGGCGTGGCGCACGGCCATCACGCACACGTCTGGTCCCGTCGCGCTCGTCCTCACGCGACAGAAGCTCCCCTGCTTCGATCGCGCGGCCGGCTTCGCCCCCGTGACCGGGGCGCGGCGCGGCGCGTACGTGCTCAAGGAGGCCCAAGGCGGCGCGGCGCAGGTCGTGCTCATGGCCACCGGCTCCGAGGTGTCGCTCGCCGTCGAGGCGCAGGCGCTCCTCGCCAGGGACGGGATTCGCGCGCGCGTCGTGAGCGCGCCGTCGCTCGAGCTCTTCGCCGCCGAGGACGCGGGCTACCGCGCCACGGTGCTCCCGGCCGGCGTGCCGCGCGTGGCGATCGAGGCCGCGCACCCCGCCAGCTGGCATCGCTGGGTGGGTGACCACGGCACCATCATCGGCCTCGACCGCTTCGGCGCGAGCGCGCCGTACCAGGTGCTCTACAAGGAGTTCGGGATCACGGCTTCCGCGGCGGCCGCGGCGGCGGCAGCGCTGGTGGCACGGTAAGGAACGCCTCCGCCAGCGCGGTGGCCGTCGCGGTCACCGCCACCGGCGTCCCCTTCTGCTCCTTGAACTCCGCGTGCACGGTGAGCGGCACGCCGAGCGGAAGCGCGCACACCACGTAGCGCCCGCCCTCGAGGCTCCTGGTGAGCCGGCGCGCCATCGTGGCCGTCGGCGTCGCGGACGGCTTCCCCTGGTTGTCGATGTACCAGTTGGCCGTGACCAGCGCGCCCTCGATCCCGTCGGCCGACGTCGTCACCTTGCCCACCACCGTCCCGTCGGGAATCGCGACCCCCTTGGTCGTGGAGGCGATCGAGTCCACCACCCCGCCGCACAGCGCCTCGCGCATCCGCTGCGCGCTCGGGATCCCGATGTTGACCTCGATCGTGTCCCCCGGCTGGAACTTGACCGGGCGCGGCGGCACCAGCACGCCGAGCACCGCCACGCGCTCGGAGCGCATCGTGAGCTTGGTGGGCTGCGGCACCATGAGCGGGTTGTAGATCCGGAAGGTGAAGTGCCCCGTCGAGTCGGTGAGCTCGGTCCCGACGTCGTCGAGCGTGAGCGCCGCGTCGGTGAGCGGGCGCCCCGTCGTGCCGTCGAGCACCTGGCCGCGCACCACCGCTCCCGGCGCGATGCTCGACGCTTCCTTGAGCGGCAGGACCCGCGCCGTCCCCTCGCGCTCCGACCAGCCGCCCACCTTGGTCTCGAACCCGTTGTCCATCGAGTTGCGCTGGCTCCGCTCGATCGGCATCCGCAGCGCCCAGTGCCCCACGATCCAGCGTCCCGTGGGCAGCTGGAGGAAGTCGAGGATCGCACGCGCGTTGGGGAGCGCGCGATCGCGGTTCGGGATCAGGAACTCCACCTCGAGTTGCCGCAGCTCGGCCGACACCGGGTCGATCCAGAGCGTCCCCTGCACCTCGGTCACCAGGCGCGTCTTGGTCGGCGTGAACGCGATGCCCACGGCGCGCGGCGCGGCTGCGGTCGCCGCGCGCTCCACCGCGCGGAAGCAGTGGTCGTGCAGGAACGACGGGGACATGAGCACGTCGGCATCGGGCAGGTAGTACTCGCGTTCCTCGAGCTCGCGCTCGGTCATGAGCATGTTGCCGAGGCCCCCCGCGCTCTGCGCCGCCACGCGCTCGCGCGACACGCCCAGCTCGGCGCTGACCGCCGCGAGCGAATCGCGGAACACGCGCGCATACCCGATCTCCGACAGCATCGCGGGCGGATAGGCGCGGAATCCGACCCCCGACCAGGCGCGCGCCGTCTTGAAGGGGGTCGTCTTCTGCCGGGCGAAGGCCGCGTCGAGGACGTTGTCCACCACCGTGATCTCGAGCGGCGTCTGCCGCTCGCGCTCGGTGGCCATGTTGGCCTCGAGCGTCGAGTGCACGGCCGACCAGAGCACCCCCACGCGAGCGTCGCTGGCGGGGTCGCTGGTGCACTTGGCCGAGGGCTCGATGCGCACCGCCGCGAGCTGCTGGGCGAACGGCGTGAGCCGCACGCTCACGTCGATCGAGTCGCGGGGCCCGAGGCGGAACGCCTCGGAGTAGCTCATGCCGTAGCCCGCGGCGTCGGCACGCACGATCCAGTTGCCGGTTGGCGCGTTGTGGTAGGTGAAGCGGCCGTCGGCGTCGGACAGGATCGGCCGGATGCGCTCGTTGTCGTGCACGAGCGTGATCACGGCGCCGGCGATCGGCGTCCGGTCGGAGTCCCGGATCACGCGGCCCGAGACGACCTGGGCGTGCGCGGGCAGGGCTACGAGCGCGAGGACGAGCAGCGTGCCGGAAGTGCGCGACATGGGCGGGGGGATAGGCGACGGATGAAGATGGAGCGGCGCGCGCGCATGCGGAAATCCGCGCGTGCCGGGCGCCCGACGCGGCTCAGCGTGGCGGCGCCGGACCTGGAGCGGGATCGAGTCGGAGTTCGCCGATGGTACCCGGCTGGATCGTGATTGCCCCACGAACACCGCGGGGGTGGTCGGCGCTGGCCGGCCACGCGACCGTCAGCTTGATGCCCACCGGAACACCGCAGGCAACAAAGCGCCCGTCGGGACCGACACGCGCAGACACGAACTTGGCCCCGTCGCCAATCCGTGCGCCTACAACCACTGCCGATCGTAACGATTCTTTCACGCCACTATCGAGGTACCATGACACCATTATTGAGTCACTTACGCCTGAAGTGCCTCCATCTCCCCTCGGTACACTTCCGACCAGTGCCGAGGCACCCGCTCCCGTATCGGCGAGCGTCGGGCACAGGATGCTCCGCACGGCTCGAGCGTTCGGGATCGCCATCTCGACCCGTGTCGTGTCCCCCGGGATGACCGGAACCTCACGCGTCGGCGAGTCGATCCCGAGCCGCGCCAGCATCGGCGCCTCGACGGTCAACGTCGCCGGGGACGGGACACTGAGCGGGTCGTTCACCGTCATCGTGAAGGCGCCCGCCGAGTCGGTCGTCGCCTCGCCGGCACCCGCCAGGCGGACGCGCGTCGCCACCAGCGGGCGCATCGCGAGGCTGTCGTACGCCCGCCCCGCGATCACGGCACTCGGCGCCAGCCGCGCCGCATCGCGCAGGCTGATCGCGCGCGCGACCCCCTCGCGCGAGCGCCACCCGGAGAACGCCACGCTCGAGACTCCGCCCACGGCGGGCCCCACCTCGCGCACCACCGGCATGTTGAGCAGCCACCGCGACACGAACCACCGGCCGTTGGGCAGTCGCGCATAGTCGATCGTGGCGTCGGCATTGGGCAGCGACGACGTGCGTCCGGGCACCACGTACTCGAGCTCGAGGCGCTTGAGCGCCGCGCTCCGCGGGTCGAGCCAGAGCGTGCCGCGCACGTCGCCCACCGTGCGCGAGGGCAGCGGCTGGAACGCGAGGCCCAGTTCGCGCGCCCCGAACAGCGCGCGCCGCTCGTCCACCCGGAAGCAGTGCGTGGCCAGGAACGACGGCGACGTGATCACCGCCGCGTCGGGGGCGAAGTATGCCACCGAGTCACCCACCTGGCGCACGTAGCCGCGCGTCACCAGCTCGTCGGGCGCGGTCGAGAGGAAGCCCGCCCCGCTCCAGCTCCGCAGCGTGAGCTTCATGGCCGACGTGCGCTGCTTGAGCACGTCGAGCCGGTAGTCGGTGACCTCGAGTTCCAGCGGTGTGCGACGCTCGCGCTCCGTGGCCGCGCTCGCCTCGAACGCCGTGCGAATCGCGTCCCACACCTCGCGCGCGCGGTCATCGTCGTCGGGCCGGTCGCGGCACGTGCCCGGCGCCGCCGCGCGCACCGCCTCGAGCGTCGGCACGAAGGGCGGGAACCGGAGCTCCACGCGCGCCGTGTCCTGCGCGCCGAGCACCAGCAGGCGCGAGAGCTGGGGCGCGCGTCCCACCGCCTGCGCCTTCACGCGCCACGTGCCGGCCCCGCTCGCGCGCAGCAGGAACCGCCCGTCGGGCGCGCTCAGCACCGCCGGCGTCGCCGTCGAGTCCTGCACCAGCGTGAGCAGCACGCCAGTGATCCCCGTGCGCCCGTCGGCCTCGGTCACGCGGCCGAACACGCGCTGGGCGTACGCGATGTGCGCGGGCGCCAGCCCAGGCGCGAGCAGGAGGGCGCACGCGAGGCGTCGCACTCCGCGAGCCGGGCGGTCGCCAGATGCGACGGGCATCACGCGAGCCGAGCGGTCGCCGAATCCGACGTGCGTCACGCGCGCCAGGCCGTCGCCGCTGCGCCCCATCCGCCCCCCGTGGGAACCATTCGTCGCATCGCCGTCATGATACGCCGTGCGCGACGCCGTGGCACCTCCGCGAGGGCCGACCCTCACCTTCATCGCCCCGTGGGAGCTCTCCCGCGCGGTGGCGCGCATTCCGCGCGCGCCGCGCCCCGACGTCGTGGTGCTGCTGGTGGAATCGGTGTCCAAGGGCGCCGCGCTCCCTTGGCACCGGCAGAAGCTCGTGCTGATCCTCAGCACGCTCCGCCACTTCGCACGGGAGCTCCGCGACGCGGGCTACGTGATGGACCATCGCGTGGCGCACTCGTACGAGGAGGCGATCGTGGCCGCGGCGCGCGAGCACGGCGCGCGCCGCGTGGTCGCCTCGCAGGCGCGCGAGTGGCAGATGCACGAGGAGCTCGAAGGCGCGCGCACGCGCCTGGCCGCGCACCGCGTGCCGCTCGAGCTGCGCGAGGACCCGGGCTTCATCAGCACGCGCGCCGACTTCACCACGTGGGCCGCGGGGCGCAAGGAACTCCGCATGGAGTGGTTCTACCGCCAGTTGCGCCGCGCGCACGGCGTGCTCATGGAGCCCGACGGCCAGCCCACGGGCGGCACCTGGAACTTCGACGCCGAGAACCGGAAGCCGTGGCCGAAGGGGCGCGCGGCGCCGCCGCGCATGCGCATCGAGCCCGACGCCCTCACGCGCGAGGTGATGGCGCAGGTGGCGGCGTGGCGCGGCCGCTGGGGCTCGGTGGACGCGTTCGCCCTTCCCGTCACGCGCCCCGATGCGCTGGCGCTGCTCGAGCGGTTCGTGACCGAACGGCTTCCCGAGTTCGGCCCCTACGAGGACGCCATGCTCGCCGGCGAGCCGGACCTGCTGCACTCGTGCCTCTCGTCGGTGATCAACGTCGGCCTGCTGCACCCGATGGAGGCGGTGCGGCGCGCCGAGCGCGCGTACCGCGAGGGCCGCGTGCCGCTCCCGAGCGCCGAGGGGTTCATCCGGCAGGTGCTCGGCTGGCGCGAGTACGTGCGCGGCATCTACTGGCACCTGATGCCGGGGCTGCGCACCGCGAATGCGCTGGGGGCCGATCGCACGCTGCCGCTCTGGTTCTGGGCGCCCGACGGGGAGCCAGGCTACGGTGAGTCGGTCGGTGAGGCGAACAGCGGGAAGACTGCGCCCGTTGCGCCCGCCGCACGCGCCGCACCCGGTACACCCGCTACACCCGCTACACCCGCTACACCCGCCGCACCCGCCGCACCCGCCTCGCCCGCCGCGCCCGCCGCGTGCCGCATGGCCTGCCTCGCCGACAGCGTGCGGTCGGTGCGCGACCACGGCCGCGTGCACCACATCGCGCGGCTCATGGTGCAGGGCAACATCGCCACGCTCCTCGGCGTCACCCCCGCGGCGCTCTCGCGCTGGTTCTGGGCGGCGTTCACCGACGCGTACGAGTGGGTGGAACTGCCCAACGTCGCGGGGATGGCCACGTGGGGCGACGGTGGCGTGATGGCGTCCAAGCCGTACGTGGCGAGCGGCGCGTACATCCATCGCATGAGCAACTATTGTTCTAGTTGTTCGTACGACGTCTCGCGCCGTTCGGGGGACGGGGCATGCCCGGTGACCGTCCTCTACTGGGACTTCCTCGCGCGGCACCGCGACCGGTTCGCCACGCACCCGCGCATGGCGATGATGATCCGCAACCTGGACCGGATCCCCGGCGACGAACTGGTGCAGCTGCGCCGCGCGGCCGACGCGTTCCGGGCCGAGGTCCCGTGGGAGGCCCCCGGCCCGTTCTTCGGCGAGGTGCCGCGGCGGGCTACTTGATCCGCTTGCCGGTGAGCGCGCCGCCGGCGCCGCCCAGCTCCCACGTGCCGGTGAACGCGGCGCCGGTGAACGTCATGTTGATCGTCGCGGCGCCGTTCGGCGTGTCGAGCACGAGCTTCATCGTCTGCCCGTCCACCACCACGCTCGTGAGCGGGAGTTCGGGGGTGATGTCCGACGTCATCTTGCCGGTCCAGGCGCCGGGCGCGCCCGTGATCATCACCTGCCCCTTCATCGGGCTGCCGTTGATCTCGGTGTTGAACTCGTACGACCCGACCGGATTCATGGCGGTCTTCGCGGGCGCGGGCGCGCTCGCGACGGGAGCCGGCGCCGGCGCGGCCGACGACAGGGCGCTCCCCGACGAGCAGGCGCCGAGGGCAAGGACGGAGGCAAGCAGGAGCAGGCGCGACATGGGCGAACGACCTCGAGGCGAAGTGGACAACGCAGCGTGACCGGGGGTGGGCGTACCAACGGACGTTAAGCCGTGACGACAGTGCGGGAAAGTCCGCACCTGACACCATCCGGCCCGGTCGGTAACTTCAACGGTTCATCGCGACGCTCGTGGCGCCGGGAGTCTTGGCGACGAGGGCGTCCATGCTGCCCAATTCCGACCACGATCTCGTGCCCGCCACGATTCCCGACCGCCTCAGCGGTCTGCCCGACGTCGCCCGCAACCTCGCCTGGAGCTGGCACCGCGAAGCGCGCATCGTCTTCCGCTCGATCGACGAACGCCTCTGGCACGCCGTCCGCCACAACCCGCTCAAGTTCCTCGACCAGGTGCCGCAGGCGCGCCTCGACGCCGCCGCCGCCGACCCGTACGTCACGGGATTGTACGACAAGATGATGTCCTGGTTCCGGCACGAGATGTCCGGCGCCGGCACCTGGTTCTCGCAGAACTGGCCCGAGCAGCGGAGCACGCCGGTGGCGTACTTCTGCGCCGAGTTCGGCCTGCACAACTCCGTCCCGATCTACTCCGGGGGCCTGGGCGTCCTCGCCGGCGACCACTGCAAGGCCGCGTCCGACCTGGGCGTTCCCCTCGTCGGGGTCGGCATCCTCTACCGCGCCGGCTACTTCGACCAGCGCATCAACCTCGAGGGGCGCCAGCAGGACACCGACGAGCGCTACGACCTCTCGCTCACGCCGATCACCCCGATCGCGGGGCCGGGCGGCGTGCCGTACCTCGCGACCGTGAAGACGTTCGGCCGCGACGTGCACATCCGCGCCTGGCGCCTCGACGTCGGCCGCGTGCCGATCTACCTGCTCGACACCGAGCTCGAGGAGAACCACCCGGACGACCGCCCGCTCCTCTCCAAGCTCTACGCCGGCGGCCCCGCGCTCCGCCTCCGGCAGGAGTGGCTCCTCGGCGTGGGCGGCGTGCGCGTGCTGCGCGCGCTCGGCATCCACCCGCAGGCGTGGCACGCCAACGAGGGCCACGCGGCCTTCATGCTCGTCGAGCGCGTGCGCGAGTACGTGTCGGGCGGCCTCGCCTACGCCGACGCGGTGGCCAAGGTCCGCGCCGCGTCGACCTTCACCACGCACACGCCGGTGCCCGCGGGCCACGACCAGTTCGGGCCCGACCAGGTCGAGGCATGCGCCGGCCCCGTGTGGGACGACATGGGGATCACGAAGGCCGAGTTCTTCGAGATCGGGCACCACCCGGTGATCGACCACCAGACGTTCCACATGACGGCCACGGCCATCCGCCTCTCGCGCCGGGTGAACGGCGTGGCCCGGCGCCATGGGATCGTCACGCGCGAGCTCTGGACCTCGCTCTGGCCCGGCCGCCCCAGCGACCAGCTCCCGATCGGGCACGTGACCAACGGCGTGCACCTCGCGACCTGGATGGCGAACCACATCATGCAGGTGGTGGACCGCACGCTGGGCGCCGACTGGGGCAACCGGATCGACGATCCGAAGACGTGGGACCGGATGCTCGACGCCGATGACGCGACACTCTGGTTCGCACACCGCTCGCTCAAGGACATCCTGCTCAACCTGATCCGCGAGGAAACGCGCCGCGCCTTCGTCGCGCGCTCGCTCGAGGCGCCGCAGATCGTGGGCGCGGGCGTGATGCTCGACCCGAACGTCCTCACGATCGGCTTCGCCCGCCGCTTCGCGACGTACAAGCGCGCCTCGCTCATCTTCTCGGACGCCGAGCGCCTGCGGAAGCTGCTCACCGACCCGCACCGCCCGGTGCAGATCGTCTTCGCCGGCAAGGCGCACCCCGCCGACAACCCGGGCAAGGACGTGCTGCAGCAGGTCTACCAGTTCACGCGCGACCCGCAGTTCGAGGGACGCGTCGCGTTCGTCGAGGACTACGACATGCACCTGGCCCACCTGCTCGTGCAGGGGGTGGACCTGTGGATGAACCTGCCCAAGGTGCCGATGGAGGCATCGGGCACGAGCGGCATGAAGGCCGCCCTCAACGGCGTGCCGCAGCTCTCGACGATCGACGGCTGGTGGGAGGAGGCGTACGACGGCACCAATGGCTGGGCGATCGGGCAGGCCGGCGTGGTGGATGACGACGCCGTCACCGCCGACCGCCTCTACACGCTCCTCGAGACCGAGGTCGTGCCGCGCTTCTACGAGCGCGACGAGCGCGGGCTCCCGCTCGCGTGGCTCACGATGATGAAGCATGCCATGCGCATCGCGGGCCGCTTCTTCACCGCGCGCCGCATGGTCGAGGAGTACGCGCGCGACTACTACATCCCCTCGATGACGGGCGCCGGCGCGGCGGACGATCCGCCGACGGCATGAGCGCGCGCAAGAAGGCACCGGCGCGCGCCAAGGCGGCGCCGCGTGCCGCGGCCGCCCGCGCCAAGGCGGCCGTCGTCCCCACCGCGAGCCCGCTCAAGGTGGGCGATCGCGGCGTGACCATCGTGCACGTGAGTGCCGAGGTCGCGCCCTGGTCGCGCGTGGGTGAACTGGGCGACGCCGTGGCGGGACTCGCGCACGCGCAGGCCCTCGCGGGACGCGCGGTGATGGTGATCGCGCCGGCCACGCGCCGCGTGCTCGCCACGCACCCGGGACTCGTGCCGGTCGGCGAGCCGTTCGACGTCACCGTCGGCGAGCGCACCGAGGTCGTCGCCCTCCTCGGCGAGGCCGACCCGGCGGCGGACGCGCCGTGGCTCCTCTTCGTGGACCATCGCGCGTCGTTCGACCGCGACGGCCTCTATGGCGACGAGCACGCGCCGTACGCCGACAACCCCGAGCGGTTCGCGCTCCTCGCGCACGCGGCCTCGATCGCCGTGCGGCGCCTCGTGAGCGGCCCGGCGGTGCTGCACGCGCACGACTGGCACGCGGCGCTCGTGCCGGTGGTGGAGCACCTGCGCGGCGAGGGCGACCGGCTCCCGTCGGTGCTCACCGTGCACGACGCGTCGTTCCAGGGCCACGTGCGGCCCGACCGGATGGCCGCCCTCGGCCTGCCCGGCGCGCTCTTCCGTCCCGACGCGCTCGAGTGGTACGGGCACGTGAACCTGCTCAAGGGGGGCGCGACCTTCGCGGCCCAGGTGGTGGCGACGAGCCCCGCGCATGCGGCGGAACTCTGCTCGCAGCAGGGCGGCTTCGGGCTCGACGGCGTGTTCCGCCACCGCGGCGAGGCATTCAGCGGCATCGCCGACGGCCTCGACGCCACAAGCTGGAATCCGGCCACCGATGCGGCGATCACCACGCGCTTCGGTCCGGGCACCATCGCCGATCGCGCCAAGAACAAGGCCGCGCTCCAGCGCGCGGCCAGGCTCCCGGTGCGCGCGCGCACGCCGCTCGTCGTCGTGCCGGTGCCGCTCACGCGGCGGAGCGGCGCGACCATCGCCATCGGCAGCACCGTGCTCCGCACGGGCGGCGCGCAGGTGGTCTTCGGCGGCGCGGGCGACCGCGACCTGCTCGCCGCCGCGCGCGTCATGGCCGAGGCGCAGCCCGGGCGCATGGCGGTCATTCCCGATCCCGACGAACGCGTGGAGCGGCGCCTCCTCGCGGGCGCCGACATCGTGCTGCTCCCGTCGCTCCACGAGCCGAGCGGGATGCTGGCGAGCCGGGCGCTGCGCTACGGCGCGGTGATCGTGGTGCGCAACACCGGCGCGCACCACGACCTGCCCGACATGGACGCGGTCGTCCGCTTCCAGCCGTTCGACGCCGCGGCGCTCGACCGGGCACTCGACGCCGCCCTCGCGGCGTTCGAGGAAAAGGGGGCGTGGACGGCGCGCGTGAAGGGCGCGCTCACCCTGCCCGCCGGCTGGGACGACGCCGTCGCCGCCTACGACGCCCGTTACCTCGCCGCCCTCGCCTCCGGAGCCGCCGCATGACGCCCGTCATGGACTTCGTGCTCGTGCTGCACAGCCACCTGCCCTACGTGCTCAACCACGGGCGGTGGCCCCACGGCTCCGACTGGCTCTGCGAGGCCGCGCTCGACACCTATTTGCCGCTGGTGCACGCGCTCGACGCGCTCGAGAAGGACGGCGTGCACGCGCCGATCACGCTCGGCATCACGCCGATCCTCGCGTCGCAGCTCGCCAACCCGGTGTTCAACGCCGAGCTCGAGCTGTTCCTCGCGCAGCGCCTCGATGCGTGCATCGAGTGCGAGGGCGCGCTCCCCAACACGGCCGACGAGCGGCTGATCGAGATCACGCGCTGGTGGTACGACCGCTACACCTGGCTGCGCGACATCTGGGAATCCATCAACGGCGACCTCGTGGGCACCTTCGCGCGCCACGCGCGCGCCGGACGCCTCGAGATCACGACGTCGGCCGCGACGCACGGCTTCCTGCCGCTCCTCGGCCGCGACGAGAGCATCCGCTTCCAGCTGGCCGCCGGCGCCAACGAGCACGAGCGCTTGTTCGGCTCGCGCGCCGCGGGACTCTGGATGCCCGAGTGCGCCTACCGCCCGCGCGGCGTGTGGAACCCCGACCCGCAGGCGCCGCGCGCCGGCGTGAACCGCGCCGGCATCGAGACCTTCCTCGAGGAGTACAACGTCCGCTTCGTCACCGTGGACGCGCACCTCGCGCGCGCCGGGCAGTCGCTCGGCCTCTACGGCGAGGTGGCGATGACCACCGGCGAGCTGCTCAAGCAGGGGGTCATCGTCGACAGCGGACGGCGGCGGCACTCGCCGTACCGCGCCTACCGGATCGGCCGGCGGCGCGACGCGCGCGCGCCGCGCGCGCTCGTGCGCGACCCGCGCACCTCGTTCAAGGTGTGGAGCCGCCACGACGGCTATCCCGGCGACGGCGCGTACCTCGAGTTCCACAAGATCCGCTACCCCGGCGGGCTCAAGCTCTGGCGCGTCACCAACTCGCACGCCGAGCTCGGGCAGAAGCGCCCGTACCGCCCCGACGCGGCGCAGGCGACGGTCAAGCGCCACGCGAAGGACTTCGCCGCCACCCTCGCCGGCATCGCGCGGAACGGCGACGATCCGCTGCGCGACGTCGTGGTCGCGCCGTTCGACACGGAGCTCTTCGGCCACTGGTGGGCCGAGGGGGTGGACTTCATCGAGGGGCTCTACCGCGCCCTCCCGGCGCATGGCGAGATCCGCGCGACCACCGCGTCGCAGCACATCGCGCGCGCGCGCCACGAGGGGGCAGTGCAGCTCGCGGCAGGCTCGTGGGGCGCCAACGGCGACTTCTCGATGTGGTACGGCCCTGAGACGGCGTGGACCTGGCACCGGCTGTGGCCGATCGAGGAGCGGTTCTGGGCCGTCGCGCCGCGCGCCATCGGCGACGCCGACCGGCAGGAGCTGCTCGCGCAAGCCGCGCGATCGATGCTCCTGCTCATGTCGTCCGACTGGCAGTTCATCATCTCCACCGGCGAGGTGGCCGACTACGCGGAGCGGCGCTTCATCGGGCACGCCGAGGACTGCGCGCGGCTGCTCGATGCGCTTGAAGCGCCGGCGGGCACTGACCTGACCGGAGCGCGCGAGCTGGCGGCCGAGCTGCGCGCGCGCGACGACGTCTTCCCCACCGTGCTCGACGCCGTGCGCGACGCGCTCGCGCGCTCGGCGCCGCTGGAAGCCGCGGGATGACGGCGAAGCGCGCCGTCGTCCTGCACGGCCACTTCTACCAGCCGCCGCGCGAGGATCCCTGGCTCGAGGTGGTCGAGCGCGAGGCGAACGCCGCCCCCGCGCACGACTGGAACGTGCGGATCACCAACGAGTGCTACGTGCCGATGGCGGCCGCGCGGCTGCTCGACGGCGACGGCCACATCGCCCGGATGGTGAACTGCTACGAGGCGATGTCGTTCGACGTCGGCGCGACGCTGGCCGAGTGGCTCGAGCGCGCGTCGCCGGCCACGTGGCGCGCGATCGTGGCGGCCGACCGGCAGTCGGTGGCGCGGCTCGGACACGGCAACGCGATCGCGGCGCCCTACCATCACGTGATCCTCCCGCTCGCGAGCCCGCGCGAGCGGCGCACCGAGATCCGCTGGGGCGTGGCCGACTTCCGGCGCCGCTTCGGCCGCGAGCCCGAGGGGTTCTGGTGCCCCGAGACCGCGGTGGATGACGACACGCTGGTGGCGCTGGCGGAGCACGGGCTCCGCTTCACGATCGTGGCGCCGCACCAGGTGCTCAACCCGCCCGCCGACGGCCTGCCGCTCGTGTTCGACGCGGGACGCGGGCGCTCGATCGCGCTCTGCGTGTACGACGGCGCGCTGTCGCGCGACATCGCGTTCGGGCCGCTGCTCCGGAGCGGTGACGCGCTCACGGCGCGGCTGCTGGACGACGCGCCGTATCCCGGCGGCACCGCGCCGCCGGCGCTGCGCTCGATGGCCACCGATGGCGAGACGTTCGGGCATCACCATGCGTTCGGTGAGATGGCGCTGGCCGCGGCGATCGACCGGATCGCGCGCAGCGAGACGGCGGAGCTCACCAACTTCGCGGCCGTGGTGGCGTCGATGGCAACGGCACGTGACGCCGCGCCACGCGCCACTCGCCGGTCGGGCGAGAGCGCGCGTTCCGGCGGGGCGATCGGCGCGCGCCCCGCGGCCGAGCTCGTTTCGCCGTCGGCGTGGAGCTGCGTGCACGGCGTGGAGCGGTGGCGCAGCGACTGCGGCTGCAAGGTCGCGCCCGAACGGAACTGGTCGCAGGCGTGGCGCGCGCCGCTCCGTGAATCGCTCGCCTGGCTCGCGGGCGAGCTGCGCGCGCGCTGGGCCGCCGAGGCGCCGGCCCTCTTCGCCGATCCCGATGCGGTGCTCGACGGCTACGGCGAGGCCGTGGCGCTGGATGGGCCGCCGCTCGCGGCGTGGGTGGGCGCTCGCGTGACGGGCGCGGTGGCGACGCGCGCCGACGCGGCCGCCGA
>JACQES010000103.1 GCA_016200495.1 Gemmatimonadota bacterium
GCGTCCTTGCCCTCCTTCTTCGCCTCGATCGCGAAGTCGATCATCATGATCGCGTTCTTTTCCACGATGCCGATGAGCATGATGATCCCGACGAACCCGTAGATGTCGAGGTCGAGCCCGAAGATCGTCAGCGTCACCAGCGCGCCGAACGCCGCGAACGGCAACCCGGTGAGGATCGTGATCGGGTGGATGAAGCTCTCGTAGAGCACCCCCAGGATCATGTAGATCACGAACACCGCGAGGATGAGCAGCACCACGAGCCCCTGCTGCGTCCCGAGGAACGCCTGCGCCATGCCGCTGAACCGGGTCGCGATGAGCGGCGGAAGCGTGGCCGCCGCCTCCTTGTTCACCAGCGTCACCGCGTCGCCCAGCGACGTGCCCGGCGCCAGGTTGAACGAGATCGTCACCGACGGAATCTGCCCCGAGTGGTTGACCGTCACCGGGCCCACCGAATTCCGGAAGTGCGCCACCCCCGACAGCGGGAGCAGCGGCCCGCGCGTCGAGCGCACGTAGAGCCGGCTCAGGGCCGAGATGTCGGCCTGGTACTCGGGGAGGAGCTCCATCACCACCCAGTACTCGTTGGTCGAGGTGTAGATGGTGCTCACCTGCCGCTGCCCGAACGCGTCGTACAGCGTGTTCTCGATCTCGGCCGCCGACACGCCGAGCCGCCCCGCGGCCTCGCGGTCGATGTCCACCGTGACCTGCGGGCTCTCGATCAGGAGGTCGCTCGTGACGTCGGCCAGGAGCGGGCTCTCGCGCAGCTTGGTCTCGAGCGCACGCGCCGCCGTGTTGAGCGCGGCGATGTCGCCCGACTGGAGCACGAACTGGTAGAGGCTCTTGCTCGCCACGCCGCCGATCGAGATCGAGGGCGGGTTCTGCACGTACACGGTCATCCCCGGCACGCCCTCGGTGGCCTTCGCCAGGTCGCGCGCAATCTCCTCGCCGCTCCGCTTGCGCTCGTCGATCGGCCTCAGGTCGAGCGTCATCTGCCCCTGGTTGGACGCCGCCCCGGTGCCCACGCTCGACACCACCGAGCGCACGTCGGGGTCGTGCCGCATCAGGTCGGCCACGTCGCGCTGCGCCTGCACGAGCGCGTCGTAGCTCACGCCTTCCGCCGCCTCGGTCGTCACGATCAACTGCCCCGTATCCGCGACCGGGAAGAGCCCCTTCGGGGTCACCCAGAAGAGCCAGCCCGTCGCCACGAGGATCACGGCGCTGAACACCAGCGTCGCCGGCCGCCGCGCCATCACCCACGCGAGCGTGCGCTCGTAGAGGCCCAGCAGCCAGTCGAACATCCGCTCCGTCGCCTGGTAGAACCGGCCGTGCTGCGCGCCGTGCTGCGCGCGCAGGAACCGGCTCGAGAGCATCGGCGTCAGCGTGAGTGACACGACCCCCGACACGAGGATCGCCACGCCGATCGTGACCGCGAACTCGTGGAACAGCTTGCCGATGATCCCGCCCATGAAGAGGAACGGGATGAACACCGCCGCGAGCGAGAAGGTCATCGAGATGATCGTGAACCCGACCTCGCTCGCGCCGTCGAGCGCGGCCTGCATGCGCGGCTTTCCCATCTCGAGGTGGCGCACGATGTTCTCGAGCATCACGATCGCGTCGTCCACCACGAAGCCGACGGCCAGCGTGAGCGCCATCAGCGACAGGTTGTCGAGCGAGTAGTCGAGCAGGTACATCACCGAGAAGGTGCCGATGATCGACATCGGCAGCGCGAGGCTCGGGATCACCGTCGCCGACAGGTTGCGCAGGAAGATGAAGATCACCATCACGACGAGCGCCAGCGTCAGGTAGAGCGTGAACGTCACGTCGTCCACGCTCGCCTTGATCGTCGTCGAGCGGTCGTACAGCGGGTACACGTGTACCGTCGGCGGGATCTCGGCCGACAGCTTGTCGAGCGCCTCCTTGACCTTCCGCGCCACCTCGACCGTGTTGGTGCCCGGCTGGCGCTGGATCGCGAGCACGATCGCCGGCGCGCCGTTGTACCAGCTCGCCGTCTTGTTGTTCTGCACGTCGTCGGTGATCCGCCCCACGTCGCTCAGGTGCACCGGCGCGCCGTTCTTGTAGCTGACGATGATGTCCTTGAACTCCCCCGCGCTCTCGAGCTGCCCCGTGGCCTGCACGGTGAGCGCGCTCCGCGGGCCCCACAGCACCCCCGTGGGGAGGTTCACGTTCTGCTGCGTCACCGCCGTCGCCACGTCCTCGAGCGCGATCGAGCGCGACGCGAGCTCGAGCGGGTCGAGCTGCACGCGCACCGCGTACTTCTGCGCGCCGTACACGAGCACCTGCGCCACGCCGCCCACCATGGAGAGCCGCTGCGCCAGCGTCACCTCCGCGAACTCGTCGAGCGTCGAGAGCGGCACCCCGTCGCCGGTGAGCGCGAAGGTCAGGATCGGCGCATCCGCCGGATTCGACTTCTGGTAGCTCGGCGGGATGATTCCCTGCGGCAGCTGGCGGATCGTCTGCGCGATCGCCGCCTGCACGTCCTGCGCGGCGGCATCGATGTTCCGGTCGAGCGAGAACTGGATGACGATCTGCGTCTGCCCCAGGCTCGACGTCGAGCTCATGTTGTCGATCCCCGCGATCGTCGAGAACTGCTTCTCGAGCGGCGTCGCCACCGTCGCCGCCATCGTCTGCGGGCTGGTGCCGGGAAGCGTCGCGCCGACGGTGATCGTCGGGAAGTCCACGTTCGGCAGGTCCGACACCGGCAGCTGCCGGTACGCGACGATCCCGAACACGAGGATCCCCACCATGACGAGCGTCGTCATGACCGCGATCCCCAGCGGCCGCCGCGAGTCCGCGCTCGGCCCCACGCCGATCGCGATCGGCAGCGTGCCGGCGATGGCCGAGACGGTCGTCATCATGATCGGGCGGAAGCGCACGATCGCCGCCTGCACGATCGCCGTCGCCGGGTCGATCCCGCTGTCGCGCTCGGCCGCCACCGCGAAGTCGATCATCATGATCGCGTTCTTCTTCACGATCCCGATCAGCATGATCACCCCCACGTAGCCGTACACCCCCAGCTCCGTATTCGTGATCCAGAGCGCGAACAGCGCCCCGAACGCCGCGAACGGCAGCCCCGTGAGGATCGTGATCGGGTGGATGAAGCTCTCGTAGAGGATGCCGAGGATGAGGTAGATGATGAACACGGTGATCAGGAGCAGGATCCCGAGCCCCTGCTGCGACGCCTCGAATGCCTGCGCCGTGCCGCTGAACCCCGTGGTGATCGAAGCCGGCAGCGACGCCCGCGCGACCTTGTTCACTTCCTTGACCGCGTCGCCCAGCGCCACCCCCGGCGCGAGGTTGAACGAGATCGTCACCGACGCCATCTGCCCCGAGTGCGCGATCGAGAGCGGCCCGGTCGTGTTCTGGAACGTCGCCACGTCCGACAGCGGGATCATCCGGCCGCCCGAGCCCGGCACGTAGAACCGGTAGAGCGCGTTCGCGTCCAGCTGCGCGCTCGGCACCGTCTCGAGCACCACCCAGTAGTTGTTCGCCGCGGTGTAGATCGTCGACACCTGCTGCTGGTTGTACGCGTTGGCGAGCGCGTTCTCGATCGCCGCCGGCGACACCCCGAGCGACGCCGCGCGCTGCCGGTTGATCTTGACCCGGAGCACCGGGTTCACGTTGAGCAGGTCGCTCGTCACGCCGGTGAGCAGCGAGTCGCGCCGCAGCGTCGTCAGCAGCTTGTTCGCCTCGGCGTACAGCTGCGTGATGTCGCTGCCCTTGAGCGTGAACTGGTAGAGCGTCTTCGAGCCGCGCCCGCCGATGCGGATCGACGGCGGGTTCTGCAGGAACACCTGCAGCCCCGGAATCCCCGAGAGCTTCCGCGTCAGGATCTGCACCATCTGGTCGGCCGTCGGACGCTGCCCGGCCGGCTTGAGCGTGATCGAGAGCTGCCCCTGGTTGGTCGCGCCGCCGCCCCCGCCGAAGCCGCCGATGCTCGAGGTGTACATCGCGATGTTCGAGTCGCCCTCGAGCCGCCTGGCCGCCATCAGCTGCAGCCGCACCATCTCCTGGAACGACGTCCCCTGCGCCGCCTCGGTCGTCGCGTTGAGGAGCCCCGTGTCGTCGCTCGGGAAGAGCCCCTTCGGGATGTCCGTGAACAGGAACCCCGTCGCCACGAGGATCACCACCGAGAACGCGAGCGTGACCGGCCGGTGCCGCATCACCCAGCCCAGCGTGCGCTCGTAGAGCCGGACCGCCCACTCGATCATCCGCTCGGTGGCGTTGTAGAACCGCCCGTGCTGCACCGCCCCGTGCGGCTTGAGCAGCCGGCTGCAGAGCATCGGGGTGAGGGTGAGCGACACCACGCCGCTCACGAGGATCGCCACGCCGATCGTGATCGCGAACTCGCGGAACAGCCGCCCGATGATCCCGCCCATGAACACCAGCGGGATGAACACCGCCGCCAGCGACAGCGTCATCGAGAGGATCGTGAACCCGACCTCCTCCGCCCCCTCGAGCGCCGCCTGCATCGGCGGCTTCCCCATCTCGAGGTGCCGGTAGATGTTCTCGAGCATCACGATCGCGTCGTCGACCACGAACCCGACCGCGAGCGTCAGCGCCATCAGCGACAGGTTGTCGATCGAGAACGACAGGAGCGCCATCACCGAGAAGGTGCCGACGATCGCCATCGGCAAGGTCAGGCTCGGGATCAGCGTCGCGACGATGTTGCGCAGGAACAGGAAGATCACCATCACGACCAGCGCGAGCGCGAGCACCAGCGAGAACTTGACGTCCTCCACCGAGCGCTCGATCGTCGTCGTGCGGTCGTACACCACCGTGACCTTGGCCGAGGGCGGGATCCCGCGCTGCACGTCGGCCAGCGCCGCCTTCACGGCCTTGGCCACCGCCACCGTGTTGGTCCCCGGCTGCCGCTGGATCGCGAGGCCGATCGAGCGCTCCATCCCGAGCCAGCTCGCCCCCTTGTTGTTCTGCACGTCGTCCGACACCGTGCCCACGTCGCCCAGCCGCACGGGCGCCCCGCGCCGCCACGCGATGATCAGCTTGCGGAAGTCCTCGGCGCGGTTGAGCTGCCCCGTGGCCTGGATCGTGAGCGTCCGCTCGCGCCCGTAGAGAACGCCGGTCGGGAGCATCACGTTGTTCTGCCGGATCGCCGCCGCCACCTGCGAGGTCCCGAGCCCGCGCGCCGCCAGCGCCGCGGGGTCGAGCTGCACGCGCACCGCATACTTCTGCGCGCCGAACACGTTCACCTGCGCGACGCCTTCGATGATCGAGAGCCGCTGCGCGATCGTCGTCTCCGCGATTTCGTCCAGGTCGCTCAACCCGATGGACGGCGACGTCAGCGCCAGCACCAGCACCGGCGCCGCCGACGGGTTCTGCTTCCGGTAGCTCGGCGGGATGATCGTGCTCGGCAGATAGGCGAGCGTCTTGCTGATCGCCGCGTTCACGTCCTGCGCCGCGGCGTCCACGTCGCGGTCGAGTGCGAAGGTGAGCGTCACGCCGGTCGAGCCGAGCGAACTCGAGGAGGTGATCTCGTCGATGCCGGCGATGGTCGAGAACGACTTCTCGAGCGGCGTCGCCACCGTCGCGGCCATCGTCTCCGGGCTCGCGCCGGGCAGGCTCGCGCCCACCGAGATCGTCGGGTAGTCCACCGTCGGCAGGTCGCTCACCGGCAACCCGCGGTACGACACGATGCCGAAGACCAGGATCCCGACCATGAGGAGCGTGGTCAGGACCGGGCGACGGATGAAGAGCCCCGTCAGGCTCATGGCGTCGGGCTCGGGCGTCCTCCGCCGCCACGGCGACCACCGCCGCCGCCCGAGCTGTCCGCCGGCGCACCCTTGCTGCCGCCCGCGCTCGCGCTGTCACCGCCCCCCTTGCCGCCCTTGCCCCCCTTCCCGCGACGGCCGCCGCCCGGGGCCTCGAGCCCCGTCTTGATCTCGACCGGCGCCCCCGGCGTGAGCCGCGACTGCCCGTCCGTCACCACGCGCTCCCCCTCGGCCAGGCCGCTCGCGATGATCGCCACCGCGCCCGCGGTGCGCTCGACCACCACCGGCCGCTGCCGCACCTTGAGCGAATCCTTGAGCGAGTCGTCGAGCACGTACACGTAGGTGCCGCGCTGACCGGTCACGACGGCCTGCGCCGGCACCGTGATCGCGTCCTTCTCGACGTACAGCTGGAGCGACGCCGACACGAACTGCCCCACCCACAGCATTCCGTCGGTGTTCGCGAACGTCGCCTTGAGCATCACCGTGCCCGTCGTCGTGTCCACGGCGTTGTCCACGAACGAGAGCGAGCCGCGCGACGCGTCCGACGACACCGGCTTCGCCGTCGGCACCTGCTGCCGCTGTGCGGTCGAGTCGCCCTGTCGCGGCCGGCGGTTGGACGTGTCCGGCGCGTTGGGCCCGGCGCCGGTCGGCGTCGCCAGCACCGGCAGCCCGCCCTTGCCGCCGTAGCGCAGCACGTTGCGCAGCTCCGTGGCCGGCACCGCGAAGCGCACGAAGATCGGGTGCGTCTGGTGGATCACGAGGAGCGGCGTGGCCGCCCCGGCGCGCACCTGGTTGCCCGGCAGCACGAGCACGCTCCCCGTGCGGCCGCTGATCGGCGCGCGGATGATCGTGTTGTCGAGGTTGAAGCGCGCCGTCGCGAGCTGCGCGGAGTCGAGCTGCACCAGCGCCAGCGTCGAGGCCGCCGTCGCGCGGAACTGGTCCACCTGCTCGCGCGTCACCACTTCGGTCTTGGCCAGCGACTGGTAGCGGTCGAGCTGCTCCTTGGCCACGTCGTACGACGCCTTGTCGCGCGCGAGCGCGGCACGGACCTGGTCGTACGCGGCCTGGTAGGGGCGGGCGTCGATCGCGAACAGCTCCTGCCCCTTCGTCACCTCCTGCCCCTCGCGGAAGCTCACGCGCTGCACGATCCCGTCCACCTGCGCCGTGATCGCCGCGCTCTGCTGCGGCGTCACCACGCCGTTCGCCTCGATCGTGTACGGCACGTCGGCGCGCCTGACCAGCGCCACCAGCACCGCCACCGGGGGGCGCGTGCGCTCGGGCTTCTTGGCGTCGCCGCAACCCACGGCGACGAGGAGCGGCAGCGCCGCCAGGACGAGACCGCAGCGGGCGGCGACGGAACGAGAACGCATCAGGACCTGAACGTGGAATGGAACGGGGCGACCCAAGGCGCGCCCGCGCTGCGGTCGGGGAGGGCCCGGCATCGGGGAGCAGCGCTGTCCGCTATGTACGCACAGGCTCCCCGGAGTGCTTGCCCGGGGGCCGTCCGGGCGGCTCCCCCGGGAACAGCCCCTCGGGGAAGTTAGTTCCGCCGTGTCCCTTCGCGACGTCGCCGACCCGAAGGGACCCCGTCCAGCCCGACCGTGCCGACGGCGCGCGAAGTTCCCGCCGAGGAACTCCGCCTCCGCGTTGCGGTAGCCACGGTGAGCCCGTCTTGGGGGCATCGTTCACCATTCCCACCGAGCGTCCGACATGATCCCTCGCATCGCGCGGTTGCTGGTTCCCCTCGCGGCCCTCCTCTTCGGCGCCGCGTCGCTCGAGGCCCAGCGCCCGCGGCCCACGCAGGAGCAGGTCGACCGCATGAGCGGCCCGATGTTCGGGCTCCGCGGCGCCTACGATTTCGACAGCCAGTCGGGCGGCTACGGCGCGCAGGTGCGCATCCCGCTCGACTGGAACCTCCAGTTCGCCCCCAGCGTCGAGGCGTACTCGTCGGCCGGCGGCACCACCACGCAGGGCAACGTGGACCTGATCGCCACGGGCCGCCGCGGCTGGTTCTACCTGGGTGGCGGGCTCGCCATCATCAAGCCGCCCGTGGGCGACACGAAGTATGGCGCCAACCTGTATCCCGGCCTCGACCTCCCCGAGTTGCTCGACCTGCCCGTGCGCCCGTTCGTCGAGGCGCGCTGGACCTTCTCCGACGGCAAGAACCCGTTCCGCCTCGTCGTCGGCGTGAACTTCCTCTTCGGTCAGCGTTAGGTGACCGCGCACGCGTGGCGCGCGCCGGCGGCGCTGCTGCTCGCCCTTGGCGCAGCGTGCGGCGGCGACAAGGCGCGGGAGGTGACGAACGGGACGGCGGCGTCCGCGACCAGCGGCGCCGGGAGCCCGGGCGCCACCGTTTCCCCGCCCGGCGCGGCCACGACGCCGTCCGCGGGTGCCGGCGCCGCCACGACGCCGTCCGCGGGTGCCGGTGCCGCCACCGCCCCCGCTGGCACGCCCGCCGACGCGCCACGCGGCATCGCGGCCGCGAGCCCGCCCAATGTCCCCGGTGGCCCCTGCTACCTGCGCGAAGTCTGGGACGAGTGCGGACTCATCAAGCGCCTCGAGAGCAGCGGCTACGTTCCCAAGGTCGAGTCGCGCGACGCGGGCGCGCTCAAGCAGCACTTCACCGCGCCGTTCGTCGCGCTCACGCTCGGCCGCGGCAAGCTGCTGGCGTTCATCTACCCGACCGTGGCTGCGGCGCAGGCCGAGTTCGCGAAGGCCGACACCGCGAAGCAGTCGGTGTGCCCGCCGCTTCCCAACGCGCGCTACGGCGGCACGCTCCTCCACTCGGCCAACCTCATCGCCGTGCTGCAGGCCGACAACGACAACACCTGCGTGCGCATCGGCGACCTGGTGAGCGCGGGGCTGCCCAAGCTCGAGCGGAGGTAGCACCGGCGCGCAGCTAGTTTTCGTGCATGCCCCTCGTTCCCCTCGATTCGCTCCCCGGCGACGCGCGCACCTGGGTGTTCGGCGCCACGCCGGCCTTCACCCCCGAGCTGGCCGCGCGCTTCCTGGCCGAGCTCGACGATCACCTCGCGCGCTGGCAGGCCCACGGCGCCCCGCTCACCGTGGCGCGCGACCTGCGCGAGGCGCGCTTCCTCGTGGTGGCCGTGGACCAACGCACCGCGAACGCGAGCGGCTGCTCGATCGACGGGCTCTACCGGGCGCTCCAGCGCGCGCAGGGCGAGGCCGGCGTCGAGCTGGTGGCCGGCGGCCGCACCTTCTGGCGCGACGCGGCGGGGGTGGTGCAGGGCGGCACGCGCGACGAGTTCCGCGCGGCGGGCGCGCGCGGCGAGGTCACCCCGTCGTCGGCCGTGTTCGACACGACGGTCGGGACGCTCGCGGCGTATCGGGAGGCCTTCGAGCGGCCTGCATCCGCGTCATGGCACGCGCAACTGCTGACGGGCACGGCCGCGCGCTAAATTGACGTAGAATTTCCGGTTTCCGGAGCCGTTCCATCGCCAGTCGAGGTCTCGCCCGTTGTCCAGACTGCTCTTGCTGTCCCTCGTGGCAGCCCTCCCGCTCGGCGCGCAGGCGCCGGCGGGGGGCGTCACCGTGTTCGGCGCGCTGCAGAACGGCGCCACCCGCGCCCCGCTCGCGTACGTCACCGTGCAGCTGCGCACCGACCGCGACAGCGCCTTCGTCGGGGGGCGGCTCACCGACTCGACCGGCGCGTTCACCTTTACCGGCATCAGGAAGGGGACGTACCGCCTCGAGGCCCGCGCGGTCGGGTTCGAGCCGCTCAGCCAGCAGGTCTTCGTCGGCGAGCTGAGCGCCTTCCTCGACCTGGGCCCTCTCGCCCTCGTTCCCGTCACGCGCACGCTCGACCAGGTCGTCATTGCCGCGAGCGCCGACGAAGTGGCCGCCACGCTCGAGAAGAAGAGCTATCGCGTCGCCGACAACGTGAGCCAGGCGGGCGGCTCCGTGCTGCAGGCGATGTCCAACCTCCCCGGCGTCACCGTCGGCCCCGACGGCAAGGTCCTGCTCCGCGGCAGCGACAAGGTCGCGGTGCTCATCGACGGCAAGCAGACCGCGCTCACCGGCGCCGGGACGCAGGCCGGCCTCGACAACCTTCCCGCCTCCGCCATCGAGCGCATCGAGATCATCAACAACCCCTCGGCCCGCTACGACGCCAACGCGAGCGCGGGGATCGTCAACCTCGTGCTCAAGCAGCAGGAGCAGCGCGGGCTGAGCGGCAAGGTCGGCCTGATGGCCGGCGCCGGCGCGCTCTGGTCGCGCCGCGACAACCTCCCGACCATCCGGCCGCAGTTCGAGGTCACCCCCAAGCTCAATCCCTCGTTCTCCCTCAACTACCGCACGCCCACCAACAACACCTTCGTGCAGGGCGACTGGCTGTACGCGCCCACGCTCAACAAGAACGAGTTCGCGACGCGCACCTACGACGACGGCACGGTCATCTACCAGCAGGTCAAGCGCAACCGGCGCACCGACTACGCCACGCTCGCCTCCGGCGTGGACCACGCCTTCGACGACCGCAACTCGCTCGCCGTCTCGGCCCTGTTCAACCGCGAGAAGATCCTCGACGACGGCGACAACCCGTACTTCCAGGGCTCGCTCGCGAATCGCACGCGGCTCTGGCAGTTCCTCGAGGACGAGGTCAAGTACACCGCCTACGCCACCGCGGCGGCCACGCACAAGTTCCCGCAGCCCGGCCACCTCGTGCGCGTCACGGGTATCTACTCGTTCCACCGCGAGGACGAGCAGTACTTCTTCACCAACACCCTGCCGTCGTTCACCGGCAAGGACGCCTTCAAGCTGCTCTCCGACGAGCACGTGACCGACCTCAACCTCGACTACGTGCGGCCGCTCCGGCAGGGACGCCTCGAGGCCGGGTTCAAGGGACGCTACCGCGCGATTCCCGTGGACATGAAGTTCTTCGCCGGCCTCAACTCGCCCATCGACACCGGCGCCGGCGGGTGGGCCACGTACCGCGAGACCATTCCCGCGCTCTACGCCAACTACGTGTACGAGAGCCCCGCCATCGAGCTCGAGGGCGGCGTGCGCGTCGAGACGGTCATCGTGGACTACGAGGTCAATCCCGACCACAACACCTACCGCAGCGACGGCTACCGCTACACCGAGGCCTTTCCCGCCATCCGCGCCGCCTGGAAGTTCGACGACGCGCACCGGCTCTCGCTCTTCGTCAACCGCCGCGTCGACCGGCCCAACGAGGTCGACATCCGCATCTTCCCCAAGTACGACGAGCCCGAGCTCATCAAGGTCGGCAATCCCGGCCTCCGCCCGCAGTTCACCACCTCGGTGGACCTGGGCTACAAGACGAGCTGGGCCACGGGGTCCTTCTACGCCGCCGCCTTTCACCGCATCACCGATGCGTCCATCACGCGCATCGCCACGCAGGCGCCCGGCAGCCCGCTCCTCTACAACGTCTTCCAGAACGCCGGCCGGAGCTCCAACACCGGCGCCGAGGTCGTCTGGCAGCAGGACGTGGGGCGCCGCGTTTCGCTCAGCACCAACGCGAGCGTCTATCGGAACGCCGTCGCCGCGTTCTCGGTCGTGAACCGCTATCCCGTGCCCGTCACCTACACGACCGGCGCCCAGCGGCTCATCTCCGGCAACTTCAAGGTCAACGCCGCGCTTCGCTTCGGCCCCGACCTCGACGCGCGCGTCTCGAGCGTCTACCTCGCCCCCGACCTCCTCCCGCAGGGACGGATCGGGAGCCGCTACTCGCTGGACGTTGGCGTGCGGAAGGGGCTGCAGCGCGGCCGCGGCGAGCTGCTGGTCAACGTCACCGACCTGCTCAACACGATGCAGCTCCACAAGACGATCCGCGGCGTCGGCTTCTCGCTCGAGAGCCGTGACTACCTCGAGACGCAGGTCGTGCGCGTGGGCTACAGCTGGAAGTACTGACGCAACCGTCGCGCGGGCTCGTCACGCGGCCGGGCATCGCGTGCCCGCACTCTGCGCACTCCGCGCACGATCGGCCGCGACTCAGTGCAGCCAGTCGTCCAGCCGCTCCGCCACGAACGCGTCATCCGTGAGCGACGGGTACGCCGCGCACACGCGCGCGATCGCCTCCGCCTGCCCCGGCGACAACCCCTCGTCCGGGTCGAGGCACCAGGTGCCGGCCAGCAGCCCCTGGCGCCTGAGCACCTCGTGGATCCCCGCGATGCACCCGCGGAAGTCGTGCGCCGCGTCGAAGAGCGCCGCGTTTGCGTCGGTGAGCGCCGCCGCGCGTGCGAGCCAGGCGGCATCGGCCACGGGCGCGTCGCCCATGGCGCGGATCGCGCGCAGGTCGGCCACCGCGCGCGACGTCCACACGGCCCACTGCCCGAGCAATCCGCCGACGATCCGCTTCGGCCCGCGCGCGGTCGGCACCGGCGTCAGCAGGTCGAGCAGGATGCTGTCGTCGTTCCCGGTGTAGAGCGCCACGTCGTCGCGTCCCGCCGCCGCGATCCCGCGCACCACGTCGAGCGTCCGGTACCGGTTGAACGGCGCGATCTTGACCGCCACCAGCCGCTCGACCTCGCCCAGCCGCCGCCAGAACGACTCGCCGAGCACGCGCCCGCCGACCGCAGGCTGCAGGTAGAAGCCCACGAGCGGCAGCACGTCCGCCACCGCGCGGCAGTGCGCGATCAGCGCATCATCGTCCGCGTCGCGCAATGCGCCGAGCGAGAGCAGCACCGCGTCGTAGCCGAGCCGAGCGGCGAGCGACGTTTCGGCAACCGCCTGCCGCGTGTCGCCCACGGCGCCGGCGATGAGTGCGCACGGCACCGGCTCCGCCGCGCCGGCACGCGCGTGCGCCGCCGAGCCGGCGCGTTCGCCAGCCGGCGCGTCCGCACTCGGTCTCTCCGCGCGCACCGTCTCCGCCGCCAGCGCCAGCACCGGCTCGAGCAACCCGTGCGTGCGGATCGCGAACTGCGTCGTGTGCACCCCCACCGCGACGCCGCCGGCTCCGCTCGCGAGGTAATAGCGCGTGAGCGCCCGCTGCCGCCGCTCGTCGAGCGCGCGCGACGCGGTGAGCGCCAGCGGATGCGCCGGAATCACCTGCCCCGCGAGCAGGTGCGCGCGCAGCGCGTCGATCAGCATGCGTGCGCTCCGCGCGTCGTCCGCGTCGTCCGCGTCGTCCGCGTCGTCCGCGTCGTGCGCGTCGTGCGCGTCGCGCTCACGCCGAGCGCATCGCGAGCTGCACCAACGCGCCCGTCAGAACGCCCCATCGCGCACCTCGAACCGGGTCGGCTTGGCCAGCAGCGGGTTCCGTCGCTCGAGCCACGCCGCCACCCACTCGATCAGCACCGGCGCCTGGATCTCGGGTGCACCGAGCAGCTCGTGCATGCGCGTCGTGTCCGAGAGGAGCGCTTCCGGCGCTTCGGCCCCGCGCACGTCGGCCAGGATCCCGAGCCGCCCGCCGAACCGCTCGGCCACGTCGCGCACGGAGAGCCGTTCCGGGCCCGTCACGTTCACCGTGCACGGAGGCGCGCTGGCGTGTGCGAGCAGGCGGAGCGCCATCCGGTTCGCGTCCCCCTGCCAGATCACGTTCACCCATCCCATCGTCACGTCCACCGGCTCGCCGTCGCGCACGCGCCGCCCGATGTCCACCAGCACGCCGTAGCGCAGGTCCACCGCGTAGTTGAGCCGCACGATCGCGCTCCGCGTCCCGCGCAGGAGCGCCGCGTCCTCGAACGCGCGCTCGCGGCCGAGGCAGCTCATCGCGTACTCGCCGATCGGCGCGGGCAGGTCGGTCTCGCGCGCGAACGGGCCGGCCGCGCGAGCGAGCGCGTACACGTTGCCCGTCGAGAACGCGACCCAGCGCGCATCGGGCCATCGGGCGAGGCAGCGCGCGGGCAGCACCGCGTTGAGCGCCCACGTGCGCGACGGCGCGTCCTGCGTGCCGAACTTCTGCCCCGCCATGTAGATGATGTTGGGCGCGTCGGGCAGCGCCGCGAGCGCGGCCGGGTCCTCGAGGTCGCACGCGAGCGTCGTCACGCCGTCGGCGTCGAGTGCGGTGCGCGCCGCCGGGTCGTGCCAGCGCGCCACCGCGATCACGCGGCGTCCGTCGCCTGCCGCTTGCGCCGCGCGCCACGCCATCCGCGCGAGCGAGGGGCCCATCTTGCCGCCGGCGCCCAGCACGAGCACGTCGCCGGGGCACGCGCGCAGCGCGGCCACCACGCCGTCGTCGGGGCGCGAGAGCCGCTCCTCGAGCGCCGCCACCGTGGTGGGCGGCGCCGCCGGCGACTCAGGCGGTGGCGGGTTCGGTGCCACCGACCTCGACGCCCAGCTCGCGCGCGATCGCGTAGCGCCCCTCGTCGATCACCGCGCGCACGCGCGCCTTGAGCGCGGGCAGGTCGGAGGGCTGGAGCGACGCGGTCTCGATCGGCGGCAGCACGCGCGCCATCGCGCGCGCCGGGCGGAACTGGAAGCTCCCCTTGGCCATCGCCTGCCGCGTCCCCGCCACCGCGATCGGCAGGATCGGGAGCCCCGCCTCGAGCGCGAGCTTGAACGCGCCGTCCTTGAACGGCAGCATCTCGCGTGTCTTCGAGCGCGTCCCCTCGGGGAACGCCATGATGCTCACCTTGCGCTTGAGCCGGTCGCGCGCCGCGTTGAGCGCGGCCATCGCCCCCTCGCGGTCGTTGCGCTTGACCGGGATGTCGAGCGAGCCCTGCATCATCCACCCCATGAGCGGGATCTTGAAGATCGTCGTCTTCGCCATCCACTTCATTTCCCACGGGAACATCGAGATCAGGAACACGTCCGCGTATGACTCGTGGTTCGACACCACCACGTACGGCCGCCGCGGATCATCGGGGCGCGGCCCGTCCACGCGGAACCGCCAGAGCGGGTTGAGCCGGATCGCCGTCACCGCGATCAGCCGGAACGTGCGCCCCGCCGCGTAACGCCCCGGGTCGAACGGCGCCGTCAGCAGGAACACCAGCAGCCACACCGGGAACCCGACGATCACGCTGAGGACCGTCGTGCTCCACGCCCACGCATTCAGCACCTTCTGCATCGGCTACGGCGTCGCGGGGGTGGCGGGAGTGGTCCCCACGAAGCCGATCCGCTTGTGGGTCCCGTCGCAGAACGGCTTCTTCGACGACTGGCCGCACCGGCACAGGAACACGGCCTTGCCCGGCGTGGTCGGGATCGGATGCCCCGCATGGTCCTGGAGGATGATCTCGCCCTCGACCTTGATCGGTCCGTTGTCGTTCAGCGTGATGGTGACGGCCATGCGGGGTGGTGCCTCGGTGCGAGTGATGCGCTATGCGCGGTAGGTGTCCGGGCGCCAGCCCTTGATGGCCTTCTTCACGGCCTCGGCGTTGGCGAGGTCGCCCGAGAGGCAGCGCTCGACCAGCCCCGGAAGTTCCGCGTCGGGCGCGAAGCGCAGCCCCACCAGCTGCGAGATCGACAGCTCGCCGATGCGCCCGCGCGTCCCCTCGGGCAGCACCTCCTTGAGGCGCAGCCGCTCTTCCAGCCGGATCAGCCGGTTCTGCACCACGATCGCCTGGTTGCGCGACAGGTACGCCGTCGCCGCGAACGCGATCGAGACCAGGATCCCCCACGCCGCGTTCACGCCGAACCCGGTGCGCGCGTGCCAGAGCACCACGAACACGTTGATGAGGGAGACGGGAAGCGCCAGGTAGTGCCAGAGCGGCACCCACTGGCGGTGCGTCGCATAGGTCTGCTGTTCGGCCATGGGAGTGCACCCGGTGGGGGAAACGGCGACGGCGCCCGGGCCCAAGAGCCCGGACGCCGTGCAGGAACTTCGCGGACCGCACCCCGCCGCGCCAGCGGGCCGCGCGCTACTTCCGCAGCCAGACCACGACGATGGCCGGTGAACGCGCCGCGTCGCACCCGCATTGCGGCATCGTGATCGGGAACCGGCTGCACGCCGTGCCCGAGAGCTCGCTCCCCGCCGGATAGATCTCGATGCTCTCCACCTGGTCGGCGAACAGCGTCTGCAGCACGGTGAAGTTGCCCGCCCCCGCCGGCGCGCCGCGCGACGCGGGATTCGAGTTGCCGCCGCCCCCGCCGAACGACGGCCCGCGCCCCGCGAGCCCCAGTTGAACGCCTGTTCCCGCGTCCACCAGCGGCTGCTGCCCGTCGATCAGCACGCACGCCGACTCCGCCAGCTCCTTCGACGCGATCCCCTTCGCCTTCTGCCGGATCGCGAAGTTGAGCGGCGACTTCCCCAGCTCCGCCAGCTCGTCGCGGATCATCAGGTCGCTCTGCGAGCCGGCCATGCGCCGCCGGATGCTGAACTCCACCTGCGCCACGCTGTCGCGCGACGAGAGCCCGCTCTGCGCGATGATCTCCACCGGCGAGAGTGTCAGCGGCAGCGGCGTCATCACCACCGAGATCGTCCGCTCGAGCTGCCTGGCCATCTGCACGCTGCGCCGCACCTGGCCGTAGCCCAGCTTCCGCACGCGCAGCATGTAGCGCCCGGGCGCGATGTCGAGGAACAGGAACCGGCCGTCGGCGCGCGTGCGCATCCGGTGCTCCGTGCCGTCGATCTCCACGTCCGCCCCCTCGATCGGGTGCCGCAGCGTGTCGGTCACGAATCCGTTGATCTCGTTGAACACGCTCGCCGTCACGCGCACCGTGTCGAGTTCCTTCGCGATCGGCGCGAGCGTGACCTTCACCTCCTGCTGCTGCCCCGCCACCACGTTCGTCGTGAACGTCGCCGGCTCGAGCCCCAGCTTGCGGAACAGCACCTCGTAGTCGCCCGGCGCGATCCCGCTCAGGAGGAAGGTCCCGTCGCCCTTCGTGCGCGTGCGCTGCGCGGTTGGCTGCACGACGACGTCCACGTTCGCGATCGGCTTGCCGTCGGCGCCCACCACGAGCCCCTTGATCGCGCCCGCCGCCACCACCGAGTCCTTCGCGCCCCCCGCCTGCGCCTCGGCCGCGCGCGCCATCGCGCCCAGCCACGCCGCGAGCGCGACCACGCGCGCCATCCGTCCCCATCCGCGATCCGTCGTGCGCATCGGCACGAGCTCCCCTACGCGGCCATCGCCTCCCGGGCGTGCCGCTTGATCCGCTGCACCATCGCAGTGAGCCCGGTTTCGCGCGCCGCCAGCCCGAGCCCCGCCATCACGCGGGGCACGAAGTCCGTCGGGATCGCGAGGGCGGTCGCCGGCGGCTCGCCGTTGATCGCCCCCAGGAGCAGGCTCAGGAACGCGGCGATCGTCGGCGACTGCCGCGCGTTGATGTCCACGTAGAACCATAGCCGCCCCTCGCGCACCTCGGGAAACAGGTCCACCCGGGTCTGGCACTCCGGCACCGTGAACGGTGCCCGGTCGAGGGCCGCGAATCGCTCCGGCAGCGGCTCGAGCTTCTTCGCGTATGCGAGCAGCGCCTGCATCTTCTCCTCGCGCCCCATCGCCTGGAACCGGCTCAGCACCTTGGCGATGGCGGGGGGCATCGGGGCCTCGGGCACGCTCGTGGTCATCGGTCAAAGATGGAGCGGCGATCCACGATCGGCCATGCGCCCCCACGAGCCGGGCGTGCCTCGCGAGCCAGCGCCCCGTCAGCCCGGCAGCCGCGTCGGCCATGCTCCCCATTTACGCCCTTCGCGCGCGTCCACAGACTTGGGGGACGGCGCGGGCGCCGTCGCCTCCTCGCCACCATCTCCCCGTGCACCTGATGGGCCACCGGTTCCGCCTGTCCCACGTCGCCGCCCTGGGCTTCGCTCTCGCCGCGTGCCGGCGTGCCCCCTCCGACGCCATCGAAGCCACCGGCACCATCGAGGTCATCGAGGTGGACGCCGCGCCCGCCGTCCCCGCGCGCGTCGTCCGCGTGCTCGTCGACGAGGGCGCCACCGTCCGCGCCGGCGACACCGTGGCCGTCCTCACCACTGCCACGCTGCGCGCCAACCTCGACGAGGCCGAGGCCCGCGCCCGCTCGAGCGAGGCCACGCTGAGCGAACTCGTGCGCGGCTCGCGCACCGAGGAAGTGCGCCGCGCCGAGGCCGACCTGGCCGCCGCGCAGAGCGAGGTCACGCGCACCGCCGACGACCTCGTGCGCATCACCGCGCTCGCGGCCCAGCAGAACGTCTCGGCCCAGCAGCTCTCCGCCGCGCAGTCCGCCGCCCGCACCGCCGTCGCGCGCCGCGACGCCGCGCAGGCGCAGCTCGCGCTCCTGCGTGAAGGGTCGCGTCCCGAGCGCATCGCCGCCGCGCGCGCCGATGCCGAGCGCGCCCGCGCCGCCGCCGCCGCCGTGAAGGCCACGGCCAAGGACCTCGTGCTCCTCGCCCCCGTCGGTGGCGTCGTCACCTCGCGCAACACCGAGCCCGGCGAAATGCTCGCCGCCGGGCAGTCGGCCGTCACCATCGGGCAGGTGAAGAAGCCGTGGGTGCGCGTCTACGTGAACCAGGGGGCGCTGCCGCGCATCGCCACCGGCGCCGCCGTCACCGGCCACCTCGACGACTTCCCCGCCGTCGCGTTCCCCGGCAAGGTCGTCGCGATCGCCACCAAGGCCGAGTTCACGCCGCGCGTCGCGCTCACCGAGAAGGAACGCGCCGACCTGCTCTTCGGCGTCAAGGTCGAGTTCGCCGACACCACCGGCACGCTCAAGGCGGGGCTCCCCATCACGGTGCGCATCACGCCGCGCGCCGTCGCCGCCACGCCGTAGCGGCCGCGCACCATGGCCGCGCCCGCGATCGTCCCCCGCGAGAGCGCCGTCCGCACGGTCGCGCTGCGCAAGACCTTCGGCGCCCTCGTGGCCGTCGAGGGACTCGACCTCGACATCCCGCGCGGCGAGGTCTTCGGCCTCCTCGGCCCCAACGGCTCCGGCAAGACCACCACGATCCGCATGCTGTGCGGGCTCGTGCCCCCCACGTCGGGGTCCGCCACCGTCGTCGGCTTCGACGTGGCCACGCAGGCCGAGCGCATCCGCGACAACATCGGCTACATGTCGCAGCGCTTCGGCCTGTATGACGACCTCACGGTCGCGGAAAACCTGCGCTTCTACGGCACCGTGTACGGCATCGTCGGCCGCGACCGCGACGAGCGCCTCCGTGCGCACCTCCACGCCCTGGGCTTCGACGCGCGCGTGGACCAGCTGGCCGGCACGCTCTCCGGCGGGTGGAAGCAGCGCCTCTCGCTCGCCTGCGCCACCGCGCACCGTCCGCAGATGCTCTTCCTCGACGAGCCCACCGCCGGCGTCGATCCCGCCGCGCGCCGCGCCTTCTGGGAGTCCATCTATGAACTGGCGCGCCAGGGCACGACCATCCTCGTCACCACGCACTACATGGACGAGGCCGAGCGCTGCCAGCGTCTCGCCTTCCTCTCGCGCGGCCACCTGATCGCCGTCGGCTCCCCCGACGAGGTCACGCGCCAGTTCGGCACCAGGAGCATCGAGGACGTCTTCATCGAACTCCAGCGCCGCGACGAGGGGACCACATGAGCGCGCCCACGCCCCCCGACCGCGACGGCGCCGCGAACGACGCGCCGCGCCCGGCTCTCATGCGCCCCCCGGCCGAGGCGCCGCCCGCCTGGTCGCTCCGCGAGCGTATCCGGCGCTGGCGCGTCTGGCCCATGCTCTGGAAGGAGTTCATCCAGATGCGGCGCGACCGCCTGACGCTCGCCATGATCGTCGGCTTCCCCGCGCTCCAGCTCATCCTCTTCGGCTACGCGATCCAGACCGACATCCAGCACCAGCCGATCGTCGTGCTCGACGAGTCGCGCTCGAGCGAGAGCCGCGCCCTCGTCGCCACCTTCGTCAACTCCGGCACCTTCGACTTTGCCGGCGCCGTCCGCTCGCGCGACGAGGCCCGCGACGCCATCGAGAAAGGCACCGCCAAGGCTGCGCTCGTCATCCCGCCCGGCTTCATGCGCGAGATCAAGCGCGGCCACCCGGCCGAGGCGCAGGTGCTGGTCAACGCCGCCGACCCGCAGACGTCCTCCGCCGCGCTCTCCGGCGCCCAGCTCGCCGCGCAGGCGCGCGCGGCCGCGCTGCTGGGCGAGCGCGCGCAGGTGCGGCTCCCCGTGCTCGTGAGCGTGCGCCCGTGGTACAACCCCGCGCAGCGGAGCGCCGTCTTCATCGTGCCGGGGGTGATCGGCATCCTGCTCACGCTCACCATGACGCTCATCACCGCCACGGCCATCGTGCGCGAGCGCGAGCGCGGCACCCTCGAGCAGCTCATCGTCACCCCCATCGGCAAGACGAGCCTCATGCTCGGCAAGCTCGTGCCG
>JACQES010000104.1 GCA_016200495.1 Gemmatimonadota bacterium
CGGCACCGGCGTCACGCTCGGCTGGTTCTGCGCCGCCAGCGTGAGCGAGGCCTGGCTGAAGGTCAGCGTGCGCGTGGAGAGGTTGCCCGTGAGCACGAGGTCGGTGAAGACCGCCTGGCCGCTCGCGTTGGTGTTGACCGTGAGGGTGCCGCCCAGCGTGCCGGCGCCCGAGCTGATCGCGGCCGTCACCGGCAGGCCGGCGGTCGCGATCGGGTTGCCGCTGATGTCCGCGACCTGCACCACCGGCTGGACCGGGAAGATCACCGCGTTCTGCGGCGCGGCGGACGGCGCAGTGGTGAGGGTGAGCTGGCTCGCCACCCCCGCCACGTTCACGTTCACCGCGCTCGAGGTCGCGGCCGTGACGCCGCTCGACGAGAACGCGAGCGTGCGGCTGCCGAGCGTGCCGCGCACGCGCAGGTCGCCGAAGGTCGCGGTGCCGGTCGCGTCGGTCAGCTGCGAGGTGGTGCCCTGCAGCGAACCGCCGCCCGAGGCGATCGCCGCGTTCACCGCGACGCCGGCCGTGGTCACGTTGTTGCCGGCCGCGTCCTGCAGGCGCACGGCCACCGTGCCGACGAGCGCGTCATTGGCCGCCGTCGCCGACGGTTGCGTCACCATGACCAGCTGGGTGGCCGCGCCGGCCGAGAGCGTGATGCTCGACGAGGTCGCGCTCGCGAGGCTGGTGCCCGTGAAGGAGAGCGTGCGGGCGCCGACGGTGCCCGTGATGGACAGGCCGCTGAACGTCGCGACGCCGGCCACGGCGTTGACGGTCGCGGTGCCGCCGAGCGCGCCGCCACCCGTCGCGATCGCGACGGTGACCGCCGCCGTCGAGCTGGTCAGGTTGCCCTGTGCGTCGAGGATCCGGACCACGGGCTGCGTCGCGAACGCCGCCCCGGACGCCGCCGTCGCCGACGGCTGCGTCTGGATGGCGAGCTGCGTGGCCGCGCCGGCGCCAAGCGTGAGGCTCGACGTGAGCGACCGCGTGCCGTCGCTGAAGGTGACGGTGTAGCTGCCCGCGGTGCCGGTGAAGGCGAGGGTCGAGAAGGTCGCGATGCCGTTCGTGATGTTCGCGCTGCCGCCCGCCGCGGTCAGGCCCGGGGCGGTGGCCGTGATCGTGCCGGTGCTGAGCCCGGTGAGCGTGTTGCCGGCCGCGTCCACGACGCGCACCACCGGCTGCGTCGCGAAGGCGGCGCCCGAGCCCGCGCTCGTGGAGGGCGAGGTCGTGAAGACCAGCGCCGCGGCGGAGCCCGCCGTGAGCGCCAGGTTCGACTGCACCGACCGGACGCCGTCCGAGAAGGTGAGGACGTAGCTGCCCGCCGTGCCCGAGACCGTCAGCGCGCTGAACGTCGCGAGCCCCTTGGTGAGGCTCACGCTGTTGCCCGAGAGCGTGGCGCCGGGCGCCGTGACGTTTACCGTGCCGTTGACCGTCGTGTCGCGGTTGCCCGCGCCGTCCACGACGACGAGCACCGGCTGCGTCGCGAGCGCCGTGCCCGAGTTGCCGGCGGTCGACGGCGCCGTCTGGAAGCTGAGCGCGGCCGGCGTGCCCACGCCCAGGGTGAACGAGGCCGACGTGGTGCCGGTGAGGCCGCTCGCGGCGAAGCCGAGCGTGCGGGCGCCCGCCGTGCCCGAGATCGACAGGCCGGAGAAGCTCGCCGTGCCGTTGACCGCATTCACCGTCGCGGTGCCGCCCAGCGTGCCGCCGCCCGAGGCGATCGAGACGGTGATGGCCGCCGTGGACGTCGCGACGAGGTTGTTGTTCGCGTCGAGGACCTGCACCGCCGGCTGCGTCGTGAAGGCGATGCCGCTCGCGGCGCCCGCCGGCTGCGTGACCACGGCCAGCTTGGCCGCCGCCCCCGGCGCGTACGTGATGACCGGGTTGCCGGTGATGATCGTGTTGCCGTTGATCGTCGCCGTGATCGTGGCCGAGCCGGTGGCCGTCGAACTGATGGTCGTCGTGTAGACGCCCGAGGCGTTGGTCTGGCCGGATGGCGCCGCGATCGTGCCCACCCCCGTGCGGCTGATGACGACGTTGTCACCGGCGACCGCGCGGTTGTTGCCCTGCGCGTCCTTGGCCTGGACGGTGATCGTGATGGTCGAGCCGTCGGCGACGCCGCTCGTGCTCGAGACGGCGATCGTGGAGCTGAGCGCCGTGGCCGGGCCCGGCACGAAGGTGACGGTGGGCGAGGCGGTCGTGATCGCGGCGCCGTTGACGGTCGCGGTGAGCGTCGCCGTGCCCGGCGTGCCCGACGTCAGGCTGGCCGTGTACGTGCCGTTGCCGCCCGAGACGGGCGAGATCGACCCGAAGGTGGTGTTGATGACCACCACGTCGGAGCCGGACGTGATGTTGTTGCCGTTGGCGTCCTTGAGCTGGACCGTGATCGTCGCGGCGGCCGAGCCGTTGGCGGTCACGCTCGTGGCGTTGGTCGCGATCGTGCTGGTCGAGGGCGAGGCGGTGCCCGCGAGCACGGTGACGGTGCTCGCGCCGCTCACGCCGTTGACGGTCGCGGTGATGGTGGCCGTGCCGTTGGCGACCCCCGTGACGAGCCCGCTGTTGCTGACCGTCGCCACCGAGGGCGCCGACGAGCTCCAGGTGATGACCGGGTTGTTGATCGTCGCGCCAAGCTGGTTCGTGGCGACGGCCGCGAGCTGCCGCGTGCGCACGGCGCCCGAGATCGAGAAGCTGCCCGGCGTGACGATGACCGAGGCGGCGTCGTTGGTGATGCGAAGCGCCGCCGAGGCGGTGCGCGCGGTGGCGCCCGCCGTGGTGGTCGTCGCGGTGATCGTGACGTTGCCCGTGTCCACCGCGGTCACAAGGCCCGAGGCGTCCACCGTGGCGCGCGTCGGGTCGCTCGACGTCCAGGCGACCTGCGTGGTGCCGGCGCCCGGGATGATGGCCCCGCGCTGGTTCTTGACCACGGCCGTGTACTGCAGCGTCCGCGTCTTGGCCGTGAGCGTGTCGTCGGTGCGGTTGAGCGTGACCGTGAACGGATCGTTGCGGACGACCACGAGGATCGAGCGCACGCGCAGCGTGTCGTTGGCGCCGGTGGCGGCCCCCGAGGTGGCGGTGATGCGCGCCGTGCCGACGCCGATCGCCGTGATCAGTCCGGCGGGAACGGTCGGCTGGTTGGTGACCTTGGCGACGGCGGTGTCCGTCGTGCCCCAGCTGACCGTGCTCGTGGACAGCGCGTTGCCGGCGGCGTCCTTGAGCAGGATGCCGGGCTGGTAGCTGTCCCCGACGCTGGTGAGCGTGGTGTCGATCGAGGTGAAGCGGACCGTGTCGGGGGCGTTGCCGACCGTGACGACGGCCGTGCCGGCCTTGCCGCCGAAGCTCGCCGAAATGGTGGCGGTGCCCGGCGCGACGGCGGTCACGAGGCCGGAGCTGTTGACCGTCGCGATCGAGTTCGCGGAGCTCGCCCACGTGAAGGTCACGTTGGGGATCGTGCCGCCGGCCGCGTTGGTGGCCTGCGCGGCGAGGAGCTGCGTGCGGCCGACCGAGCTGAAGTTGACGGTGCCCTGGCTGAGCGTGATCGCCTGGACGTCGTTGGTGGCGTTGATGCGCAGCGTGTCCGTGATCGTGCCGCCGCCCCCGGTGGGAACGGTGGCCGTCAGGAGCGCGGTGCCGACGCTCGTGATGTTGAGCGTGACGACGTCGGCCGAGAACGAGGCGATGCTCGCGACGGCCGCGTTGCTCGTGGTCCAGGTGGCCGCCGCGGTCGCCGGGATCGTGTCGCCGCGCGCGTTGAAGGTGCCGGCGCGCACGACCAGGGTCTGCGGCAGGGCGTTGAACGCGACGGTGCCGCGCGGCAGGAGGCGGACGGCCGCGCGCGCGTTCGTGACGGTCACCGGGATCGAGTCGATGCCCGTGCCCGACGACGCGACGAGGGTCGCGGTGCCCTGCGCGCGGGCAATGACGATGCCCGTGGCGGTGACCGTCATGATGGACGGGTCGCGCGACACCCACGTGACCACGGTGGTCGACATCGGGTCGCCGCGCGCGTTGCGCACGGTGACCGCCGGGGCGGTGGAGTCGTTGATGGACGCGAGCGTCACGGACCGCTGCGTGAGCGCGACCTGCGTGGCGATGTTGCTGACCGTCACGACCACCGTGTCCACGACGCCCGCGGCGGCCGTGGCGATGATGCGCGTGGTGCCCGTGGCGACGGCCTGCACGCGCGCGACGTTCGACGTCGGGCTGCCGATCGGGGTGATCGTCGCGATCGCCGGGTCCACCGACGACCAGGTGACCGGCGCGCCGACCAGCGTGTCGGGGCGCGCGTTGCGCACGACGGCCGTGAGGCGCGTGGTGTCGAGCAGGCTGACGAAGGTGATCGGCTTGGGGCTCACGCCGATCGCCTTGGGCGGGTTGGTCACGACGACCGGGAAGTTGCGCACGGCGCCGTCGCGCTGGGCCCGGATGGTCGCCACGCCCACGGTGAGCGCCTCGACGGTGCCCGACGTGTCCACCCGCGCCACGGCGGGGTTGGTCGACGTCCACGTGATCGCGGCGCCGGTCGTGATGTCGATGCCGCGCCGGTCGAGCGCGCGGGCGCGGAACTTGAACGTCAGGAACGGCGCCTCGATGGTCGTCGAGTCGAGCCCGACCGGGAGCACCGAGGTCGCGATCTGCGCGACGCGCAGCACGCCGATCTTCTTGACCGCGGACCCGCCCAGGAAGCGGATGACCGCCGTGTCGGCGCTGACGGTCTGCGCGGTGAGCGCGGTCGAGCCGTTGAGCAGCGCCACCATCGTCGCGGCCTTGCCGACCGTGGTCAGCGTCGCGAGCGACGGGTCGGTCAGCGACCACGACGGCTGCGCGTTGGTGACCAGCGTGTCCACCACCTGGTCGCGCAGGTCGAGCGCGGTCGCGGTGACGGTGGCCGAGTCGCCGATGGCGGCGATCGAGGCCGTGTCGGTGTTCAGGCGCCACTTGGCGACCTGCTGCTTGACCGTGACCGCGATCGCGGTCGAGTCGAAGTCCGACTTGACGTAGACGGTGGCGGTGCCGTTGCCGACCGAGACCAGGCGGCCCGCGGCATCCACGGTGGCGACCGCCGTGTTGGTCGAGCGCCAGACGAAGCCGGGAACCGCGATCGTGTCGATCGCGCCGCCCGCGTGCGGCTGCCCGGTCGCCGTCGCGACGAGCTGCGTGGTGTCCTTGAGCGCCGCGAGCACGGCGGTCGGCCGCGACGTCGAGACCGCGGCGGTGATCGCCCGGATCAGGATCGAGTCCGTCGGCGCGGCGCCGCCGGTGTTCACCCCGGCCTGCAGCACCGCACGCACCCACACGCCGGCCGCTGCCGAGCGCTTGATCACCTTGATCCCCGTCCCGACCGGCTGGATCGACGTCGGATCGCGCGACTCGAGCGCGTACGACGGGTTCTGGATCGGCACGCCGTTGACCGTCGCGGTGATCGGCACGGTCGCCAGGTCGTACCCCACCGGCAGCATGATGCCCGAGTCGGCGGCGCCGCCGCCCGGCACCGGGAACTTCCGCAACGTGCCGCTCGCGGGGAGCGCCACGCCGCTCAGGTCGATCCGGACCTGCACGTTGGACCCGCTTCCGTTTCCGGTGCCCGAGGAAGGCTTTGTGGAAAACGGTTCACACGTCGCCAGCAGGACGCTACAGAGCGCCCCAATGGTGGTCAGGAGACGTGCGGTACCCTTCGGCAGGCGCATTGCGGGGGGAAGAGGAAGCCCAGCCACCACTTACATCTTCTGGAGGGGGTTATTCTGTATCCCGGCGGTCCATCCGGCAAGGTGACCCCCGTCACAAACTTTCCACTACTTCAGGGTGTCTGAGGCCCATATGACGCAACCCCCGTGCCCCTCTCGCGACCAGGCCCTGGCCCTGATGCAGGAGTTCACCGCCTCGGATTCGCTCCGGAAGCACATGCTGGCGGTCGAGGCGGCCATGCGCGCCTACGCCGAACGGCTGGGGGGGGACCCGGAGCGCTGGGGGGTCGCCGGACTGCTGCACGACTTCGATTACGAGCGCTGGCCGAACGCCACGCAGTCGGCCACCGAGGAGCACCCCGCCGCCGGGGTCCGCCTGCTCCGCGAACGGGGCTATCCCGACGACGTCTGCGAGGCGATCCTCGGCCACGCCCACTACACGGGAGTGCCGCGGGAGACGCCGATGGCGAAGGCGCTGTTCGCCGTGGACGAACTCTGCGGACTGATCACCGCCACCGCGCTGGTGCGCCCGAGCAAGTCGGTGCACGAGGTCGAGCCGGCGGGGGTCCGGAAGAAGATGAAGGACAAGGCGTTCGCGCGCGGGGTGAACCGCGACGACGTGATCCAGGGCGCCGAGGCGCTCGGCGTGCCGCTCGACGAGCACATCGCGGTGGTCATCGGCGCAATGCGCGGCGCGGCGGCGGCGCTCGGCCTCGCGGGCCCCGCGGCGTGAGGGCGGCGCGATGATCCGTCAACGGAGGCTGCGCCCGGGGCGTATCCTCGGCAGATTCCCCAACGCCGACCATGTCCGCGCAACCCGCACCGCCCCTCCGCCTCGTGACGAGCACCACCGACGCCGCTGACCCGGCGGCGGAGCGCGCGCTCGTCGTCGACGCCCAGGGCGGCGACGAGCGGGCGTTTGCCGCCCTCGTGCGCCGCCACCAACGGCGCGCGTACGCGGTGGCGCGCGCGATCGTGCTCTCGCACGAGGACGCCGAGGATGCGGTGCAGGACGCCTTCCTGCACGCGTGGCGCGCGCTCGACCGGTTCCGCCCCGAGCAGCCGTTCGGCGCGTGGCTGCACCGGATCGTGGCCAACGCGGCCCTCGACGTCACGCGCCGCCGCAAGGTGCGCGACGCCGACGAGCTGACCGACGTGCACGCGTCGCCGTGGCGCGACCCGGCCGAGGCGCGCAACCTGCGCGAGCGGCTGCTCGAGGCGCTGACGCACCTGAGCGCGCGGCAGCGCTCGGTGCTCGTGCTGCACGACGTGGAAGGGTTCCGCCACGGCGAGATCGGGGACATGCTCGCGATCCCGGAAGGGACCGCGCGTTCGGACCTGCACCATGCGCGGGCGCACCTGCGCAAGCGCCTGGGCGACCTTCGGAGCAACCCATGAGCAAGCACCTGCACTTCGTCCGCGGTGGCGGCGACGACGATCCCCTCACGCGCGCGCTGCGCGCGGCCTACGCGGCCCCCGAGAGCCCGGCCTACTGGGACGGCCTCGAGGGACGGATCCTGCGCACCCTGCGCGAGGCGGAGGGGAGCGCGTACCTCGACCTGCTGCCGTGGATGCGCTGGACGGTGGCCGCGGCGGCGATGCTCGCGATGGCGGCGGGGGTGCTCGAGTGGCGCGCCCGCGAAGCCAGCGAACGGATGGCGTACCGCAACGTGCTCAACTCGTCGCAGTGCGCTACCTGATGACGAACTACTAGGCCCGGCCTTCTTTCCGACCCTCACGTCGCCATGCGCTCGCGCCAGACCGCCTCGATGTTCCTGCTGGGCGCCCTCCTCACCGGGGGGGTGCTCGGCTTCTCGGCCAACCGCGTCTTCGCCGGCGGTCACGGCAAGCCGTGGACCGACCCGCAGAAGACGGCGCGCGCGCAGCTCGCCGACCGGCTCGACCTCACGCCGGCGCAGCGCGAGCGCGTGGACTCGATCCTCGACGACCGGCACCGCCAGATGACCGAAGTGCTCAAGCCCGTGCGTCCGCGCATGGACTCGATCCGCCTCAACGCGCGCGCGCAGATCCGCCGGATCCTGACGCCGGCGCAGGAAGTGGAGTTCGAGGCGGTCCTCAAGGAAATGCAGGCGGATTCGGGCAAGGGCGGACGTCGATGAAGCGGTTCCTCCTCGGCCTCGCGCTCGCCGTGCCCTCGGCGGGCGCGGCGCAGGTCATGGTGACCTCGACGCCGGACGCGCGCGCGATCTCGCTGGCCGACGCGGTGCGGCAGGCGCAACAGAACGCCCCGACCACCACGCAGGCGCGCGGCGCGCAGCGCACGACCGGCGCGGCCCATCGCTCCGCGCTCGGCTCCTTCCTGCCGACGGTGAACTTCACGGCGGGCGCGTCGAGCTCGGTGGGAACGACGCTCAACACGTTCACGGGGAACCTGCAGCGGCTGCAGGACACGGCCGCGTGGTCGTCGAACCAGGGGCTGACGGCGACGCTGCCGCTCTTCACCGGGTTCCAGCGGTGGAACGCGGTGCGCAGCACCAACGCCGACCTCGAGGCGGCGGACGCGAACGAGCTGGCGGCGCGCTACAGCGTGGCGCTGGTGGTGAAGCAGCAGTACTTCGCCGCGCTCGCGGCGCGCGAGCAGCTGTCGGCGGCGCGGGCGCAGCTGGAGGCGTCGGAGCAGCAGTTCCGCGCCGCGGTGGCGCGCGTGAGCGCGGGAGCGGCCACCAAGTCGGACTCGCTGCGCTCGGTGATCACGCTCGGCAACGCCCAGCTGGCGATGCTCACGGCGCGCAACAACGTGCTCGTGGCGAACGCCGCGCTCACGCGGCTGGTGCAGTCGAAGACGCCGGTGACGCCGGTGGCGGCCGACACCGCCGACCCGGCCCCGATCGCGCTCGACTCGACGGCGCTGCTGGCGCTGGCCGAGGGCGGGCCGACGGTGCGCACGGCGCGCGCGCAGCTGGCGAGCGCGCAGGCGAGCAAGGCGGGGTCGCTCTCGAGCTACCTGCCGACCGTGAGCCTCGCGCTCAGCACCAACGGCAGCAACGCGCTCCAGACCGGGCCCTCGGTGACGCGCCCCGTGGGGTGGAACCAGCGCTTCAGCCTCAACTTCACGTACCCGATCTTCAACGGGTTCACGCGCGAGCAGGGGGTCGTGGCGGCGAGCGTGGCCGAGGAGAACGCGAGCGCGCAGCTGCGCGACGCGCTGTTCGCCGCGGACCAGAACCTGGCGCAGCTGCTGGGACTGCTGCGCACGGCGCAGCAGCAGATCACGATCCAGCACGCCTCGGTGGCCGCGGCGGACGAGGACCTGCGCGTGCAGACGCAGCGGTACTCGCTGGGCGCCTCGACGCTGCTCGACGTGCTCACGTCGCAGTCGGCGCTCAACCAGGCCCGGACGGCGCTCATCCAGGCGCGGTTCGACTACCGCAACGCGAAGGCGCAGCTCGAGCAGCTGGTAGGCCGCGACCTGTGATGCGCGCGCGCGTCCTCGGCGGCGCGCTCCTCGCGCTGGCGACGGCGTGCGGCGGGTCCGCGCCCCAGAACGCCCCGCCGCCCGCCGAGGCGGTGCAGCGGCGCGACATCGTGGTGGACGCGCAGGCCACGGGGACCGTCGAGCCGATCAACGTGGTGGACATCAAGTCGCGCGCCTCGGGGCAGATCATCAAGATGCCGGTCGAGGTCGGGACGGTGGTGCGGCAGGGCGACCTGATCGTGCAGATCGACACGCGCGACGTGCAGAACCAGTTCGACCAGGCCGCGGCGAACGCGAAGGCGGCCGAGGCGAGCCTCGCGGTGGCGGACGCGCAGCGGAAGCGCTCCGACGACCTGTACCAGGCCAAGGTGATCACGCGGCAGGAGAACGAGACCGCGGACCTGCAGTACGCGCAGGCGCAGGCGCAGGTGGTGAGCGCGCGCGCCGCGCTCGACCTGGCCAAGCAGCGGCTCGAGGACGCGACGGTGCGCGCGCCGATCGACGGCACGATCATCGCGAAGAACGTGTCGCTCGGCACGATCATCACGTCGTCGCTCAACGCGGTGGGGGGCGGCACGACGCTGGTGCAGATGGCCGACCTGTCGAAGGTCCGCTCGCGCGCGCTGGTCAACGAGACGGACGTGGGCGGGCTCAAGGCCGGACAGTCCGTGAAGGTGACGATCGACGCGTTCCCCGACCGGCCGTTCTTCGGCACGGTGGAGAAGATCGAGCCGCAGGCCGTGGTGCAGCAGAGCGTGACGATGTTCCCCGTGCTGGTGTCGCTCCGGAACGACGAGGGGTTCCTGCGTCCCGGGATGAATGGCGAAGTGGCCATCACCGTGGACAAGAAGGAAGGGGTGCTCGCCGTGCGCCGACGGCGATGGTGGCGGGGGGCGACAGCGCGCAGAAGATGGGCGTGGGCGCCAAGGGCGCGGCGCCGGGCGGGATGGGCGGCGGCATGCGCGAGGGCGGCGCCGGGATCCGCGGCGCGGGGGCCCCGGGCGAGGGGCGCGGCGGCGCCATGGGCGGGGCGATGGCGGGCGGTCGCGGCGGTGAGGGACGCGGCGCGCGGGTCGCCGCAGGCGGCGCGGACGCGGCGCAGCAGGCCAAGGTGCGCACGGGCCTCGTCTTCGTGCAGGACGCGAAGGGGAAGTTCTCGCCGCGGCTGGTCAAGCTCGGCATCCGCAACTACGACTACTCGGAAGTGCTGAGCGGGCTGCAGGAGGGCGAGAAGGTGGCGATGCTCGCCGTGGCGCAGCTGCAGGCGATCCGCCAGCAGCGGAACGCACAGTTCAAGAGCATGACGGGGGGCGGGATGCCCGGCCAGTCGAAGCAGGGGGGCGCGGGCGCTCCCGCCGGCGGTGGTGGTGGCGGCGGACGCCGCGGGCCCTGACCGATGCTGTTCGGCGAGGTGCTCCGCGTGGCGCTCGGCGCGCTCCGGGCGAACAAGCTGCGCTCGCTGCTCACGATGCTGGGGATCGTCATCGGCGTGGCAGCGGTGATCGCGATGGTCGCGCTGGGGTCCGGGGCGCAGACGGCGATCAAGGAGCGGATCGCGTCGCTGGGCACGACGCTGCTGACGGTCTCGCCGGGGCAGATCTTCGGGCGGGGCGTGGCGTCGGGATCGGACCGGGCGCGGCTCTACATGAAGGACGCGGAGGCGATCGAGCGCCAGGCCAAGTACATCGCCGGCGTGCAGCCCGAGATGAGCGGGCAGTACCAGATCCAGTACCAGAACGCGAACACGAACACGCAGGTGGTCGGCACGACGGCCAACTACATGACCGTGCGCAAGTACGAACTGGAGAAGGGGCGCATGTTCACCGACGGCGAGGACCGCTCGCGGCAGCGGTTCGCGGTGGTGGGGCCGCAGGTGGTGACCAACCTCGGCCTGCAGACGCCCGAGGCGATCGTCGGCGAGCAGATCCGGATCCGCGGCATCCAGTTCACCGTGATCGGCGTCTTCAAGTCGAAGGGGCAGTCGAACCCGTTCTTCAACCCGGACGAGCAGGTGCTGATCCCGATCACGACGGCGCGGTTCCGCGTGATCGGCTCCGACCGGCTCCGCTCGATCTCGGTGCTGGCGGCGACGGAGGACGACATCCCGATGGCGACGTGTCGGTGACCGAGCGGACGCGCGAGATCGGCGTGCGGAAGGCGCTCGGGGCGACCCGGACGAACATCCTGCTCCAGTTCCTGATCGAAGCCGTGGTGCTGTGCCTTATGGGGGGACTGGTGGGGGTGCTGCTGGGCGCGGGCGGGGCAACGGCGCTGTCCAAGCTCGCGGACTGGAACACCGAGATCAGCGTGGCGTCGATCGCGCTGGCGTTCGGGTTCTCGGCGCTGGTGGGGGTGTTGTTCGGGGTGTGGCCGGCGCGGCGGGCGGCCGCGTTGGACCCGATTGCGGCGCTTCGGTACGAATGAGCGAAGCCGTGTGACAAAGGTCACACAACCCCCTGTTCGCCATCGGCAGCATCTATAGGTTTCCCCGCAGGGGTCGGTCACGTGGCCGGCCCCTGCTGTCGTTGGACCATCCGATACTGCAAGAGCATTCCGGCGCGCCGCCGACGGCGTGCGCGACGGTTCCCGCATGTTTCTCCGGGCCGGCCTCGAGCCGGCCCTCGTGCCATGAAGGTTTCCCAGGCCGCCCCGGCCACGTCACCCGCACCCGCCGACCCCGCGCATACCGGGTCGCTCGAAGTCCCCAGCACGGGGATGTTCGAGCGGCACCGTCCCGAGGACCATCCGCAGGGGCACCGCCTGCGCGTCCTGACCCTCACGGCGCTGGGCGTCGTCTACGGGGACATCGGCACGAGCCCGCTGTACGCGTTCAAGGAAGCGTTCCTGCCCGACTACGGGCTGACGCCCGACACGCTGACGGTCTACGGGCTGCTGAGCATGATCACGTGGGCGCTCATCCTGGTGGTGAGCGTCAAATACATCTTCTTCGTCATGCGGGCGGACAACCGCGGCGAGGGGGGGATCTTCGCGCTGCTGGCGCTGCTGCTGGCGCAGCCGCTCGAGGGGGTGCGCGGGCGCCGGCGGCGCCTGGTGATGGTCGCGCTGGCGATCTTCGGCGCGGCGCTCCTCTACGGCGACGGGATCATCACGCCGGCGATCTCGGTGCTGGGCGCGATCGAGGGGCTCGAGGTGGCGACCCCCGCGTTCTCGCGGTTCGTGGTGATCATCACGGTGGTGATCCTCGCGGTGCTGTTCCTGTTCCAGAAGCACGGGACGGAGCGCGTGGGGAAGGTGTTCGGGCCGATCATGGCGGTGTGGTTCGTGACGATCGCCGGGCTCGGCCTGTGGCACATCCTGCAGCGGCCCGAGGTGCTGTTCGCGCTCAACCCGTGGTACGGCGTGCGCTTCTTCATGGCGCACGGGGTGGGGGGCGCGATCGTGCTGGGCGCGGTGGTGCTGGCGGTGACGGGCGCGGAGGCGCTCTACGCCGACATGGGGCACTTCGGGCGCGACCCGATCCGGCTGGCGTGGTTCTCGCTGGTGCTGCCGAGCCTGGTGCTCAACTACTTCGGGCAGGGGGCGCTGGTGCTGGGCGACCCGGCGGCGGCGACGCACAACCCGTTCTACCTGATGGCGCCGCGGGCGATGCTGTATCCGCTGATCGCGGTGGCGACGATGGCGGCGATCGTCGCGTCGCAGGCGCTGATCTCGGGGGCGTTCTCGCTGACGCAGCAGGCGGTGCAGCTGGGCTACTCGCCGCGCATGACGATCGCGCACACGTCGAAGCACGAGGCGGGGCAGATCTACGTGCCCGAAGTGAACGCCGCGCTCGCCATCGGGTGCATCCTCGTGGTGCTCGCGTTCCGCTCGACGACGGCGCTGTCGGCCGCGTACGGGATCGCGGTGACGGGGACGATGGCGATCACGAGCGCGCTCTACTACGTGGTGATGACGACGCGGTTCGGCTGGCCGAAGGGGCGCGCGGTGGCGCTGACGGTGGCGTTCTTCGCGCTCGACTTCGCCTTCCTGGGCGCCAACCTCGTGAAGATCGAGAACGGCGGCTGGGTGCCGATCGCGATCGCGATCGGGCTGTTCACGCTGATGACGACGTGGAAGCGCGGCCGGATGGAGCTGACGGCGGAGCTCAACAAGCGCACGCTGCCGCTCGACATGCTGCTCGAGGACATCGAGCGGAAGAAGCCGGTGCGCGTGGAGGGGACGGCGGTGTTCATGACGTCGTCGAAGACCGGCGTGCCGCTGGTGCTGCTGCACCACATGAAGCACAACAAGGTGTTCCACCGGCAGGTGGTGCTGCTGTCGATGCTGACGGGCGACGTGCCCGAGGTGCCGGCCGAGGAGCGCGTGAAGGTCGAGGCGATGGGGCACGGCTTCTTCCGCGTGGTCGCGACGTACGGCTTCATGCAGAACCCGGACGTGAACGACGTGCTCAAGCTGGCGCAGAAGGCGGGACTCGTGGTGCGGAAGAACGACACCACGTTCTACCTCGGCCGCGAGCGGATCATCCCGTCGGGCGCGAGCACGCTGGCCAAGTGGCGGAAGGTGATCTTCATCTTCCTGTCGCGGAATGCGCGGTCGCCCTCGGAGTTCTTCAACATCCCGACGTCGCGCGTGGTGGAACTCGGAACCCAGGTGGAGTTGTAGGGGCGCGCCCGGCGCGGCCGCCGGCCGCACCGGCGTGCGGGGCGGGGTCGCGCGCGCCAGCGGACGGGGCCCGGCGCGTGTATTGTTTCGGGGGCGTGGACCGGCAGGTCGCGCGTGCCCCACTCTCCTCACCCTGACCTTCCACACAGGATGCCGACGATGTCCGCAGTCCGCACTTCCACCCTCGCCGCCGCCGCGCTGGCGCTGGTCCTCGCGGCGCGTTCCGCGAGCGCGCAGTCGCTGTTCGAGGGGCAGATCACGATGACGATGACGACCCAGCGCGGGTCGATGCCCGTGGAGCTCTACCTGAAGGACGGCGTGTCGCGCATGGACATGACGGGCCCGGGCGGGCAGATGTCGATGTCCATCGTGAACGACCCGAACAAGAAGGAGATGCTGATGATCATGCCCGAGCGGCAGATGTACATGCGCCGCTCGACCGACATGAGCGCGATGCAGATGCCGGACGGGCAGCAGCCGCCCAAGCCGACCTTCGCGAAGACGGGGAAGAAGGAGAAGATCGCCGGCATCGAGTGCGAGTGGTGGACGATCGAGACGGCGGCGGGCGACAAGGATGACGCCTGCATCGCGAGCGGGATCGGGACGTTCGCGCCTGGCGGCGGTGGCGGCATGATGGGCCGCGGCATGGGCGGCGGTGGTGGTGGTGGCGGTCGCGGCGGCCCCGGTGGCCCCCAGCCGATGGGGTGGTCGCGCGGCCTCGAGAAGGGGATGTTCCCGCTCAAGGTGACCAAGAACGGCGAGACGATCATGGAAGTCACCAAGGTCGAGAAGAAGAAGGTCGACCCGGCGCTCTTCCAGGCGCCCGACGGCTTCCAGGAGATGCCGGGCATGGGTGGCGGGCGCGGGCGTCCTCCCGCGGAGTGATCCGCCGGGCGTTCGCGGGCGTCCTGCTGGCGGTCGCCGCGTGCGGCGGGGGTGACGAGGCCTCCGACTACGCGGCGACCAAGGCGGACGCCGAGCAGGTGGAACGACAGCTCCCGATCGTCACGGACAGCGCGGCCACGGCCGCGCTCGAGGCGATCGGGAGTTCGCTTGTGGATGCCTCCGGACCACGCGAGCATCCGTGGCGCTTCCGGCTGGTGGAGGACACGACGCTCAATGCGTTCGCGCTGCCGGGCGGGTTCGTGTACGTGCACACCGCGACCGTGAAGGCGGCGCACGACGTGGACGAGCTGGCCGGCGTGATGGGACACGAGGTGGCGCACGCCCGGCTCCGGCACGGCGCCAAGCAGCGCGACAGCCAGGCCGTCGGCACGGTGGCGATCTCGCTGTTCTGCGGCCTCACTGGGTGGTGCTCGGGTGCGGTGGCGCAGACGGTGATCCGCGTGGGCGCGACCGCGGCGTTCGCCAAGTACTCGCGGGCCGACGAGCTGCAGGCCGACTCGGCCGGGCTGCTCTACGCGGCGCGCGCGGGCTACGATCCGCGCGGCATCGTCCTGTTCTTCGAGACGCTGCAGGCGAGCGAGGGGGAGCGCGGCCCCGGCGCGCTGCGCTTCTTCGCGTCGCATCCCATGGAGAAGACGCGGATCGCGCGGGCCAAGGCGTTGATCGCGGCGCAGCCGCCGGTGACGGGGGCCGCAGCACCGGCGATGCGCGCAGCGTTCGCGGTCGTGCACGCGGCGGTGGTGCGCGGAGCGCTGCCGGCGACGGTGCCGGTGCGGACACCCGCGGATACGGTCAACTCGGGCGACTCGACGCGGAGCGACAGCCTCGCGCTGCGGCGCGATTCGGTGCCGCCGGCGCCGTAGTGCTGCGCCCGGCTCGGCCGACGCGCTAGCGCGACGCGCCGCGACGGAAGGAGAAGCCCAAGGCGACGAAGTTGTCGGGGAAGTCGCCGCTGAGGCGATGGCCCACGTGCGCGTCGAGCAGCACGTCGGGGGTGACCTGCCAGCCGACGCCCGCGTGCGCGAGGTGGCCGGTCTCGCGTCCCGCCTCGTAGGCGCCGACCCATTCGACGAACAGGCGCACGACGGGCGTCACTTCGCGCCCGATGGAGAGTGCCGGCTGGAAGGTGGTGACGCGCACGCCGTCCTCCGTGGGGGCGGCGAGGGCGAGCATCCCCGCGAAGTCGAAGCCGGCGGCGAGGTCGCGCGCGGCGGTGAACTTGAGCTCGGGATCCCACGTGCCGCTCGAACGGCCGGCGCCGCCGACGGGAATCGAGGTGCCGGGAATGATGGCCATCTCCCACGGGCCCACGGGGCCGAGCTGCCACTTGAGGCCGGCGTAGGCGTCGCCGTGGCCGGCGCCGAGGGCGCCCGGCCCGCGTTCCCACTCGAGGTTGGGGAGGCCGACGCGCCACTCGAGGCGCGCGTTGATGCTGACGCGGAGCAGCGACTCGGTGCCGCGCGTGAGGTCGAGCGGGCCGGTGCGGGCGAAGAGGAGGCCGTTTTCGAGCTGCCAGCTGCCGGCGGGGACGACGACGGACGACTCGATGAAGTCGGGGCGGTCGGTCTCGATGGGGGCGGGGCGGCGTTCGGCGGCCTGGGCATGCACGGCGGCCGCGGCGACGGCGCCGAGGAGGCAGGCGCGGCGGGCGACGCGGAGGGCCCGGCGCGGGGCGGCGGGGAGGCTCCGGCGGATTAGGTCAGGCGGCATCATGAATTAGGTATAACTAATCTTTCGTGGCACGCGGCCCGCGTCAAGGCGCGCGGGGCGGCGAGAGGGGTCGCGCCGCGTGGCGACCGGGCGCGAGCCGCCGCGACCTGGTGCGACCGGGCGTGAGGCCCAGCGACGCGCCGCGCACGATGGCGGCAGCGGTGCGCCGCGTCCGGACGTTAGAATCGCTGGCGGTCCGCGCCATCAGCGGGGCCGCCCGTCCCTCTCGCCCCGACCCGCATGCTCCGCCTGCTTCCGCGCGCCGCGCGCGCCGCGTTCTTCCGCTCGATCCGGCCCGCCGCGGTCGCCGCACTCGCCCTCCCCGCCCTCCTCGCCGCGCAGGCCCCGCGCGCCGGGTCGGGCCCGCGCGACGACGCGCAGTTCACCTTCTATGGCCGTGGACCGTATCGCGCGGCGGTGCCCCGCCCCGAGTCGGTGCTCGGCTACGACGTGGGCGCGTGGCACACGCAGTACGCGTGGCAGGAGAAAGTGCTGCTCGCGATCGCCGACGCGGCCAGGGATCGCGTGCACGTGGAGGTGATCGGGACGACGGCCGAGAAGCGGACGATGCGGCTGTTCATCGTGTCGAGCCCGGAGAACATCGCGCGGCTCGACGCGGTGCGCGCCGACCTCGACCGGATCGCCGACCCGCGCGGGGCGGGCGCCGCGGAGCTCGACGCGCTCGCGGCGCGCACGCCGGCGGTGGTCTGGTTCGCGGGCTCGGTGCACGGCGACGAAGTGCCGGGCTACGAGGCGAGCATGCAGCTGCTCTACCACTTCGCGGCGAGCGACGACCCGGAGACGGTGCGGCTGCTCAAGGACGCGATCGTGGTGATCAACCCGAGCTCCAACCCCGACGGCCACGAGCGGTTCTCGGTGTGGAGCAACTCGGTGGCGGTGGGGAGCCCCGAACGGCAGGCGATCGAGCAACAGCGCGGGCAGCCGTGGAGCATCTCGGGGCGGTACAACCATTACCGGTTCGACATGAACCGCGACGTGATGAGCACGACGCAGCAGGAGGTGCGCGCGCTCATCCGCGGCATGCTGCGCTGGCACCCGATGGTGACGGCCGACCTGCACGGGTACGTGTCGCAGTACTACATGGCGCCGGCGGCGCGGCCGGTGAACGCGAACATCGCGGGCGCGTTCCCGGTGAAGTGGAACGAGATCATCGGCCAGGGGAACGCGGCCGCGTTCGACCAGTACGGCTGGCTGTACTACGTGCGCGACCAGTTCGACCTCTACTACCCGGGCTACTGGGACTCGTGGCCCGCGCTCACGGGGGCGATGGGCGCCACGTACGAGACCGACGGCGGCCCGGCGCTGCTCAAGAAGCGCGCCGACGGCACGCTGCTCTCGCTGCGCGACGGGATCGCGAAGCACTACGTCGCGTCCATCGCGACGTTCGAGACGACGGCGCGCCGCGCGCGCGAGCGCGTGAAGGACTACCTCGCGTTCCGCCAGGTGGCGGTGGCCGAGGGGAGGACGGGGACGGTCAAGCGCGTCGTGTTCGCGCCGGGGAGCGACCCGGGCCGCGCGGCGGAGCTGGCCGCGATGCTGCTGCGGAGCGGCATCGAGGTGCACCGCCTCACGCGCCCGCTCACGAGCGCCAAGGCACACGCGTACGCCGACGACGCGGTGGGCACGCGCACCTTCCCCGCGGGCTCGTACGTGGTGGAGCTCGCGCAGCCGCAGGGGAAGCTGGCCAAGGCGTTCCTCGATGCCGACCCGGTGCTCGACCCGGTGTTCGCCAAGGCGCAGGTGGACCGGTTCAAGCGCAACCTGCAGCGCGGGAAGCAGGCCGACGGCGAGGGGTACGAGTTCTACGACATCACGGCGTGGGCGCTGCCGGTGGCGTTCGGCGTGGACGGCTGGTGGACCGACGACGCGGCGCCGATGACGGGCGAGCTGCTCGCGGCGCCCGCAGCCGACGCACCGCGCGTGAACGGCGAGCAGTTGCCGGTGGCGGTGAGCGGCGGCGTGGTCGACGGGCAGAACGCGCGCTCGGCGTTCCTCTTCCGCAACGACCGGAACGGTGCGGCGCGGCTGGTGGGGGCGCTCATGCGCGAGGGGTTCCGGCTCGCGATCGCGACGGAGCCGATCCAGACGGGGAAGCTCGACTGGCCGCGCGGCACGTGGATCGCGCGCGTCTCGCGGAACGACTCGACGCTGGCGCGCCGGATCGACGCGCTGGCGCGCGAGGCGGGGGTGGAGGTGACGGGGGTGAACACCGCGTTCCCCGAGTCGGCGCAGTACGGCACGGGCTCGGAGGTGGTGCGCGCCGTCGAAGCGCCGCGCATCGCGCTCGTCGGCGGCGACGGCGTGTCGGTGTCGAGCTACGGTCACGTGTGGTGGAGCCTCGAGAAGCGCTACGGCCTGCTGTTCACCCCGATCACGGTGGACGCGCTCAACGGCGACCTGTCGGCGTTCAACGTGATCATCCTGCCCAACGGGAATCCGTCGCGGCTGGGCAAGGCGCCCAACCTGCGCGCGTGGATCGAGAAGGGGGGCACGCTCGTGACCATGGCCGGCGCCACGGAGTGGGCGGCGAGCGAGAACGCGAACTTCACCTCGGCGCGCGCGGTGGGCGCGGACGAGAAGAAGGAGGGCAAGGACGCGAAGGACGGCGTGAAGGCGCCGGCGGACACGCTGTTCGCGGTGACGTCGCCCAGCGCCAATCCCGACGCGCCGCAGCCGGTGCCCGGAAGCCACTTCGACGTGGTGCTCGACCGGACGCACTGGCTCACGTACGGGTACGAGCAGCAGCGGCTCACGGTGATGCTCGAGACCGACACATTCTTCAAGCTCTCGAAGGACGGCTCGAACGTGGCGGTCTTCCCGACGACGGGGCCGCTCAAGCGCGCGGGGTTCACCTTCCCGGACAACACGGAGCGGCTGCTCAAGGGGACGGCGTTCCTCGTGCACGAGAAGATCGGCGGCGGGCACCTCGTGGCGTTCGCGAACGAGCCGATGTTCCGCGGGTGGTGGCGCGCGCTCGACCGGCTGGTGCTCAACGCGGTGCTGCTGGGACCGACGTTCTAGCCATCGGGGGGTTCCGGACGCACGCGAGGTCCGCACGCCTGGCGTGCGGACCTCGCGGTTTGCAGGAGCCTCGCTTCTGCCGCGCGCGCCGGGGTCGCCCGGTGCGCGCCCTGACGCTAGATGCTCACCATCCCGCGCAACACGCGCGCACGAAGGGCCGGCGCGAGCGGGGCGCGCGGCGCGAGCGGGGCCCGGATCGTCAGCGGCGTCTCGCCGTCGTCGTCGCCGCGCCAGATGCGCGGGATCGAGATGGCGGGCAGCGGGATGCGGGGCATCATCATGCCGCGGATGTTGAGCCCGTCGATGCCGTCGCCGAAGAAGAACGACCCCTCGCCCAAGTCGGACGCCTTGCCGAGCCTGACCTTGAGCTCGCGGTAGCGGCCGCCCTGATAGACGCGCAGCGTGACCTCATCGCCGGGCTTCTTCTCGCGGAGCGCCTTGGTGAGGCGGTTGCGGCGGGAGTTGGCGATCGCCTCGTCGCCGGCGTCGTCGCGCTGCACGCGCAGGTCGGTCCCATCGATGGCGGCGATGCGGTCGCCCTCGGCGAGCCCCGCCTTCTCGGCCGGGCCGTCGCTCGTGACGCCGGAAACGAAGATCCCGAGCGTGTCACGCTTGGTGCCGGTGGGCGAAAGCGCGACGCCGAGCACGGCGCGGTTGGCGGCGCGCTCCTTGAGGTTGCGCGTGCCCTCGTCGAGCATGTCGTCGGGGGAGCCGGTCTTGACGCGGACCGTCTTCGTGGCCCCATTGGCCCACACGGAGAGCGACACCTCGTCGCCCGGCTTCACCTTGGCCAGCTCGCGCGTGAGCCGGCGCTGCATCATGCCCGTGAGTTCCGGTTCGCCGGCGTCCTCGCGGTCGAGCTTGAGGGAGACGCCATTGATGGCCTGCAGCCGCTGCCCTTCCTCGAGCCCCGCCTTCTCGGCGGGCGAGTTGTGGCCGACGGACTGGATGAGGAGGCCGAGCGTGTCGCGCTTCCCGCCGGAGGCGGTGCTGATGCCGAGCCAGGCGCGGTCGCGATCGCCGTCGAAGCTGAAGGAGAAATTGCCGCCATTGGGGCGGGTGATGACGACGCCGCGCTCGGCGCGGCGCGGGACGGACTCGGACTGCGCGGCGAGCGGGCGGAGGCCCGCGCCCAGCGGCAGTGCGCAGAGGGCAAGGACGAGGGGACGCATGGATGCTGCTCCGGTGATCAGGAAAGGGGCCACGTGGTGACTCGCCCCAATGGACACCGAGGGGGGCGGCGAGGGTTGCCGGGGGGGCGGCCCGCCCCACGCAACCCTTCCGGGGGTGACCCTGTCGGAGGGGGGCACGACGCACGACCGGCCGAACGCGGCAACCCTGGGGACGCGTGGACGACCAGCAACTGATCGCGGCGGTGCGCGGGGGCGACCCGCGAGCCGAGCGCGAGTTCTATGACCGGTTCGTGGACCGGGTCTACCGCCTGGCGCATCGCCTGGCGGGGGACGCGGCCGCGGCCCAGGACTACACGCAGGAGACGTTCGTCCGCGCGTTCGACCGGCTGGCGCAGTTCCGCGGCGAGGCGTCGCTCTCCACCTGGATCTGCCGCATCTGCGTGTCGGTGACGCTGAACGGGATCAAGGCGCGCACGAGCCGCGGCCGGATCGAGGTGACGATGGACGAGCCGCCCGAGGTGCCGACGACGCGCCGCGAGGCGGAGCCGGACCTGAAGACGCGGCTGCACGCGGCGATCGACGCGCTGCCCGACGGCTACCGGACGGTGTTCGTGATGCACGACGTGGAAGGGTACACGCACGAGGAAATCGGCCAGGCGCTCGAGATCCAGCCTGGCACGAGCAAGGCACAGCTGTTCCGGGCACGCGCCAAGCTGCGCACGGCGCTGGCGGACTTCGCGGGGGAATGGGCATGACCGAGCATCGCATGGACGACGACATGGACGAGGTGGCGCCGCTGGACGGCGCGGCGGGAGAGGCTGCGCGCGCGTACCACGCGAGCGACGCGCCGGTCCCGCGCGAGGCGATGTGGGCGGCGATCGCGGCGCGGCGCGCGGCCGCGTCGACCGTCGAGCCCGCGGCCCCGGCCCTGCGCGTGGTGGCGGGTGGGGCCCCGGCCGCGAGCGAGGCGACGGCGCGCGACGTCCCGCGTGCGTTCGCCCCGCCCCGCTGGGCGTACGCGATCGCCGCGACGATGCTGCTCGTCATCGGCGTCGGGATCGGCCGGCAGATGCGCGGCTCGATCGTGGCACAGCGCGAGGCCCGGGCCGACAGCGTGACGTCGGCGGCGGTGTGGCAGGCCGCGTCCACGGAGCACTTCGGCCAGGTGGAGACGCTGCTCACGTGGATGACGAGTTCCCCCGAGGCGCGGAGCGAGGCGCAGCTCGCGGCGTGGTCGCGCGACCTGCTCGGCAGCACGCGCCTCAAACTGGCGAAGCGAATTTCGGGCGAGCGCGCCGAAGACTTGAACCGGGCCGCGACCCGTTTGTGGAATACGCTCGAATGCCTGAAGAAAGCCGGCCTCTCCCCGGAAGCGCCGCTGGTGCTCGACTCGACCAGCCCTGACGGTTGGATGAGCGTCCCCGCGGGGATGCCGTCCGTGCAGACGCAAGAACCCCGGAGCAACCCATGACCTGGACGACCCTGATCACCCTGCTGTCCGCGGCGCAGTTCGGCGCTGCACCCCTCACGCCGCCCGCACCCGCGGCGGCACCCGATGATGGATCGGCCGGATCATCAGGTCCAGCCCCTTGCAGACCCGAAAGGCCTGTTCCACCTGGCACAATTTCTTGTAACCGCGCACCGCGTCGTCGGCAGTGAGCCGGCTCTTGGGCTCACTGGTGCGAATCCCATCGATGCCGTCCAACCCCTCTTCTTGGCGAATGGCCTCCCGTTTCCGTTGCCAGCGAAAGACCCCGTC